>JBDSTZ010000431.1:0-14222 GCA_039927975.1 Massilia sp. | reverse complement strand
GACCGAGGCGCGCAAGCTGATCGAAGGCGAAGCGGCCGCGCTGGCGGCCAAGTGCATCAGCGACGAGGAAGTGGCGTCCCTGTACGCCCTGCTCGACGACATGAAGCACGACTTCGAGAAGGACGTGATGGACGATTCGGCCGATCGCGCGTTCCACTTCAAGATCGTGCGGGCGACGCGCAACGCGGCGTTGTGCTTCGTGGTCGAGACCTTGTGGGACATGCGCTACAAGGCGCCATTGACGCGCGAGATTTTCAGGCGCGCGCGCTCGGTGGGCATTTCGGCGTTTGTCGACGACCACCGCGCGGTGGTGGACGCGCTGCGCGACCGCGACGCGGCGGCCGCGCGCGCGGCGATGCAGGCGCATCTGACCAACGTGATGGAAGAACTGCTGACGGCGACCGAGACCGAGGTGGTCAAGAAAGCCAAGGATGAATTCAGCCGGAAGCGCAACGAGCTGCTGAGACGCTCGCAGGATTAATTTCCACCATCTTCCAACTAAGCTTGGGCTCAGGCGCGACTTTCAAGGCTTGGGGTCAGATCCTGACCCCATGCCTTGGCCTTGGACCCCATGCTTTGGCCTGACCCCATGCCTCGGCCTTGTCAGCGGCCGACGAGCAGGCGTTCGCCGTCGCGCATCATGCGCGCGAATTCGGCGGGCGGGACCGCCGGGCTGAACAGGTAGCCCTGCAGCTGGTCGCAGCCCAGCTCGCGCAGGAAGGCCATTTGCTCGACGGTCTCGACGCCCTCGGCGACGATTTCCTGGCGCAGTTGCTGGCCCATCGTCACGATCGCCCGCGCGATCGCGCAATCGCTCTCGTCGCCCGGCAGCCCGACCACGAAGGCGCGGTCGATTTTGAGGGTGCTGATCGGGAATTTCTTCAGGTAGGCCAGGCTCGAATAGCCGGTGCCGAAGTCGTCGAGCGCGAGCGACAATCCCATCGCCACCAGGTCGTTCATGATGGCGATGATGTTGTCGGAGCCGCCCACCAGCAGGCTCTCGGTAATTTCGAGCATGATCTGCTGCGGCTTGACGCGGTGGCGGTCGAGCGTCTCCAGGATGCGCGCCGGCAGGCGCCGGTTGAACTGGCGCGCCGACAGGTTGACCGCCACCGGCGGCGCCTGCAAGCCGGCGTCGCTCCACGCGCGGATCTGGCGGCACGCTTCGTCGAGCACCCAGCCGCCGATCTCGAAGATCAATCCGGTTTCCTCGGCCAGCGGGATGAACACGCCCGGCGAGACCATGCCGAGCTGCGGATGCGGCCAGCGGATCAGCGCCTCGGCGCCGACGATGCGCCCGCTGCGCAGGCTCACCTTCGGCTGGTAGTGCAGTTCGAGCTGGCGCGCGGCCAGCGCAGAGCGCAGTTCCGATTCCAGCCGCAGGTGCTCCTTGGCGCGCGCATCCATCTCTTCGCTGTAGAACAGGAAGCCGTCACCGCCGCCCTGCTCGGCCTTGGCCAGCGCGATGTCGGCGTAGCGGTTCAGCGAGGCGGTGTCGGTGCTGTCTTCGAGGTAGATCGCGATGCCGATGTGCGCGCCGACCTGCAGGCTGTGGGCGCCGACGGCGACCGGCGCGCTCAGCGCGGCCAGCAGCTTGTGGGCGACGATGGCGGCGTGCTCGCGCTTTTCGACCAGCGGCAGCGCCACCGCGAAGCGGGTGCCGCCGATGCGCGCCAGGATGTCGGCGTCGCGCAGCGTGTGGCGGAACATGCGGCTGATCGCGCATACCAGTTCGCCGGCGACGTCGTGGCCGAGCGTGTCGCTGATGGCGCCGACGCGCTTGACGTCGATCACCATCACGGCGCCAAACTGCTTGAGGCGGCGCGCTTCGGTCAGCATCTGGTCGGCAAGGTGGTTGAACAGGGTGCGGTTGGGCAGCCCGGTCAGGCTATCGTAGTTGACCATGCGCTGCATGCGCACCTCGGCGTCCTTGTGCTGGCTGATGTCGGAGAACAGCGAGAAGGTGTGGCTGATCGCGCCGCCCGCCGTGCGCACCACGCTCACCGTCACCGATTGCGGGAACACTTCGCCGTTCTTGCGCCGGCTGAACACTTCGCCGCGCCACGGCGCCTGGCCGTGCATGGCGTTGTGCACGCGCACGCAGAATTCGGCGTCCGGCACGCCCGAGCGCAGAAAGTCGGGGGTCTGGCCGATCGCTTCCTCGGGCGAGTAGCCGGTGATGCGGGTGAAGGCGTTGTTGATCGAGACGATGCGCTCGTGCGCGTCGGTGATCAGCACGCCCTGATCGATGTCTTCGATGATGCGCGCGTGCAGGCGGACTTTGTCTTCCTCGCTCAGAAAGCGCGGCAGCGGCGAAAAATAGGCCAGCATGCCGGCCGGCTCGCCTTCTTCGTCGAGCGTGAGCGAGAGCGCCAGCCGCACCCAGATGGTCTCGCCGCTCTTCTTGCGGCGCCGTACTTCGATCAGGCTGCTGCCGTCTTCGAGGAACAGTTCGGCGATGCCGGGATCCTCTTCGTCGTCGGCGTACAGGAACAGGGCGTGGCGGCCAACGGCTTCGTCGGCGCTGTAGCCGAACATCGCTTCGGCGCCCTTGTTCCAGCCGGTGACGTAGCCGGCCAGGTCGAGCGTGAGGGCCGGTTGGGCCGACAGGTCGGGCTTGCCGGCGCCGAGCGTGTTCGCTTGCGCCAGCAGCGTTTCCAGTTCGGCCAGCGTGGCCGACTGGGCCTGGCCGCCTTGCGATCTGGCCTCGCGCACCAGGTCCAGGCAACGCGCCAGCGATGTGTCATCCATGGTGCGCCCCCTGCTGCGGCTTGAGCGCGCCGAGCATCCACGCGGTCGTCTCGAGCATCGTCTGGTTGAACTGCGCCGGCGCCAGCTGCAAGTCCTTGAGCTGGCCGGCCACTTGTTCGAGGCAGGCCTGCTCGGCCGCCTCGGCCACCTGCAGCAGCGCGCCCAGTTCGCCGTCCTTGCGCAGCAGCGCGTGCTGCACCGCGTCGCCCAGCGCCAGCGGCGCCAGCACGTCGGCCATCGACATGCCGAACAGCGCGCCCAGCAGCGAGAACAGGCCGACCATGAAGCCCTGCTCCTGGGTGTACTTGTCGAGGCCGCGCAGCCTGGCCAGCTGCTCGATGGCGCCGGCGCGCACCATCACGCGCGCCAGCAGCAGCGAGGCGCGGTTGTCGCCGTCGCGCGCGGCGAACAGCATGAGGTTGAGCCAGCGCCGCAGTTGCTGGCGCCCGAGGATGAGCAGCGCCTGCGCGAAGCTGGTGACCCGGCGCCCGCCGCCGATGCCGACCGAATTGACCAGCCGCAGCAGGTTGTAGGCCAGGGTCGGGTCGAGCCGCAGCAGCGCTTCGATTTCGTGGGTGGCCGCATCGGCCGCCACCAGTTGCACCAGCTGCAGGGCGCGCGTGCGCGAGGCGACCTGGGCGCCGACCGGCTTGGCCGGCGCAGTCATGCACCAGTTGCCGTCGAGCCAGCGCGCAGCGCTCGGCAAACAGCTGGTGACGAGCGGCTGGTCGAGGCGCCGCAAAGTCCCCGGCGGCAGTTCGCTCCAGCCGGCCGCCGCCAGCATGGCGACCAGCGCCGGCGCCAGCTCCTGACGGTGGAAACAGGGCAGCGCGGTGGTCAGCAGTTTAAAGGCCGGCGCCTCGGTCAGGGGACGCAAGGCCTCGACCTGGCCCGGTCCGATGTCGAGCACCAGCGCACCCGGACGGCCGATACGGTCGGCGATGACACGAAAATATACCAGTGGCGCGGGGCTCGACGGGATCATGATTGTGTACCGGCTGGGTTCGGTTAGTTGACTATCTTACTCCGAAATTTTAAGCAAAAATCAACATTTCCTGACGTCGGCAACGAATATTTCGTGCCTGCCGGGCGGGCTGGTCAGTTTCCCGCCTCGCTCGGCAGTTGCGCGCACAGTTGCGCGAACAGAGTCGGCGCGAGCATGCGTTTGCGCCACCAGGACAGCGCCGCGCCGTCTTCGCCGCTGCGCCACGCTACATAGAATGTTTCCTGAGAACGGGGCTCCTCGACTTGCTTTTCCACAAGTTTCCCCACAGCAATGGCGCGGCGGGCGCAGTGTTCGGGCAGGAAGCCGAAGCCGAGGCCGGCGACCTGGTAATCGTATTTGAGCTGCATGGTCGGCACGCTGAGCGCGTCCTGGCCCAGCAGCAAACCGACCGTGCGCGGCAGCATGGTGCGGGCCGAATCGGCCACCACGATGGCGCGGTGGCGCTGCAGGTCGGCGCGCGTGAGCGGCTCGGGCAGCGCGGCCAGCGGATGGTTCGGGGCGACCGTGAACACGAAGGGCAAGGCGCCGATCGGCCGCGCGACATAGCCGCCGCCGGCCGGGCCTTCGCCGGCCACGCCGACCAGCAGGTCGACACGCTGCTCGAGCAAGGCTTCCCACGGGCCGGACAGGGTTTCCTGGACGATGCGCAGGCGGGTGCGCGGCGCCACTTCGTAGAAGGCTGCGATATCGTCGGTCAGGGCGCGCGCCGAGAACATCGAGTCAAGGCCGATGGCCAGTTCGGTTTCCCAACCGGAAGCGACGCGCTTGACGCGCTGTTCCAGGTCGAGCGCGGCCTTGAGCAGGAAGCGGCCTTCCTTGAGCAGTTCGCGCCCCGCGTCGGTGAGCAGGATACGCGGACCGTTGCGCTCGAACACGCGCACGTCGAGGTCTTCCTCCAGCTTGTTCACCATGTACGAAATGGTCGAGGGCACCTTGAACAGTTCCTGGGCCGCTTTGGCGAAGGAACCGCGGCGGTCGATGGCGTCGATGATTTGCAGTGCGTCGAGGCTGAGTTTTAACATTCGATTTTTTCGATCATAGCGGAGGAAATATTCCGTTTTAATAAACGCGCTCGCCAGAATATACTGTGATTCATGGATGCGGCAGGAATGAAAACACCGCAGGGTCATTGATCAAAATTATCGCACATAACAATAGAAACGGAGTCTGACATGTCCCAAATTCGCAAAAGTGAAGACCGCGGCCACGCCAACCACGGCTGGCTGCAATCGAAGCACAGTTTTTCCTTCGGCAGCTATCACGATCCGCGCCACACCGGTTTCGGTCCGCTGATCGTGATCAATGAAGACCGGGTGGCGCCGGGCCAGGGTTTCGGCACCCACGGCCACCGCGACATGGAGATCATTTCGTATGTGCTCGAAGGCGCGCTGGAACACAAGGACAGCATCGGTACCGGCTCGGTACTGCATTATGGCGATGTGCAGCGGATGAGCGCGGGCACCGGGGTGCGGCACAGCGAATTCAACGGTTCGCAGACGGAGCCGGTGCATTTTCTGCAGATCTGGATTCAGCCGAACGAGACGGGCATCGCGCCGAGTTATGAAGAGAAGCACTTCGACGTCGACAGCAAGCGCGGCAAGCTGCGCCTGATCGCTTCGCACGACGGCCGCGAGGGTTCGGTGCTGATTCACCAGGACGCGGCGATCTACGCCACCATCCTGCATCAGGATGAGCGCGCCGAACTGGCGCTGGCGCCGGGACGCCACGGCTATGTGCACGTGGTGCGCGGCCGGATCACGGTCAACGGCACCGCGCTCAATGGCGGCGACGCCCTCAAGATCAGCGGCGAAGACGCGATCGCCCTGAGCGAGGCCGAAGCGGCCGAGGTGCTGGTGTTCGACTTGCCGCAGTAAGCCGCCAGGGAACCAGGCGAGCGCCGCCGGGTCCGGGGCGCAGCGCTCGCCCCGCGCCGCCATACCGCGCGGGGCGAGCGTGTGCGGCGCCTCCCGTTTGCTGTCTCGGGCGGCAAGCGGGAGGCCCGCGACACACCCCTCGCTCCGGCCGGTGAACCGGTGTGATCTACGGCGCCCGGCCTGACGGGAAGGGCCAAATTCCGCTACACTTGCGGGTACAGCAATAGATTTCGAGAATAGCGCCATGCCCGTTACACCTTCATCCGACGCCCTGATGGACTACGTCGCCTCGTGCGCCCTGCCGACACCGTGGGCGCAGTTCACACTGCACGCCTTTGTCGAGCACACGACCGGCAAGGAACACCTGGCGATGACGCTGGGCGATATCGGCAACGGCGAGCCGGTGCTGGCGCGCGTGCATTCGGAGTGCCTGACCGGCGACGTGCTGTTTTCGCAGCGCTGCGATTGCGGCGCCCAGCTCGAAGGCGCGCTCAAACGCATTGCCGACGAAGGACGCGGCATTCTGCTCTACCTGCGCCAGGAAGGACGCGGCATCGGCCTGGTCAACAAGATCCGCGCCTATCGCCTGCAGGAGGCCGGCGCCGATACGGTCGAGGCGAACTTGCAACTCGGTTTTCACGCCGACGCCCGCAATTACGCGCTGTGCCAGCCGATGCTCGAACAGTTCGGCATCAAGGAGTTGCGCCTGATGACCAACAATCCGCGCAAGATCGATGCGATGGAAAAGCTGGGCGTGCACGTCAGCGAGCGCGTACCGCTGCTGGTCAATCGCAACGCCTTCAATACCGGCTACCTGGACACCAAGGAAGCGAAGCTGGGCCATATGATGCAGCCCTTGCTGGCGGCTGTGGCCGAAGACGGCGAGCTATAAAACGGCAAATCAGTTAAGCTTGATGGCAAGATAGACGTGTCGTCTTGCTCATCAAGGATTGCATGAAAATAATCCCGACCGCAGCACTGATGTGCTGCCTCAGCCATGGCGCGCTGGCGCTGGCGGCGACGCCGGCTTCAGCGCCCGCAGCGCCCCGTTCGAATGTGACAAGTCCGCCGGCAGCGGAGAGCCGTTCCATCGCCACGGGTTCGGCGGCGACTGCGCCCCGCCCTGCCGCAACGGCAACGGCGCCCGCCGCGCCGCCAGCGCTTCCTCCGGTTGTGGCGCCTGGCGCGCCGCCGGCCGGCACGCCGCCTTCGCCGGCGGCTGGCGAAACCGACGATAACGCGGCCCTGCCGCCGCCCTCCTCCGCCGCGCAAAAGCTGTATTCCTCGGCCAAGGCCGACTTGTTGCAGATTCGCATGCTGCTCAAGAACGGACGCAGCCAGTCGAGCGTGGGCTCGGGCTTCATGGTCGGCACCAGCAACCTGGTGCTGACCAATTACCACGTGGTGTCGCAGCTGGCGCTGGACCCGGACGTCTACGCCGGCGAGTACATCGATACGAATGGCAAGAGCGGCCCGGTCGAGCTGGTCGCGGTCGACGTGCTGCACGACCTGGCGGTGGTGCGCATCAATCGCAGCGGCACGGGTTTTTTCAAGGTGCCCGAACGCACGCTCAAGCTGACCCAGGGCCAGTATCTGTATTCACTCGGCAATCCGCTCGACCTCGGCTTCGCGATTTCCGAAGGCGCCTACAACGGCGTCATCACGCGCAGCTTTTATGATCAGCTGATGTTCACCGGGCCGATCAATTCGGGCATGAGCGGCGGGCCCAGCGTGACGGTCAACGGCGAAGTGGCCGGGGTGAACGTGTCGAAGCGGCGCGACGGCGAGCTGGTCAGCTTTCTGGTGCCGGTGCATTACGCGCAGGAGCTGCTGAAAAAGGTGGCGGCCCAGGGCGCGCCGCCGAAGGATTTCAACCCGCTGATCGGTCAGCAACTGCTGGTGCATCAGCGCGGCATGATCGACCGCCTGCTCGAGACCCCGCTGACGGTCAAGGCGATGGGACCTTACCTGGTGCCGGTGCGCGAATCCGAACAGGTGCGCTGCTGGGGCCACTCGAACGTCAAGGCCGAGGCCAGTTTCACGGCCGACACGATCAGTTGTTCGATGGAGTCGGCGATCTATGTGTCGGATTCCCAGCAGACCGGGCACGTGTCGATGACGCATCAATATGTGCGCAGCACCAGCCTGGACAAGATCCGCTTCGCGGTGCTGGCCAGCACGCTGTTCAAGGTCGACAACCTGGGCAACAGCAAGGATACCCGGCTGACGGCGCCCTCGTGCACCGAGCAATTCGTCACCAGCAAAAACTTGCCCTTGCGCGTGGTGAGCTGCGTGCGCGCCTACCGCAAATTTCCAGGGCTGTACAACTTCACGCTCATGACCGCCAGCACCGACGAAGCGAAGGCGAGCCTGCAAAGCCGGATCGATATTTCCGGCGTGTCGTTCGAGAACGGCATGCGCGGCACGCGCGCCTTCCTTGAAGCCCTCGGACGCGGGAGCAAGAAATGAACGGCCCCTATTTCATTGAAACGCTGGCGCGCAATGGCGACGTGCTGCACCGGCACCGGGTCGACAGCCTGCCGATCCGGCTCGGGCGCGGCTACGATAACGACTTCATCATTGATGACGCCTACGCGGCGCCGCGGCACGCGCTGATCGAGGCCGACGAACAAGGCCAACTGGTGCTGCGCGACCTGGGCAGCAAGAATGGCGTGGTGCATCGCGGCAAGCGAAAAGATAGTATCGTGATGACCGGCGACACCGAGGTGCGCATCGGCCACACCAGCTTGCGGGTGCGGGCGGCGGCTTTTCCGGTGCCGAAGGAATTGCTCGACCGGACCATGCATGGCTGGGAAGGCAGTTTGCCGGGGCTGGTCGGCATGATCCTGATCGGCGCCGTGGCGTTGCTGACGACCTGGCTGCCGGACACCAAGTCGTTCCAGTTGACACGCTACCTGCAGGCGCTGGCGATGGGCATCGGTGCAGGACTGGTGTGGGGCGGCGTGTGGGCCTTCGCCAATCGCCTGTTCGGCCGCCACGCGCGGCTTGGCCGGCATCTGTTTATTTTCGGTTGCGGACTGGCGGCGATCACGGTGTACAAGCTGCTCTCGACGCTGGTGGCGTACGCATTTTCGCTCGAAGGCATCACGCGGTATGGCTCGCACGCGGTCATTGTGACGGCGGCCGGGATGCTGTACTTTCACTTGTCGACCGTCAAGCCGCACAATACGCAGCGGTTCGCAGTGACCTGTTTGATTCTCGGGTTGCTCGGGTCGGGGCTCAATCTGATCAGCAATTTGCAGCGCAGCGGGCGTCCGGCCGACGAGCTTTACATGTCGGTGGTGCTGCCGCCGTCGATGAAGGTGGCGCCGGATCACAGTGTCGACGAGTTCATGGGCAAGGTGGCCGCCATGAAGGCCAAGCTCGACAGCGAGCGGGTGAAGAAGGTCAAGGACGACGGCAGCGACGACGATGATGACGATTGAGCTGGACAGAAAAAGCGTTGTTGTGCCCCCGTTGCTGTTGGCTTGCGGCGTCGTTGCCCGGAACGCTACTGCGGCCGCTTGCGCTGCGGATAGATGGTTTCGCCGCGGGCGAGCATGGCGATGAATTGCGCTATACGCCTGGCCCGCGTTTCGGGCTTTTTGGCGGCCTGGGTGCGAAACAGGATGGCGTAGCGATTTTGCGCCGTCAACAGGGGAAAGAAGGCTGCCGCCGCCGGATCGGCGTCTAGCGCGGCTTGCAAATCGGCCGGTACGGTTGCGACGCTGGCCGCATCGTAGGCAGCATCCCACCGCCCATCCTTGCGCGCGCGCTCGATCTCGGCCATCCCGCTCGGCTGCATCTTGCCTTGCTCGATGTAGGCCAGTGCCTTGTCGCGGTTGATTTTCGACCAGATGCTGCGGGCCCGGCGCGGCGTGTAACGCTGCAGGCAGTATTGCGCGTCGAGCGCCTTGCGCTGGCCGTCGATCCAGCCAAAACACAATGCCACTTCGAGCGCTTCGGCCTGCGACAGCGCCGGCTGCGGCGCGCCTTTCTTTGCCAGTTTCATCCAGATACCGTCGACGTTGCCGTGGTGCCGGGCCAGCCATTGCGCCCATTCGGCCTGGTTGGCGAAGAATTGGCCTTGTTCAGAGGACGGGTCCAGCGCCGCATTCTCAATACCAACGGACGGCGCCGCCAGTACTTGCGCAGGGCTCGCCAAGGATGAAGCGTGCGTCGCGTCCGCCGGCGTGTCCGCCGGACCAGTGCGTTCATGTTCCGTCTTGCCGACTTGGGACTGATCGTGTTCGCACTTGTCGTGTTCGGCCTTGCTTGGTGTTTCCATCAACGCGCTCCCGCCAGAGGTGAAGATGGCAAGAATACGCAGTTGGATACGGTATTTCAACCTTCATCTGGTACTGCCACGAGAACGGACAGCCGCGACAGCCGGGACAGGGGCGACAGCGAGGCTAGCGGAAGCAGCGGAAATTGCGGAAATTGCGGAGATTGCGGAGGCTGCGGAGGCTGCGGAGATTGCGGAGATTGAGGGACAGCGAGACAGCGAGGACAAGGATTGCTCGACGAAGCCCGCTCGAGGTAGCAAGCGGACTCCGTTAGACCGGGCACTTCTGCGTTAGCTGCCACCCGATAAGGCGGCGCCGGTCATGTTGCTTTGCCGCGCCACGCCCGATAGGACACGCGGCCGCCGACGATCAAGCTGATTGCGTCGGTCAGATATCTTTGCGCGAACCACCGGCGCTCGTGCCAGCCTTGCCGGCCGCCGATCCGGCGCTCGTCTGCCCGGCCTGTGCGCCACCGCTTTGCATGCTGCCGCCATGCGTGTCGCTGGTGCCGGACTGGCTGCCGCCCTGGGCGTTGCCGCCCTGCCCGCTTTGCATGCTGGCGCCGGCGCCATTGCCGCGCGATTGCTGCCCTTGCTGGTAGCGACCCTCGAAAGGATCACTGAACTTGCGCATGGTTTCTTGCTGGTTGCGCATGCCACGCTCGGTTTCCTCAGAGGCTACGCGCTGCACTTCGTCGGCCAGCGCCCGCGCGGTGCGGGTGGTTTCCTGCACGTGCTGTTCGGTCACGCGCGCCAGTTCAACCTGGGCATCCGCCGCCACGCGCGAAATGTGTTGCTGGTAGGCGCGCAGTTTTTCAGTCGCTGGCTGTGCGCGCGAGGCGGCGGCGCTGAAGGTTTCGGTTGGACGCTGGGCAGTCATCAATTGCTGGCTGGTCAGGTTGGATTCTTCCAGCATGGTTTGGGTCAGCTGGATGTTCAGGTCGCACAGCTGCTGAAAGGAACGGAACAGCGACTTGGAGAGATCGTTCATGAAGGACATTTGGGCGTCCATGTGGGTACGGACAGCAGGAGTGACGTTTTGCGAGAATGGAAACATTAGTGTTACCTCTTAAAGTTTTGATTCGATGAAATGGATTGCCGTCTGGCTCAGCGGGCGACCTGCGCCGGCTGTTCGCGCCACCACGGCACGGGTACGCAGTGAAGCACCAGAATTTCCCCACTTGTGTCGGACATATTGCTTAAGTGGCAGGACTGGTCTTCAGCACGATGTTCAAGGCTAGGCTTCGTACCCGACTCGCGTTTGATCTGCGTCAAAGGTGTCGGGGCGCGCGAATGGGGTGCGATTGGTGACCGGCAGCGTTACGCGGACGGCAGGCGCCGCCGCGTCGTTACCAAGAGGAATGGCAGGATCGCCGCGTCAGCGCGTGGTGAAGGCGGCAGGCGCGGTTTGAGGGGGTGGCCGCTCAGGCGCGCCAGTGAGTTATTGCGCGGCGAACGGCGGCCCTTTGAGCTCGACCGTATTGCCCTCGGGGTCTTGCAGGTAGATCGAGGGACCCTCGCCCTCGGCGCCGTAGCGTGGTTCGGTGGGGCCCGCATCGACGCCACAGGCGGCCAGGTGGTCCCGTATCGCCGCGTCGTCGAAGGGTTCGACGCGGAAGCACATGTGGTCCAGATTGCGCCCCTCGGGACCGGGCGCGGCGCCGCCGGCGCGGCCCAGCTTGCCGTCGACCGGCATCAGGTCGAGCATGGCGCTGCCGGCGCGCAGTTGCACCAGGCCGATCGCACCCTGGCGGCGTTCAAGCGTGCAGCCCAGCACCTGGCAGTAGAAGGCCAGCATGGCGTCGAGGTCCTTGACCCGCAGTACGAGGTGGTCGATCTCGCGAATCCGGATCATGGCCGCTGCCTCATAGCCAGGCAGCCGGCGTCGCCCGCCTGCGCGGCGGTCGCGGTGGCGGCGATCGCTTTAATCGGCATGCCGTTCGACCCAGGCGGAGAAGGCGTCGGCATAGTTTTGCAGGAAAGCCTTGGTCGCATCGTTGGTCAGCTTGTCGCCCTCGAACTGGTTGCCGATGTTGCCGACGTAGGCTTCCGGCTGCTGCATGGCGGGCATGTTGAGGAACACCAGCGACTGGCGCAGATGGTGGTTGGCGCCGAAGGCGGCGAGCGCGCCCGGCGAGACGCTGACCACGCCGCAGGGCTTGCCGTTCCATGAACTGTCGCCGTAGGGCCGCGAACCGACGTCGATGGCGTTTTTCAGCGCGCCCGGCACGGAGCGGTTGTATTCCGGCGTACAGAACAGGATGCCGTCGAAGGATTTGATTTTCTCGCGGAATTCGAGGTAGACCGGCGGCGGATTGGCGTCGTCGTCCTGGTTGTAGAGCGGCAGCTGGCCGATCTCGACGATTTCCATGTCGACGGTGGGCGGCGCCAGCAGCATGATGGTCTTGGCGACCTTGCGCGTGAACGAGTCCTTGCGCAGACTTCCGACGATTACTCCGATTTTTCTCGTTGCCATGGCGATCCTTTAGATGAACGGTGAACGTGCAAATCAAATACTAACCATTTTTGCATCACCATGCGCGCACACCCGCCGATTTCGCGCCCCTTCGCTAGATGCGGCCGCGCCGGAAGGCGGAGAGGAAGGTCCTGGCTTGCTGCTTGGTGAGCACGACCACCGGGTCGCCATGCCAGGCGTACAAGAACGGCGTACCGCCGAGGCGGTCGGTGAGTTTGGCCGTCAGCAGGAAGCGCGTGCCGGCCGGATATTGCGCCGGGTCGCTCAACGCGCGCGCGCAGTGCACCGCCAGGCTGGGCGCGAAGGCCTGGCCGGCCATCGGGCGGATGCGCAGGACGCCGCTGCGCGGGTCGATGACCGATTCGACCGCCACTTCGCGGTAGGCATGAATGTCGCGGCTCACGGCGCCTCCGCCTTGAGCCGCGGCGCCGGGGCGCGCACCACCTTGTCCTCGCGGATCGGCAGGTTGACCAGCGCGGCGGCCAGCGCGAGGACGATGTCGGCGTACCACATCCAGTTGTAATTGCCGAAGCGGACGAAGGCCAGCCCGCCCAGCCAAGCACCGAAGAAGCCGCCGATCTGGTGCGACAGCAGCGTCAGGCCGAACAGGGTCGACAGGTAGCGCACGCCGAACAGCTTGCCGACCAGGCCGGCGGTGGGCGGCACCGTCGCCAGCCAGGTGAAGCCGAGCGTGGCGGCGAACACGTAGAAGGTCAGCGGGGTTTTCGGCGCCAGCAGGAACAGGCCGATGCTCACGGCGCGGCTGGCATACATGAGCGCCAGCAGCGACTTCATGCGATAGCGGGTCGACAGCGCGCCGGCGGTCAGGCTGCCGGCGATGTTGAACAGGCCGATCAGGCCGAGCGCGGTGGCCGACACGCTGGCCGACAGATTGCACAGCGCGACTTCGCCCGGCAAGTGGGTCACCAGGAAGGCGATGTGGAAGCCGCAGGTGAAGAAGCCGGCGTGCAGGCAGAGGTAGCTGCGGTCGCGCATGGCGATACGCACCTGGCGGCCGAGGCCGATGCCGTCCGGCGGCGCGGGCGTGGTGGCGGGGGCGGCGGCGCCAGCCGGCGGCGCGGCCTTGCCGGCGTTGGCGCGCAAGGGCCAGGCCAGCGGTATGGTCAGCAGCGTGGTGGCGGCCATGGTGAACATGGCGACGATCCAGCCGGCGCTGCTGATGATCGCCTGCATCATCGGGGCGAAAACGAACTGGCCGAAGGAGCCGCCGGCGTTGATGAAGCCGGCCGCGAAGGGCCGGCGGGCGGCTGGCAGGCGCTGGCTGGCGGCGCCGATCAGGATCGAGAAGCTGCCGGCGCCGGCGCCCGCCGCGCTGAGAATGCCCATGGTCAGCATCAAGCTCCACTGCGAGGTGGCGAAGGGGGTCAGCGCCATGCCGCCGGCCAGCAGGAAGGCGCCGAGGATGATGACTTTGGCCGAGCCCCATTTGTCGGCCACCGCGCCGAACACCGGCTGGGCGGCGCCCCAGACGAACTGGCCGATCGCCAGCGCGAAGCTGATCGAGGCAATGCCGAGGCCGGTCGAGGTGTTAATCGGCGACATGAACAAGCCGGTGGTCAGGCGTGCGCCCATGGTGATCATGAGGATCGCGGCCGAGGCCAGGATCAGCAGCCAGGCCGCGCGCGGGCTCATTTCATTGTTCGTATGCATCTGCGTTCTCCTCGGGTGGCGGGCTCAGTTGGGTCAAGGTGGTGTCCAGGGTCAGGTGCAAGGCGCGCACGGCGTCGAGGCCGAGGGTGGCTTCGATCTCGGCCTGCGCGCCCCGCCAGAACGGCTGTGCCTGTTGCAGCTTGGCGCGGCCGGCGTCGG
>JBDSTZ010000430.1:0-13500 GCA_039927975.1 Massilia sp. | reverse complement strand
ATCTTCTCGGCTCGAACGAAGCGGTCGTCAAGTTCATCCTGGCCGGCCAGGCCGACGTCGGCATCGTGCCCGAGGCGATCCTGGCGCGCTACCTCGCCGATCCTGCCATTCGCGACGAGCTGATCGTCGCCGAGACTTACGATTCGATGGTCGAGCTGTCCAACCTGGTGCGCAAGGACGGCCCGATCTCGGTCGACGAGATGAACGCCATCGTCGACCTGATGGTCAAGTCGGGCGACGTCCAGAAGCTCAAGGCCAGGCTCAATATCGAGCGCGCCCGGCCGCTCAAAAGATAGGCGCGCGGTCTTTGAAACCGGCCAGGAAGGCGGTGGCCGCGTCGGCCGGCAAGGGCCGGCTGACCAGGTAGCCCTGCATCACGTCGCAGCCCAGCTCGCGCAGCCGGCGCGCCTGCTCGATGGTCTCGACGCCCTCGGCGATCACTTCCAGGCCCAGGCTCTGGCCCAGCGCGATGACCGCCTTGACGATCGCCGCGTCGCCCGGCTTGTGCATCATGTCGCGCACGAACGACATGTCGATCTTGAGCTTGTGCACCTGCAGCTGCTGCAGGTAGGCCAGCGACGAATAACCGGTGCCGAAATCGTCGATCGACAGATGCACGCCCATCGCCCGCAGTTCGGCCAGCGACTGCAATGACAGTTCGCGCTCGCTCATCACGCAGCTTTCGGTGATTTCCAGTTCGAGCCGGTCGGCGCCGCTGCCGCTGTCCTCGAGCGCGGCGCGGACCGACGCCAGCAGCCGTCCGCGTCCCAGCTGCACGGTCGAGATGTTGACCGCCGTGCGCGGCGGCGCCAGGCCGGCGTCGCTCCAGCGGCGGATCTGGCGGCAGGCGCTGCGCAGGATCGCGTCGCCCAGTTCGATAATCAGTCCGCACTCCTCGGCCAGCGGAATGAAGGCGTTCGGCGCCACGTTGCCGCGCACCGGATGGGTCCAGCGCACCAGCGCCTCCATGCCCACCAGCTCGCCGTTGCGCAGGCTCACCTGCGGCTGGTAGTGCAGCGCCAGCTCGCCGCGCGCCATCGCGATGCGCAGGTCCGCTTCGAGCGCCAGGCGGTCGCGCGCGCGCTGGCTCATCGACGGCGAAAAGAATCCCAGGCTGCCGGGCCCGCGCGCCTTGGCCTCGTGCAGCGCGGCGGCGGCGCCGCTTTGCAGGGTGTCGACCGCGCCGCCATCGGCCGGATACTGCGCGATGCCGACGCTGGCGCCGATGTAGACCCGGTCGGCGTCGAGCTGGTAGGGCTGCGACAGGGTGTCGATCACGCGCTGCGCCAGCAGGTCGGCGCCGGCCGCGCCGGCCTCGCGTTCGAGCACGATGTTGAATTCGTCGCCGCCCACCCTGGCGATGCTGTCATTGCCCGGCAACAGGGCGCGCAGGCGCTGCGCCACCTCGACCAGCACGCGGTCGCCGGCGCCGTGGCCGAGGCTTTCGTTGATGGTCTTGAAGTTGTCGAGGTTGATGAACAGCAGGTCGATTTCGCCCTGCGTGTGTTCGGCCTGGGTCAGCGCGTGGACCAGCAGTTCGGCGAACAGGGCGCGGTTCGGCAGCCCGGTGAGCGGGTCGCGGTGGGTGAAGAAGTCGAGCTTCTGTTCGGCCTGGCGGCGCTGGGTGATGTTCGAATACGAGCCGCGCAGGCCGAGCGTCTTGCCGTCCTCGCCCAGCACCGGGCGGGCGACGTGCTCGACCCAGCGCTCGGCGCCGTCGCGGGTGCGGATGCGGCACACCAGCGGCGCCAGTTCGGCGCCGGCGGCGGCGGGCGGACCGAACTCGCGCCAGCCGGCCAGGTCGGCCGGATCGATGATCTTTTCCATCAGGCCGGGGTCGGCGAAGAAATCGGCCGGCGCGTAGCCCGACACCCCGGTGCAGGCCGGCGAGACGTACAGGTAGCTGCCGTCGGGCGCGGTCCAGTATTCCCAGTTGGGCGAGTAGTCGGCCAGGATGCGGTATTTTTCCTCGCTCTTTTGCAGCAGCGCGGTGCGCTGGCCGACCAGCCGTTCGAGAAAGCGCCGCAGCCGCGACAGTTCTAGGTGGGTGCGCACGCGCGCGCGCGCCTCGTCGATGTCGAACGGCTTGGTGATGTAGTCGGACGCGCCCAGTTCGAAGCCGGCCAGCTTGTCCTCCTTGCTGTTGGCGACGGTGACGAAAATGACCGGAATGCGGCTGCGCTCGGGCATCGCCTTGATGTGGCGGCACACTTCGAGGCCGCCCATGCCGGGCATCATAATGTCGAGCAAAATCAGGTCGGGCGGGTCTTCGCCATGGACGATGTCGAGCGCCCGCTCGCCGGAACTGGCGATCAATACGCGGTAGTCGTCGCGCAGCACTTCGAGCAGGCCGAGCAGGTTTTCCGGCACGTCGTCGACCAGCAGCACGGTCGGCGCGCTGGCCGGCTCGGCGCCGAACTCATCCTCGAACCAGGCGCTGTCCTGGCGATAGCGGCGCAGCGCCAGCTGGGTGTTCACGCGCACCCGCAGCAGGTCCAGGTCGATCGGCTTGGTGATGTAGTCGGCCGCCCCCAGCATCAGGCCGCCGGTGACGTCGGCCGCGTCGTCGAGCGCGCTGACGAAGATCACCGGGATGTCGGCGGTGAGCGGATCGGCCTTCAGGCGCGAGAGCACCGAGTAGCCGTCCATGCCGGGCATGCGGATGTCGAGCAGGATCAGTTCCGGCTGCGGCGCGCGGCGCGCCAGTTCGAGCGCTTTTTCGCCCGAGGTGGCGGCCGTCATCGTGTGGTTCGCGCTCAGCGCGTGCATCAGCAGATGCAGGTTCTCGTGGACGTCGTCGACGATCAGGATGCGCGGCCGGTGCTGGTTGAATTGGCTCATGATGGATTCCTGTGCTGGCCATGCGGTCCGGCGGCGCCGGCGGTGTCGGAGGTGTCGAAGGTGTCGGGAGGGGCGGCGCGGGCGTTGCCGTCGGCCAGCCGGCGGCGCAGGGCCGCCGTCAGCGCCAGCGCCTCGTCGATCGCGAACACGTCGGCGGCGGCGGCGATCGCGGCGATCGCGCCGGCCGCGCTGCCGCCGATCACGCCGGCGCGCAGCTCGGCCAGCAGCGGGCCGACCCGTCCCAGGTCGTATTCAAGCGCGTTGGCCAGCTGGTCGACCAGGCCGGTCAGGGCGGCGTCGCGCAGACGCGGGGCGGCGCCGGTCTCGCCCGGCGCGCGCCGCTCGAGACTGTCGATATCGGCCACCACCGCCGCCAGCAGGGCGCGCAGCGCGGCCAGTTTGTCCGCGCCCGGGTGCTCGCCCTGCTTGAGCCGGGCGCCGATGGCGGCCAGCTGCAGGTACAGCGCGTTGGCGCCGATGTTGCCGCTCACGCCCACCAGCGCGTGGCACAGGCCGTCGCTTTTTTCCATCTCGCCGGCGCCGATCATGGCGTCCAGGCGGTCGGCGGCGTCGCGGTAGTTGTCGCGAAAGCGCAGCAGCAGGCGGCGGTAGGCGGACACCTTGCCGCCGATCCGGCGGATCCCTTCGCGCACGTCGAGGCTGCGCAAGGCCAGCAGCTCGGGCGGGCAGTGCTGCATGGCCGGCGCGGCCGCCTCGGCGCAGGGGGCGGCCGGCGCGCCGATCCAGCGCGCCAGCGTCGCCATCAGGCGCTCGGGCACGATCGGCTTGGTGACATGGTCGTTCATGCCGGCCGCGTGGCTTTGCTCGGCGTCGTGGGCCATCGCCAGCGCCGTCATGGCGATGATCGGCAGGCTGGCGAAGCGCGCGCCGACCGAGCCGCCGGCCAGCGCGCGGATCTGGCGCGCCGCCTCAAGGCCGTCGAGCACCGGCATCTGGATATCCATCAGCACCGCGTCGTAGGCGCGCGCGCGCACCATCTCGACCGCTTGCTGGCCGTTGACCGCCTCGTCGATCAGCAAGCCCTCGCTGCGCAGCAGTTCGCCGGCGAATTCGCGGTTGATGTCGTTGTCCTCGACCAGCAGCACACTGGCGCCGGCGATGCCAGCCTGCGGCCGGCGCGCGGCCGGCGCGCGCTGCGCCTCGTTGTCGAGCAGGCGCTTGCGGCCGAGCACCGAGAGGATCGCGTCGAGCAGGCTCGAAGGCGACACCGGCTTGACCAGGAAGCCGTCCACGCCGGCCTGCTGGGCCAGGCGGAACACGTCCTCGCGGCCGTAGGCGGTCACCATCACCACCTTCGGGGTCGGCGCGATGGCCGGGTCGCGCCGCAGATGGCCGGTCACCTCGTCGCCGTTCATGCCCGGCATGCGCCAGTCCATCAGCACCAGGTCGTAGGGCCGCCCGGCGTTCGCCGCCAGCATGGCCAGCGCCTGGGCGCCGCTGGCCGCCACGCTCACATCGAGCTGCAGGAAGCGCAGCATGTCGGCCATGATGCCGCTGGCCGAGACCGAATCGTCGACCACCAGCGCGCGTATCCCTTTGAGCATGGGGCCGACCGGGTCGACCAGCATGGCCGGCGCCTGCGCGGGAGCCAGTTCGAGCGCCAGGTCGAGGCGGATGGTGGTGCCGACCCCGGGCGCCGAGCGCTCGACCCAGATCCGCCCGCCCATCATCTCGACGAGCTCCTTGCTGATCGCCAGCCCGAGGCCGGTGCCGCCGAAGCGCCGGGTCATGCTCTGGTCGGCCTGGCTGAACTTGGCGAACAGGCCTTGCTGCACCTGCGCCGTCATGCCGATGCCGGTGTCGCGCACCGACACTTCGAGCGTGATCGCGCGCGCGCTGGCGGCGGTGGTGCGAAAGCTCAGTTCCACCTCGCCCTGTTCGGTGAACTTCATGGCGTTGCCGCACAGGTTGAGCAGGATCTGGCCGAGCCGCAGCGGGTCGCCCAGCAGCTCGGACGGCATGGTCTGGTCGTAGCGGATCAAAAATTCGATGCCCTTCTCGCTGGCCTGGAAGGCCACCGCGTCGGTCAGCTGCTGGAGCACCAGGTCGAGCGAGAAGGGGATGCTCTCCAGCTCCAGCTTGCCGGCTTCGATCTTGGCGAAGTCGAGGATGTCGTTGATGATCCCCAGCAGCGACAGCGCCGCGCTCTGCGCCTTGCCCAGGTAGTTGTGCTGGGCCGGCGTGAGCTCGGTGCGCAGCGCCAGGTACAGCATGCCGAGCACCGCGTTCATCGGGGTGCGGATCTCGTGGCTCATATTGGCCAGGAACTGACCCTTCGCCAGGTTGGCACCCTCGGCCGCCTCCTTGGCCTGCTGCAGTTCGGCGGTGCGGGTGGCCACGATCTGTTCGAGGTTCTGGTTCACCTGCTTGAGCTGGCGCATCGAGTCGTCGAGCTGCAAATGGCTGTCGTTGAGGGCGGTGACCAGGTTGCCCAGTTCGTCGTGGTAGGGATACGAGATCGCCGCGCTGGCGCCGCCGCCGTCGCTGGCGCGCCACTGCGCCAGCGCGCGCGCCAGCTCGGTGACGCTGTTGGAGAGCCGGTAGCGGATGGTCCACGAGACGATCAGCAGCAGGAAGGTGCTGCCGAGGATGGAGGTGAGCAGCACCACGAAGAAGCTGGCCTTGATGCGCGCCCACAGCACGTCGCGGTTGGCGTACAGCTCGAGGCGGCCGATCACGCGCAGCTCGCCCGGGCGGGCGGCGAAGCGCAGCGGCACGGCCACCTGCTTGTACTGCCTGGCGCCGTCGACCGTGGCGCCCGGACGGTCGCCATTGCCGAGAATTTCCTCGCCCTGCGGGTCGCTGATGCGCACCCCGGTGACGATCGCGTTCTGGCGCACGCCGCGCAGGATGGCCGCCATGCGTGTCGTGTCGAGTTCCCACAAGGCCTGGGTGGTGCCCGGTTCGACGGTGCGGCCGAGCGAGGCCAGATCGTCGGCGATGGCGCTGCTGACCGATACATACTGGATCCCCAGCTGCAGCACCGTCAAGCTGAGCGACAGCAACAGATACCAGGGCAACATGGTGTAGAGCAGCCGGCGGGCCAGCGTTTGGGTCCTGAACATCGATGCTCCAGCGGATAGGGATGCGGCTTGACATGGCCGCGCCAGTGGCGCCGGGGGGCGCCGATTCGACAATGCGGTACGTATTTACTAATGCTTGTTGGCAAGAGCTCAACCCATTCTAGTCTGATGCCCACGGCATAGGCAAGTACTGCGACGGCCGCGTTGCGGCGCTGGTAAAATGATGCTGTTTTTACCTCGAAAAAAAGGTTTGTCATGCCATCAGCCAGGCTCGTCATGCGATCACTTGCAAGCGCGACATCGCTGTCGATGGCGCTGGCGCTGCCGGCCGCCGGCGCGGCAGCCGGCGACGACATCCATTGCGACACCTGTGCGCAATGGAACGCCGCGCAGGCGCCCTTCAAGGTCTACGGGAACACCTGGTATGTCGGTACCGCCGGCCTGTCGGCGCTGCTGGTGACCGGTCCGCGCGGGCATATCCTGCTCGATGGCGCGCTGCCGCAGTCGGCGCCGCAGATCATCGCCAACATCCGCGCGCTCGGCTTTCGCATCGAAGATGTGCGCATCATTCTCAATTCGCATCCGCATTGGGACCACGCCGGCGGCATCGCCGCGTTGCAGCGCGCCAGCGGCGCCAAGGTGATGGCCAGCGCCGCCAGCGCCGAGGTGCTCGAACGCGGCGCGATCGGCGCCGACGACCCGCAGTACGAAGCCGGCGCGGTGACGCCGTTTCCGAAGGTCGCCAGGGTCGGGGTGATCGCTGACGGCCAGCTTGTCAAGCTTGGCCCGTTGGCGCTAAGCGCGCACATGACGCCCGGGCATACGCCGGGCGGCACCAGCTGGAGCTGGCGCTCGTGCGAGCAGGGGACCTGCCGCGACATGGTCTACGCGGACAGCCTGACGGCCGTCTCGGCCGATGGGTTTCGCTTCAGCGGCGACGCCACGCATCCAGACCTGTCGGGCGTCTTCAAGGCCAGTATCGCGCGCATCGCGGCGCTGCCTTGCGATGTCGTGGTGTCGGCCCATCCGTCCTTCACCGGCATCTTCGAGAAGCTCGCTGCCCGCGCCGGCGACCGCAATGCCTTTATCGCGCCCGGTGGCTGTCGGGCTTATGCCGAACAGGCGGGCGTGAATCTGGAGCAGCGCCTGGCGCGCGAACGCGACGGCAAATAAGCGGCATCGCCTGATACTTCATTTTCCGGACACACGGCAGCGGCGACGAACTGCCGCCTATGCATGGTTCATGCGGACTTTTTGCCCGAACGCCGGCGCCATGCCAGCGTACCAATCGCCGCCACGATCGCCACCAGGATGCCGATAATCGGCAGCGGCACGCCGGGCGGCGCCGGCTGCACCAGCGCCGCGCCGTCGCGCAGCGCGGCGGGGAAGGGGCGCGGACCGGCCGGCACGATTTTCCATTTGCTGTGGTCGGCCGGCGTGCGCTCGAGGTATTCATCGAACGAGAACACCGGGTTCGAGCCCATCGCGCGGCTCGACGGCACTTGCGGAATGCGCATCACGACGATCGCCTCGACATCCTCGCCGAGTTCTTTTTCGAACGGCGTGAGCACCCGCCCGCTGGCGCCGCTGGCCAGGCGCAGCAAGTCGTCGCCGGCCGCCTCGAACGCCACCGCCGGATACAGGCGGATCTGCTCCTCGGTCAAATAGTCGTAGATCTTGCGCCCGCTCGCCAGGCTGCCGTCCTTGACCGACAGGTAGGCGTAGGCCGCCACCGCCTTGAGCCGGCTGGTCGGCCCGCGTTCAGGAATTTGCCAGCCCAGCGCCTTGAAAATATCGAGGCTGATGCCGGCGCAGTTGGCCGCCGCGTGCTGGTAGGTGAAATCGTGGCGGTAGAAATGGTTGAAGATGCGCTGCACCGCGCCCTGGTAGGCTGCCGCGGTGCGCGCCTTGTTCATCACCGCCACCAGCATGTACGAGGGGCGGTAGTATTGCTGGCCGCTGTTGAGGTCCATCAGGTAGTTATCCATCGGCACCGTGGCCGAGATGATGCCCTTCTCGCTGACCGAGTCGAGGTTGTAGAAGTTGTTCACGGTCCAGTCGGCGAACTCCCCCTTGGCGCCGTAACGTCCGGTGGCGATGGCGAAGTGGCCGCCGAAGGCTTCGTCGTCGTCGCCCTGGGCGCCGTTGAGCATGATGCCGATGACCGCCTTGTCCTGCCAGTCGCGCGTCTTGCCGGGCGTGCGTTCCCACAGCAGGCGCGTGGTGTAGGGCGCCGCCGCGCCGCCGCCGGCTTCGCGCACAAACGCGGCCAGGCCGCCGGGCTGGGCCAGCGGGGCGGCCTTGAGCTTCGCCGCGTCGATTATGAAATCCTTCGGCCAGATGGTGCGCGCGACGAAGGCTTGCTTGCCATCTTGTTGTTCGAGCTTGCCGCGCAGGCGCAGCGGACGCTGCTCGAAAAACGCGGTGGTGCGCTCGTTGGCGTAGGACTGGTTGGTCGACAGCTTGGGCACCAGCCGCAGGTCGAATGTGGAGCCGCCGGTACTGAGCTGCATGCCCTTGGCCTGCAGCGCGGCGTCGTCGATGCGCTGGGGCGAGCCGAGCCAGATCAGCGGCGGATAGTCCGGCGCCGGCGCGGCTGGCAGCGCCGCCCATTGCCGCACGTCGCGCATCGGCTGGAGCGTCGGCGAGAAGCCCGACACCGGCTGGCGCGCCGCGGGAACTGCCAGCAGATCGTCCTCGAAATACCACAAGCCCTGGCGCACGGTCGGGCAGTCGCCGCACTTGCCGGTGCTGGCGCGGAAATGCTCGCCGGGGAACAGGCCGAAACGCTCGCCGTCGAGCGCTTGCTTGATGCCAGGGTTCGAAGGAGCGGCTCCGGAAAGAGTGGATTGGGACGGGACGGCGTGCGCCATGTCGGCGGCCTGGCCGTGGCCGGCTGCGCAGAGGGCGGCGGCGAGTGCGATAGCGTGGAGTCGGTTCATTGGCGCGGGGACTCCATGTGTGGTGATGAAAGCAATCTCGCTAAAATATACACGTTCTGGTCTTGCAATATTGATTTTCGGCACTGATATGTTTTCCAGTACGGAAAGGATTGCCCCGCGCTACCGGCGCCGGCCGGCAAACCGCGTCTGGGCGGCACGGCCGATTGCTGCCATACTTACGCTTTTCCTTGTTGATCCGACATCGTCTGCCCGCCATGGCCATCCTGTCCCAGCTCATCGTTTATCCGATCAAGTCCTGCGCCGGCATCACGGTGCCGGCCGCCAGGGTCGAGCGCGCCGGCCTCAGCGTGGACGGGGTGCGCGACCGCGAGTGGATGCTGGTCGACCCGGCCGGCCGTTTTCTGACCCAGCGCGAGCATCCGCGCATGGCGCTGATCGTCCCTCGGCTGATCGATGGCGCGGTCGAAGTGAGCGCGCCCGGACTGGCACCGTTCGCCCTGACCACGGCCTTGGGCGCGGCGGCCACCCGCCAGGTGACGCTCTGGGACGACAGCGTGGCCGCGCTCGACTGTGGCGACGCCGCCGCGCTGTGGTTTTCCGCCGCCCTCGGCGCCGCCTGCCGGCTGGTGCGCCTGCCGCCCGCGCCGCGCCAGGGCAGCACGCGCTGGACCGGCGGCCTGGCCAACCCCGTGACGTTTTCCGACGGCTACCCGCTGCTGCTGATCGGCGCCGCCTCGCTGGCCGACCTCAACGACAAGCTGGCGGCGGCCGGCCGCGCGCCGCTGCCGATGGACCGCTTCCGCCCCAATCTGGTGGTCGACGGTCTCGCGGCCTTCGAGGAAGACTATGCCGCCAGCCTGAGCGCCGGCGCGCTGCGCTTCAAACCGGTCAAACCCTGTCCGCGCTGCCCCATCCCCTCGGTCGACCAGCGCACCGGCGTGCCGGGGCCGAACCCGCTCGACATCCTGCAAGCCTACCGCGCCAAACCCCAGCTTGACGGCGCCATCTGCTTCGGCATGAATTGCCTGCTCACCGAGGGCGAGGGCGCGCTGCTGACGGTGGGCGCCGAGGTCGAGGTCGAACTGTCTTTCTGAGACAACTGTCGTTAGAAAAAAGCATCTTTTTTTGGTTTTCAATCAGGTAAAGATGGCGTAATGTTGCGGTTATTAATCGAATTTTCTCCATTGACGTCGGTGTCAGGACTGTTATGTACGAGCACAGCGCTTCCTCGCGCGAACTGTTGGACGAAAACGCGTCCCTGCGCGCGCGCATGGCGTTCCTGTTACAGCAGGCCGAACGCAATCACGCCATCATGTGCCGGCACCAGGCGTTCGACCTCGAGATCGTCGGCGCCGGCACCTTTCCCGAACTGATCGGCACCATCTTCCGTTCGCTGCCGGTCATTTCCGAGCTCGACATCGTCACCTTGAGCCTGGTCGATCCGGATGCCGACATCCACACCGTGATGGACCGCCTCGGCATCGACTTCGGCCTGTTCCCCGAACTGATCTTCGTCGGCAGCGAGGACGCGCTGGGCTTTGGCGAGACAATTAAACCGCTGCTCGGCCCTTACCGGCCAGAGGCGCATGACAAGATTTTCCCCGCGCCGCCCGAGCACCTGCGCAGCGTGGCGGTGGTGCCGCTGCTGCGCAACCGGCGCATGATCGGCAGTCTCAATCTGGGCAGCTGCGACCTGACCCGCTTCACGCCGGCGCTGGGCACCGACTTCATCGAGCACATGGCGTCGATCATCGCGATCTGCCTCGAAAACGTCATCAGCAACGAGATGCTCAAATATATCGGGCTGACCGATTCGCTGACCGGGGTCTACAACCGCCGCTACATCGACCGCCGCCTGCTCGAGGAAATCGGCCGCGCGCGGCGCCAGTCCTACCGCATCTCGTGCATGTACATCGACATCGACCTGTTCAAGCAGGTCAACGACAGTGTCGGCCACCAGGGCGGCGACGAAGTGCTGCGCGAGGTGGCCATGCGCATCAAGGCCGAGCTGCGCGTGTCGGACGCGCTCGGGCGCTTCGGCGGCGAGGAGTTCGTGGTGCTGCTAATCGACGCCGACCTGGCCAGCGCGACGCTGGTGGCGCAGCGCATCCGCTGCAGCATCGCCGACCTGCCGTTCGAGCTGTCGACCGGCGAGAAGCTCGACATCTCGGTGTCGATCGGCGTCGCCACGCTCGACGATTTCGAGCGCGACCACGCGATCGAAGGCGTGGCCCAGGAACTGGTCGCGCACGCCGACGCGGCGCTGTACCAGGCCAAGGAAAACGGCCGCAACCGGGTGGTCAGTTTCGACTGAAGGCGCCTGGCCGCCCGCCGCAGCCGCCGGGGCCTTACATTCACACGCGCTGCAAGCGGCCCTCGGCCTCCGTCACCGCCTGCGCCGAGCCGCGCAGCACCACCACGTCGCCGGCCGCCAGCACCGTCTGCGGCGTCACCGTCAGCCGGTCCTTGCCGCGCCTGATCACGGTCACCTCGGCGCCGACGTCGGGCAAGCCGAGCGTCTCGAGCGGCTTGCCGGCCACCCCGGCGTCCTCGCGCACGGTCACCGAATGCAGGCGCACGTACAGGTTCTCCGGATCGTCCTCGACATCGCTGGCGCCGTGGAAGAAGCCGCGCAGCGATGAATAGCGCTCGTCGCGCGCCGCCTGCACCCGGTGCACCACGCGGCGCAGCGGCACGCCGATCATCACCAGCGCGTGCGAGGCGAGCATCAGGCTGCCTTCGAGCGCTTCCGGCACCACCTCGGCCGCGCCTTCGCGCTTGAGCAGGTCGAGATCGGTGTCGTCGTGGCTGCGCACGATCACCGGCAGCGACGGCGCCAGCTCGTGCACCAGGTGCAGCACCTTGAGCGCCGACTGGGTGTTGGCGTAGGTGATCACCAGCGCGCTGGCGCGGTTGATGCCGGCGGCGATCAGGCTTTCGCGCCGCGCCGCGTCGCCATAGGCCACGTGGGCGCCGGCCGCCTGCGCCTCCTGGACCCGTTCCGGATCGAGGTCGAGCGCCTGGTAGCGCACGTTTTCCTCGGTCAGCAGGGTCGCCAGGCTCTGGCCGCTGCGGCCGAAGCCGGCCACGATCACGTGCTTTTGCAGCGCCATGGTGCGGCTGGCGAGCTGGGTCAGCTGGAGCGACTGCATCATCCATTCGTTCGAGGCGATCTTCATCACGATCTGGTCCGACTTGGCGATGATGAAGGGTGCGATCAGCATCGACAGCACCATCGAGGCGAGCACCAGGTCGATGATCGACTGGTCGATCAGGTTGGCGCCCTTGGTCAGGGCCAGCAGCACGAAACCGAATTCGCCTGCCTGCGCCAGCGCCAGGCCGGTGCGCATCGACACCCCGTCGGTCGAGCCGAACAGCTTGGCCAGGAGGGCAATCAGGGCGAACTTCATCAGCACCGGGCCGGCCAGCAGGGCCAGCACGACCCACCAGTTATCGGCCACCACGTGCACATTGAGCTTCATGCCGATGGTGATGAAGAACAGCCCGAGCAGCACGTCGCGAAACGGCTTGATGTCTTCCTCCACCTGGTGCTTGTACTGGGTTTCGGAGATCAGCATGCCGGCCACGAAAGCGCCGAGCGCCATCGACAGGCCGGCGCGCTCGGTGATCCAGGCCGCGCCCAGGGTGATCAAGAGCAGGTTGAGCATGAACAGCTCCTGCGAGCGGCGCTTGACCACCAGGGTGAACCACCTGCGCATGATCTTCTGGCCGATGAACAGCAGCAGCACCAGCACCAGCACCGCCTTGGCGCTGGCCCAGGCCAGCGTTTCGGCCAGCTTGGCCGGGTTTTGGCCGAGCGCCGGGATCAGGATAATCAGCGGCACCACCGCCAGGTCCTGGAACAGCAGGATGCCCATGATGCGGCGCCCGTGCTGGCTTTCGAGCTCCAGCCGTTCGGTCAGCATCTTCGAGACGATCGCGGTCGACGACATCGCCAGCGCCCCGCCTAGCGCGAACGAGGCTTGCCAGCTGATGCGGATCGATGCCGGCAGCTGGGTGGCGATCAGCCAGCCGAACAGCATGGTGGCGACGATCGTCAGCATCACCTGGGCCATCCCGAGGCCGAACACGATGCTGCGCATGGATTTGAGCTGGGCCAGCGAGAATTCGAGGCCAATCGAGAACATCAGGAACACCACGCCGAATTCGGCCAGGGTTTCGGTGCTGTGGGTGTTGTCGGCCAGGCCCATGGCGTAGGGGCCGATCAGCACGCCCACGGCCAGGTAGCCAAGCATCGGCGGCAGGTGCAGCATGCGGAAGGCGACCACGCCGAGCACCGCGCTGCCGAGCAAAAGGAGGGTGAGTTCTAGACCTGAATGCATGCGCCGCCGTTTGCCGTGAAGGTGTCTGTAAAGGTGTCTGTAAAGGTGTTAACGCGATGACTTGTGTCTGGCAAGTTTTTTGCTTTCTAAATTCGTTTATACTTCCACTAAGAGTGTAACCGATGAAAAAACAATGCTGAAAGCTTTTGATGCAAACATGACCCGCCGGGCCATGCTGCTGGCCCGTGAAACGCTCGAGATCGAAGCCGACGCGATCCGCGCGGTGCACGCGCGCCTGGCCAGCGACGACAGCGTCGGCCACGCGGTCGGCCTGCTGATGGCCTGCAAGGGCCGGGTGGTGGTGTCGGGCATCGGCAAGTCCGGACATATCGCGCGCAAGATCGCCGCCACGCTGGCCTCGACCGGCAC
>JBDSTZ010000429.1:0-5261 GCA_039927975.1 Massilia sp. | reverse complement strand
GTTCGCCCTTGGGCCGCTTGGCCCAGCTGGCGCCCTTCCAGTCGGCGCCGAAGTTGAGCCAATCGGTCTCGCCGCCGTCGAACCACAACACGTCGAGCTTGCCGTACTTCGACAGCAAGGTCTTCATCTGGCGGTGATACTGGGCGCGCATCGCCTCGGCGCTCTCGCGCTGCAGGTCGGGCGCGATGTAGCCGGGGAAGCGCCAGTCCATCGGCGAGTAGTACAAGCCGACGCCCAGGCCCGCCTTGCGCGCCGACTTCACATACTCGGCGACGAAGTCGCGGTGGGCGGCGGACTTCACGCTGGTGTAGGGATTGGCGCCGTCGTCGAACAGCGCGAAGCCGTCGTGGTGGCGCGCCGTGAGCACCGTGTACTTCATGCCGGCGGCCTTGGCCACCTCTGTCCAGGCGTCGGGGCTGAAATTGTTCGGCTTGAACTGATCGGCCAATTTGGCGTATTCCTTGAGCGGAATCTGCTCGTTCCACTGCACCCATTCGCCGCGCCCGGGGATCGAGTACAAGCCCCAGTGGATGAACATGCCGAAGCGCGCCGCGCGCCACCACTGGACGCGCGCGGCCGGGTCGTCGCTGCGTTGCACCGCGATCGACGGCGCGTCCTGCGCGCGGGCCGAGGGCAGCGCCGCCGCGCTGAATAGTCCCGCCACGCCGATTCCGAATGCGAGGGACGCCATGTGCTTCTTCATGCTGATTCCTTGATATTGAAAGCGGGCGGCCGGCAATTCCCGCCGCGTTGTTGTTGTCCATGTGGCGACGGCCTCCGGTAACGATACCATACGGAGCCAGCCTTGAAAAAAAACGCCGCCGAAGGGGTCAGCCTTCGGCGGCAAAAACGGATTTGTCTTGACCCCAAATCCGGGAGGATGGGGTGCGCCGCCCGGTGCGGACGGCGCTTGCTACCGGGCGGCGTCAGGCGCGGCGCCCTCCCCTGGCGTGCATGGCCCCCAGCGCCAGCAGGGCGAGCAGGAACAAGGCGGCTGTCGACGGTTCCGGAATCACGTTCACGCTGCTTAACTGGCCGGCCGGTGCGCTCACGATGATCTGCTGGCCGGCCGCCGCATTCGGCTGAAGGAAGATATTGCCAAGATCGCCATCGGCGCCCAGGTACTGCACGTCGTTGAACAGCGCCCAGCCGAAGGTGGTGCCGTCGCTGCCGGGCGCCATCATGAAACTGACGTCGAAATGGAACTTGCCGCCAAGCTCGATCGCCTGCACAAATTCGCCGCCCAGATTGGCGTTGCCAAACACGATCGGGCCGGGACGGCTGCCGCTGACGGCGCCGCTCAGGCTGGCCGCGCCATTGAACAGGCCGGTAAGGCCGGTCACGGTGGCGGTGGCTGCGCTGGCGTTGGCCAATCCCACGAAGTAGATATCGAGGAAGGCCGGGCCGGCGCCCAGCGTGGCGGTGTCGATGTCGACCTGGTAGATCGGCGCGGCCCCCGCCTGCCCGGCGGCGCCGACCAGCGAGGCCGCCAGCAGCAGCCTGGCCAGTACTTGTTTCGTATTGAACATGATGAATTCTCCTTATTTCAAGCTGACGAGCTGGGGCGTGTAAGCGATGCCCACTTTGTTCGGATTGGAAAACGTGGTCGTGAGCGTGACGCTCTGGCCGGCCGCCAGATCGGTGACCGGCAGCGTGATCCAGCTGACGCCGTCGGTTTGACCGGACTGGTTGTCGAGCGTCACGCCGGCGCTTAGCGCCAGCAGGCGCAGGCGCAGCGGACCGGCCACCGTCTGGGCGCCGGCATTGGTGATGGTCACCGTGCCGGTGTACTTGTTGGTGAAACGGTTCATCGTCAGGCCCGAACGCGAGATCGCGACGCTGCTTGACACATCGGTGAACTTGTCGAGTGTCACCATCACCTGCTTCGGCGCCTCGGCGTTGCCGGCCCAGTCCACGCTCCAGAAGTTCACCTTGTGGGTGCCGCTGGTGGTGAGTGTGACCGCGCTGCCGCTCTGCTGCGCTCCATCGTCGACCTTGTAATAGGTCGCGGCGACGCCCGAACCGCCCTGGTTGTCGGCCGCCGTGAAGCTGACCGTGGTGTCGGTATTGACCGTGCCTTGCGGCGCGGCGGCGCTGGTGACCGGCGCGGTCGTGTCGGCGCCGTGCACCGTGCCGTGCAAGCGCAACTCCGTCATCGTGCCGAACCAGGTGTTCGGGTTGTAGATGCGGATGTAGCGATACGGCGTCAGGCTGCCGACCGCCAGGGTTTGCCATTCCATCGAGGCGACGGCGGCGCCGGTCAGCGTGGTCCAGCTGGCCTGGTCGTTCGAGCCCTGGATCACCAGACCGTTGATGCGGGTGTAATACTGGTCCTGGTTGCCGGCCACTTCGACATTGCTCAGGTTGACCTGGTTGCCGGCCTTGAAGTCGAAGATCAGGTAGCCGCCGGCGCCGTTGCTGGTGCCGGTGCGCAGATCGGTGGCGCTGCTCAGATTGCTGTCGAACAGCCGGTTGGCGTTCGCCAGCACGTTCGCCGCCGAGCGGCCCTGCGTCGAATCGATCAGGGTGGCGATGCCGGTCACGTTCTTGATGGTGTCGGCCTCGTTGACCAGGAACAGCGAGGTGCCGTCGGTGGTGCTGACGCCGGTGAAACCGGCCTTGCCGTCCTGGGTCGTGTAGTTGATCGCGAACTTCACCGCGCCGGCGGCGACACCTTGTGGCAAGGTGGCGGTCGCCGTGTAGCTCAGGTTGCCGGTCGCGCTGATCGTCGCTGCCTGGTCGTCGATGGTGGCGGCGATATTGCTGACCGCTTCCTTGGTGGTGAAGCTGACCGTGACGGTGTTGCCCGGCACGATACGCCGGCGCAGGGCCTGTGCCGAGCTGATCGAGGTGGTGGCGATCTTGTTGGTCGAGGCGACCACGCCGTACAGGCGCAATTCGGTCATGTTGCCGTACCAGGTGTTGCCGTTGTAGATGCGGATGTAACGGAACGGCGTCGGATTGTTGATCGTCAGGGTTTGCCAATCGACGGAGGCGCCGGCCGCGTTCGAGATCGTGGTCCAGCTGCTGTAGTCGTTGGAGCCCTGCACCACTGCGCCGTTGATACGGGTGTAGTACTGGTCTTGCTTGCCGATGATTTCGACGCGCGACAGCGCGGCCGTGCCGCCGCCGCGGAAGTCGAAGCTGAGCCAGCCGCCGGAACCGCTGCCGTTGACGCGCAAATCGGTGCCCGAGGTGATGTCGCGGTCGAACAGGGTGTTGGCCGAGGTGCGCACATCAGTGGCGTTGCGGTTGCTCGAATCGGTCTGGCTGGTGATGTCGAGCAGGTTGGCGATGAAATTGGTCTGGTCCGAAATCCACAGCGCGGTGCCGCTGGTGAGCAGGAAGGTCGGTTCGGCTGCCAGCCCGTCCTGGGTCTTGTAGTTGAGCAGGAACTTGACCGGTCCGGCGCTCATCGCCGGGGTCGCTTGCACGCTCGCCGTCCAGTTCAGATTGTCGGTGGTGGCAATGGTGGCCGGCGCGCCCTGCAAGGTGGCGCTGACCGTGTTGATCGGTTCGGTCGAACGGAAACTCAGGGTGATCGTGTCGCCCACGATGACGCGGGTGCGCAGGGCCTGGGCCGAGCCCATGGTCGTCGAGGACAGTTTGTTGACCGTCTCGTAGCGCTGGCCGAAGATATGGAATTCGCCGAGCTGCAGCAAATTGCTGGTCGGCTGGACCATCTGGATCTTCAGGAAGCGGTAACGGTTGTTCTTCAGGTCGTCCTGCACCGTCAGCTCTTGCATGTCGTCGACCACTCCGGTCATGCCCGGCGTCAGGCGGGTCCAGTTTTCATTGTCGTTCGAGCCGAGGATGGCGATACCGCCGCCGCGCTCGGGGAAGCTCAATACCGCTTGCAGGCGGAATTTGCTGGCGGACACCTTGAAGCTCGGACCGAAGTCGAGCAGCAGGCCGTAATTCTTCGCCTCGCTAAAGTTGACCGACGTTTCAGGATGGTTGTCGACCAGCTGTCCGGCGTTCCAGGTGGTCTGCCACAACATATTGGTGATATTCATGCTGCCGTCGTCGCTCACCAGCGGCGTCAGTTGCTGCAGTTGGCCGACCAGCGTGCGCAGGTTGGCCAGCTTGTCGAAGAATACCGTGTCGCTGGCCGAGCCGATCACGCCGGCCAGGTCGTTGTAGGCGGCGGTATAGGCATTGAGCGTCGACTGGACGTACAAGGTGCTCGGATTGTAGGGCGCGGTGACGGCGTCAATCGTGGCCCGGCGGTCGGCGCCGACGACGATGTTGACGCGCTTGAGCGTGACGGTGGTGCCGTCCGACGCTTCGATGATCAGGGCATAGGTGCCGGCCTGGGTCGGCTTCCAGGAAAACGCGCCGGTGGCGGTGTTGAAGGAGGCGCCCTGCGGCAGGTTGTTGGCCTTGTAGCTGAGCACGTCGGTCGCCTGCGGATCGGTGGCGCCGAAATCCAGGCTGGTGGTCAGGGTCGAACCGGCGTAGGTGTAGACCGTCAGGTCGGCCGAACCGGCGGTGAACGCGGGCGCGCTCAGCAAGGTGTCGGCCTTGATGTTGACGTGGTCGATGTCGACGCTGGCGCCGTTGCCGGTCACCGTCAGCGGCAGGAAGTCGCCGAGTCCACCGGGCACCAGCACATATTTCCACTGTCCCTGGGTGTCGGGCAAGGCGTAGGTGGTGCCGTAGACGTCCATCGAAGCGAGACCGTTGCTGCGAATGCGGAAGCCCATCTGGGTGCCGGCGGAGCCGTAGCCGAATACGGCCAGCTTGCTGCCCTCCGGCGCGGCGGTGACGCGAATGTAGCCGGTGGCGTCGTCGTTCATCACCACCGAGTTGGCGTCGAGCGCGGTGAAGCGCACTTCCACTTCGCGCAGTGGATCGACCACCGGCTTGACCAGATGCTGGGTCCCTTCGGCTTCGGCCTGGGCCGGGATGAAGAGCCAGAAGTCGCCGCCGCCATCGCCGCTGTCCCAGTTGTAACCGGTGCGCTTGTCGAAAAAGCGGCTGAAGTTCGGGGCGCGCTGCTCCATGTTCACGCCACGGGTGTACTTGTAATAGTAGTAGAGCTCCCAGGCCTGGGAACTGGTGCGGCCGCGATAGTTCCACGACACGCTCTTGTAGACGACGGTCGGGTTGCCGTAGGCGTCGGTGTGCGACGCGGTCGGTACCCAGGGAATGTCGATGCCGACCATGAAGCTGCCGAACAGTTCGGCGGCGTTGAGGATGCGGTCGTCGAGAAATTCGTAGGGACCGACGGCGTCCGGCGCGCTTGAGACGGTGCCGTC
>JBDSTZ010000428.1:0-7184 GCA_039927975.1 Massilia sp. | reverse complement strand
CCTGCGCACCGCCTTTGGCGCGGCCATCGGCGCGGTCGGTCTGTGGCTGATGGCCGGCGCGGCTGGCCTGGCCTGATCTGGCCCGACTGCGCGCCATCGGGTACCATGCGTTCACGATTGAACGCATGGAGCTTATCCGACGATGGACATCACGATTTATCACAACGCCCGCTGCGGCACCTCGCGCAATACCCTCGCGCTGATTCGCAATGCCGGAGTCGAACCGACCGTGGTCGACTACCTGTCCAAGCCGCCTTCGCACGCGCTGCTCAAGGCCATGATCGGCGCCGCCGGCATGTCGGTGCGCGAGGCGATCCGCGCCAAGGAGGCGGTCTACACTGAACTGGGGCTGGACAATCCCGCGTTGTCCGACGACGCCCTGATCGACGCCATGCTGGCCCATCCCGTGCTGATCAACCGCCCCTTCGTCATCACGCCGCACGGTGTGCGCCTGTGCCGGCCGTCCGAGCTGGTGCTCGACATTCTGCCGCTGCCGCAGCTGGCGGCGTTTTCCAAGGAAGATGGCGAAGCGGTGATCGACGCCAGCGGCGCACGCGTGCCGCCGGCGCCGCGCAGCTAGCGCTTCTTGGCGCTGCTCAGCCTCATTGCAAGAGTTCGCTTCGCTAGTTGAACCAGGCAAATATGGCTCGATGCCGATTGCATCAATCTGGCGGGCGTCAGCAGGCGGCCCCGACGGACAATTCCTACCCCGCACGCAGGTGTTGGCGGCGCGCGCCGCGCTGTTGTATCGTGGATGACTCATACGCGATGCGAGGATGACAATGAAGACGATCACGATCGGCGCCGCCAGCGTGCCGGCGCTGGGGCAGGGCACCTGGAACATGGGCGAGCAGCCTGCTCGCAGGCGGGCTGAGATCGCCGCCCTGCAACTCGGCCTCGACCTGGGCATGACCCTCATCGATACCGCGGAAATGTACGCGGAAGGCGGCGCCGAGCAGGTAGTGGGCGCGGCGCTGGCCGGCCGGCGCGAGCAGGCTTACATCGTCAGCAAGGTGTATCCGCACAATGCCGGCCGCAAGGAAGTGCAGGCGGCCTGCGAGCGCAGTCTGCGCCGGCTCGGCGTCGAGCGCATCGACCTGTACCTTCTCCACTGGCGCGGCACGGTGCCGCTGGCGGAAACGCTGCAGGGCTTCGGCGCGCTCAAGGCGGCCGGCAAGATCGGCGACTTCGGCGTCAGCAATTTCGACCTGGCCGACATGCGCGAAGCGCAGACCTTGCCGGGCGGCACGCAGATCGCCACCAACCAGGTGCTCTACAACCTGGCCAAGCGCGGCGTCGAATTCGACCTGCTGCCGTGGTGCCGCCGGCAAGGCATGCCGGTGATGGCGTATTCACCGCTCGAATCGTCGCGTACCGACCAAGCAAAATTGCTGGGCAATCCGGCGCTCAAGGCGGTCGCCGCACGGCGCCAGTTGACGCCAGCCCAGGTCGCGCTGGCCTGGCTGCTGTGCCAGGACGGCGTGATCGTCATCCCCAAGGCCGTGCAGCCGGACCATGTGCGGGCCAACCGCGCCGCCGTCGATGTCGCGCTCAGCGAGCAGGATCTGGCCGAGCTCGATCAGGCGTTCCCGCCGCCGCGCCGCGCCGTGCCGCTCGACATGCGCTAAGCGAGCGACAGCATCATCGGCTGGTGCGCCGAACCGTGCCTGCCCTGGTCGACCCGCAGGCGCTGGACGCGGCCGGCCAGCTGCTCGCTGACGAATATATAGTCGAAGGTGAAAGGCGCGCCGGCGCCGGGCGAGGTGTCGTGCAGGCCGACGGTGGGTCCGTGCGGGCGCTCGGGAAACGCCAGTTGCCAGGCGTCGCGCAGCGGCGCGGTGGCGTCGTCGACGCGCGCCAGCAGGCGGGCGTGTTCAGCCGATCCGGGCAGCAGGTTGAAGTCGCCGGCGACGATCGCCGCCGCCGCGCGCGGCACGGCGCGAAACGGTCCGTTGACGGCCTGTCCCGGCCGCGCGCAGTGTGCCTGGGCATGGGCTTCTGCGCGCAGTTCGCGCAGGCGCTCGACCTGCGCCAGGCGCTGGGTCAATGAAAAATATTCGAGGTGGACGCTGCTCACGCCCAGCAAACCCAGCGGAGTGTCGAGCGTCGCTTCGAGCGCCACGCGCGGGATGCCCATCACGGCCGGATCGGCCGGCCAGGGCAGGCTGTGGCGAAACACTTGCAGCACCGGGTGGCGGCTGAAGATCATGCTGCCGAGCCGGCGCCGGCCGCCATCGTCATCCAGCGCGTCGAGCGCCAGCGCCGACACCGCATGGTAGCCGGGCAGGCGCTCGGCGAGCGCCGCGAACTGGTCGCCGTCGGCGTCGCTCGCCACTTCCTGCAGGCACAGCGCGTCGAACTGACCCATGCCGTGCAGCGTGGCGACGATGTCGTCCAGCAAGCTGTCGCGGGCGGATTGAATATTCCAGGTGATCAAGTTGAACATGCGCGGCCTTTGCAGGAAGGAGCGGGGCCGGGGCGGCCGAGTGTTCAAGACTAGCGGGCGGGCGATGCGCGAGCCTGAGATGGCTCAGTCGCGCGCCTGATCGCGTTGCGGCGGCGCGCCGCTCAATGTTGGTCGTTTGCTAATTTTCCGCTAAGTGACTGCTAAGTGTCGCTCCGTACCATGGCTGAGCTGGCCGACCAATGAGTGTGGCGAAGCACTGTCCCATTCAGAGAAGAGTTCACTGTGTTCCACCTGTCCCATCATCGCGGCACCGCCCGCCTGCTGTTTCAGCTTTGCCTGGCGACGGCCTGCGTCGGCGGCATGTCCAACGCTCAGGCGGCGCGCCATCGCCCGGCCGGCGCGGTCGATCTGACGGCCGACCTGCGCGCGCTGGCCGGGCAGCGTCCCTGGCGTTGCGACACCGGCGTTGAGGCGTCATCGGACGCCCCCACGTTGCAAGGCTGGCGCGCCGAAGCGAGCGCCTGTGCCTGGAAAAACCTGCTGCGCATGCGGCGCTGGACCGGCCCCGGCACGGCCGCGCCGAACGCCTGCCTCACTCCACTGGCGCACTGGTGGACCTGGGCGCGCCGTGGCCAGGACGCCCCGCGCGCATGGCGCCAGGACTGGATCAGCCAGAGCATCGTCGACGCGCGCGGCGCCGAACAAGGCCTGGTGATCCTGCGTCGCCTCGCCGACGCGCAGTGGAGCGTGACCGAATGGCGCTGGACGCCGTCGGCGCGCGCGGCCACCCGGCGTTGGCAGGAAGGCCGCTGGCAACTGCTGCTGGCCGAGGCCGCGCGCCTGCGCCAGCCGGCCGCCGCGCAGGACGCCGGTTCGCTGCCCGCGCTGCTCGATGCGAACCTGGGCGAGCGCCCCGGCGAAGCGGGCGCCACCAGTTTTCGCTGGCCGGTCGCCGGCCATTGCCTGGCGGCCGACAGCGCCGCGCCGGGACCGCAGCAGCTGCACCTGTCCTACGCGGCCGACGACAGCCGCCTCGAACAACGCGCGGCGCTGCAGTTGCAGCTGGCGCGGCGCTATCCCAGGGCGACCTGGCTGACCCCGTTCAGCCTGGTGCCGCCGGCGCCCAGGTCGAAGGGCGCAAGGTTCTACGCCGTCTGGCTCGACGGCGCCACCCTGAGCGGCCAGCTGTGGATGCCGACCCGCGGTGACGGCCCGCTGGTGCGCCTGCGGATCGACACCGTGCTGGCCTCGCCGGCGGCCGCCAGCGCCGCCGCCACCGCCAAACAGGCGCTCGAACCCGAACTGATGGCGCTGGCGAACGCCTGGAGCCGCCACCATGAATGAACCATCCGAACTGCCACTGTGGCTGATGTCGCCGCTGGCGATGATCGGCGCCGGCCTGCTGCTGTCGCAGGTGATGGGCGTGATGCTGGCCGCGCGCGGCCTGCCCAAGCTGTACGGCGCGGTGCTGGCCGGCCTGCTGTTGGGCGTGAGCGGCATCGGCATGCTCGACGCGGCCCTCTTGACCCAGTTCCAGGAATTCTTCAACGCCGCCTCGGCGCTGGTGCTGTTCGAGGTCGGCCGCAAGATGGACCTGGCCTGGCTGTGGCGCAGTGCGCGTGAAGGCGGCGCGCTGCTGGCCGGCTGCGTGCTGCGCGGCCTTGGCAGCATGCTGGTGCTGGCCGCCTGCGGCCTGGGCTGGGGCGAAGCGGCCTTCATCGGCGCCATCCTGATCGCCGTCAATCCCGTGATTTTCGCCTCGATGGTGTCCGATTCGAACGCCAGCGGCGTGGCGACCTACGCCGCCGCCAACACGGTCGGGGTGAGCAACCTGGTGGCGCTGGTGGCGCTGTCGTTCTCGCTGGCCTGGCTGCGCAGCCACGCGGTCCATCCCGAGTTCGGCGTCGGCGAGGAATTGCTGCGCCAGGGCGCCAAGCTCGCGCTGGGCGCGGCGATCGCCGCTATCTGCTATGGTTTATACACGGCGGCCACGCGGCTGGCGCGCGCCCAGGCCGGCCTGCGCCCCGGCATCCTGCTCGCCGCGCTGATGATGGACCTGGGCTTGTGCTCGGTCACCGCGTCGAGCGCGCTGCTGTCGCTGCTGCTGATGGGGATCCTGCTGCGCAACGCCGAGACGCGCGAAAACGTCTTCCAGGCCCAGCTCAAGACCGCCCAGGACATCGGCTACGCGCTGCTGTTCATGATGTCGGCGGCGCTGGTGCAGGTGCAGCAGCTGTGGCAATGGACGCCGCTGGTGGCCGCGCTGCTGGTGTTCGGCGCGCGCGTCGGCGTGACCCGGCTGGCGCTGACAGCGAGCGGCGCCTGGAGCCGGCGCAAGAAGCACGCGATCGCCCTGTCGCTATGCTCGCTGGCCGGCTTCGGCTCGCTGGTGGTGGACAATTCGATGACCGGCTCCGCCTATATGAGCGACACGGCGGCGGCGGTGATGGCGGCCTTGCTGGCCATGAACGTGCTGATCGGACCGGGACTGACCTGGTGGGGCTTGACCCTGGCGGACGAAACGCATGAAGGAGATGAACATGGATGACGCGTTACTGGCGCCGGATCGCGCGCAAGAATTGTCAAACGAATTGGCCAACGAATTGGCGAACGAATCGGTGAATGAATTGGTGAATGAAGCCGCGAACGCGCAGGCCAGGGCGGTGGCGGGCCAGGGCCCGGCCTTTCTGCCCGACTTCACGCCGTCGCGCCCGGGCACGATGGGGATCGAACTCGAACTGATGGTGCTCGACCGGCTCACCTTCGACCTGATGCCGGCCGCGCCCGACATCCTGCGCCTGCTCGACCAGCAAACCAAGCGCTGGGTCGCCACTCCCGAGATCACCACCTCGATGCTGGAGGTGGCGACCTCGGTGCTGGACGGCTACGGCGCCGCCGCCGCCGAGATCGAGGACATCCGCGCCAGCGTGCAACGGGCCGCCTTCCAGGTCGGCGCCGCGATCTCCGGCGGCGGCGCCCATCCTTTCCAGAAGTGGAACGAGCAGCGCATCTATCCGAAGGAGCGCTACCGCGAATCGGCCCGCAAGTTCGGCTACCTGGCCAAGCTGTTTACGGTGTTCGGCATGCATGTCCACATCGGCATGCCGAACGGCGACGAGGCGCTGCGGGTCTGCGCCTGGCTGACCCAGCGCGCGCCGCTGTTCATCGCGCTGTCGGCCAACTCGCCGTGCTGGCAGGGCGAGGAATCGGGTTTTTGCAGCGCGCGCAGCAATGTGGTGGGCGCCTTTCCCACCAGCGGCACCATGCCGGCCAAGCTGCGCAGCTGGCGCGCGTTCGAAGCGCACTTCGCGCGCCTGGCGCAGCACGGCATCGTCAACAGCATCAAGGATTTTTACTGGGACGTGCGGCCCAAGCCGGAGTACGGCACGGTCGAACTGCGCGTGCTCGACACCCCGCTGCACCCGGCCCACGCCGCCGCGCTGGGCTGCTACGCGCGCGAACTGTGCCTCGAAGTGCTCGACGCCGAGGGCGCCTGGCCCACCGAGGACACGCGCGAGCTGTATGCGTGGAACCGCTTCAACGCCGCCCGCCACGGCGTCGGCGCCGACTGGATCAACCCCTGCACCGGCGAGGCGCGGCCGGTGCGCGAGGTGGTGCGCGAAGACCTGGCGCGGCTCGCTGCGCGCTCGGCCGATCCGCAGTTCGGTCAGGCCTGCGCGATGATCGAGGAACTGCTGCGCGGCGGCGGCCAGGCCGGCTGGCTGAGCGCGCACATCGCCGCCGGCGCCGGCATGAACGACCTGTCGCGCGCGGCCAGCGAACTGTTCGCCGCGCCGCTGGCCGGCGACGGAGCGCTGCCATGAGAGTGCTGCTGGTGGAAGACGATCCGATGATCGGCAGCGTGATCCAGCAGGAGCTGCGCGACGCCAGCTACGCGGTCGACTGGGTGCGCGACGGCGCCGACGCGCTCAGCGCGCTGGTCGCGCTCGACTACGCGCTGCTGCTGCTCGACCTGGGGCTGCCGCGCACCGACGGCATAGCGGTGCTGCGCACCATCCGCGCCGCCGGCAACCATCTGCCGGTGCTGGTGCTGACCGCGCGCGACACCACCGAGGACCTGGTGGCCGGCCTCGATGGCGGCGCCGACGACTACCTGGTCAAGCCGTTCGAGATGAGCGAGCTGCGCGCCCGCATGCGCGCGCTGACCCGGCGCAAGGACAGCGTGGCCGGGCCGCTGCTGTCGAACGGCACGCTGGCGCTCGACCCGGCAACCCACGAGGCCAGCGTCGGCGAAGTCAGCGTGCGCCTGACCGCGCGCGAATTCTCGCTGCTCGAAAGCCTGCTGCTGCGGCCCGGCGCGATCCTCTCGCGCGCCGAACTGGAAAGCCGTATCTACGGCTGGAACGAGGAAGTCGAGAGCAACGCGGTTGAATTCCTGATTCACTCGCTGCGCCGCAAGCTCGGCAGTGAAACGATCAAGAATGTGCGAGGTGTCGGATGGATGGTGACGAAAGCCCGCTAGCGGCCTCGCTGCGCTTCAAGCTGTCGCTGTGGCTGTCGCTGGCGACGGTGGTCATCGCGGCGGCGGCCGGCCTGTTCGCGTTTGTCTCGGCGCTGGACGAGGCCCACGAGATGCAGGACAACCAGCTCGGCCAGACCGGCTACCTGATCAGCCGTCTCGACGCCGAGCCGGCCTCGCCGATGGCGCGCGAAAAGGCCGGCGACATCGACTTCGAGGCCCGGGTGGTGGTGCGCTTCCTGCGCACCGCCAGCGGCGCCGCCGCGCCCCTGCCGGCGCGCGCGCCGGTGTTTTCCG
>JBDSTZ010000427.1:0-23003 GCA_039927975.1 Massilia sp. | reverse complement strand
GATGATCACCTCAGCGCGGTCGACCGCCTTGCCGCCGCCGCCGACCGTGTAGGAGATTGGAACGGTGTCCATCTCGAACGCCGCGAAGATGCGCCGGATGTCCGGGTGGTCGTTCAGGCTCACGATGGCCTTGCCCTGGATGCGGCCCAGAAGTGCCGCCATCTTTTCATATTCCTCGATTCCGAACTCAACGCCATAGCCCTCCGTCTGCCAATACGGAGGATCGAGGTAAAACAGGGTATGGGGGCGATCGTAGCGTTCCATGAGGGCTTGCCAGTCCATATGCTCAATGAAGGCGCCTGAGAGCCGCAAATGGGCTGCAGACAGATTTTCTTCGATGCGAAGCAGGTTGATAGGCGGCGCTGTCGTCGCCGTTCCCCAGGTCTGGCCCGAGACTTTGCCGCCGAAGGCGTGCTGCTGCAGGTAGAAGAATCGAACGGCGCGCTGAATATCGGTCAACGTTTCCGGCGGCGTCTCCTGGTGCCACTTGAACACCTCGCGGCTGGCCAGCGCGAATTTGAAATGCCGGACAAACTCCTCCAGGTGGTTCTGCACCACGCGGTAAAGCCGTACCAGCTCGCCGTTGATGTCGTTGATCACCTCGACCCGCGCCGGCGGCCGCATGAAGTACAGCGCGGCGCCGCCGGCGAAGACCTCGACATAGCACTCGTGGGCCGGGAACTTCGTGATCAGGTGATCGAATAGGCGGCGCTTGCCGCCGATCCATGGAATTATTGGGGTTGCCATAAGTAAACCTTTTTCTATTGTCATATGCTAGACTGCGGCCGCCCTCCGGAGGGTGCAGAGCCTTGCTTGGTTTACTGGCTACATCAGTGAATTGAGGCCCGCCGGCGTTGTTAGCGCAACGCCGGCGGGCGCTCTGTCTTAGAATTCCTACTCGATTGGCGCTGGCGCCACAGGTCCCACTACGCCAATCGCCGCGCAAAACGCCAGCACAGCCTGATCGAGCGCCCTGTAGTAGGCCAGCTGCTCGGGACTGATGAATTCCAGCGGGCTGGCATCGTCGCCGCACCTGGTGGTCGTGCTGAAGACGTGCAGCGTCTTCGCCGACCTTTCGGTACCTTCATGCTCAAGGACCGCGTGAAATTCCATGCGGCTTACCTGGTGAGCTTGTTGATCGTGTCGTCCTTGGTCTTGTTCGCCTTCGTCGTGCCGTAGAAGTAAGCGAACATGACGCCGATCACCGAAGCGATCAGGACCCCGAGAATGGTGTCGGCGATGCGGACCCCTTCGGGGGGCGGCGGCCAGAAAGTCACCGACAGGAAGTAGATCATGGAGAACAGCGACCAGGCGGCGGCGAAGTAGTAGACAAACCGCTTGCTGAACAGGTCTTCCTGCGCCAGCGCCGCGACCTGCATCGCACGCGCGTTCTGCACGTCGACCAGGTAGATGCGCTCCAGATCCATCTGCTGCGCCCCTACCGCAAGCTGAAACTCCATCGCTTTGGCCGGGTCTGTTTGGATCGCAGAGACCGCCGCCTGGGCGCTGTCGGCGCCAGTTACGGTCTGCGCGATGCCGACAACCTGGCCGGCCACGTCGGCGGCCCTGTCGCTGCCGGTGAGCAGCTTGATGATGCCTGGGGCGAACTGGGCCAACTGCATTGCGATGGGGATCAATGGGACCATCATTTCACCTCACTAGGTAGTTTGTCGAACCGGCTCATGTTTCGGCCGTCCATCACTGCAATCAGGGTTTCGGCATACTTGCTGTCGGTGGCGTAGCCGGCCTTTGCCACAGCGCGCGCCCAACCATGACCGGTCGTTTCCTTGAAGCAGTCCTTATACCTCGGCATGATCCGGAGGTACTCCGCCCGGTCCGCCAGACTTTCATCCCAGTTGCGATAGCACCGGAAATTGGCGGTGATAACGGTCTTCACGCCCTTGGTGAATTCCTCCTTCGTGACGACGGATACGACGGCGCCTTTCCAGCTCTTGTCAGCCTTGATGCCGAACAGGTTGCAGCCTGGCGCTCTTGCGCCCCAGGACGATTCCAGCGCGGCCTGGGCAAGTGTGAAGCTCGCGGGGATACCCGTTGCGCGTTGACAGGCCTGCGCGGCCGGCACCAACATATCGAGGAAGTCTTGCGGCCTCATTGGGCAACCTCGCCGAACAGCGGGACCAGGTAAAGCAGATGTTCAATATTTTTCATTTTTGGTTCCAGAGAGAGTAAACAACAGCGACCGCAGCACCAACTGCAGCGATCCATTTCGCCGGCCGTTCGAGCCAGCCCAGCACCTTGATTCCGCCTCGCATGCTGTCGAGAGCGCCAACCAGCTCGGCCAACTTGACGAAGTCGACCTTGCCAATTAGCTCCTGCATCGCGAGCATGCTGTCGGCGATCTGGCGATTCGTCGACGTGTTCGCGCGGGTCATTTGTGTGTTTGCAGCCAGGTGTGATTTCAGGGCCTGCAGCTCGGCCCTGAGCTTTTCGACGTGCGCAGCAAGATCGTCGGATTCGTTGGGTGAAATTGGCGGGTTCGATTTTTCCAACTTTTTGTGCATGAAGCGCCTATAAAAAAACCCGCCGAAGCGGGTGGATTGGTGGGTGAGTCAGAGCTGGTAATCCGCCGGCATGTTCCGCCGCGCCTTCTGGTTTTCGTAGCTAGCTTTGCAGTGACCTGGTTGCCAGAAGAAGATGCCATCGATCAGCGGTCGAAGAAGCCTGAACGGCCGTCGATCACGCAGGCGCCAGGCGCGCGAACTGATCGTCTCGCTCGCGTAGCCACCGAGAATGGCGTTGAGCAGCTGGTCGACGCCAAGCGCCACCTCACGCAGGCGGCTCATACCGTCTCCATTTCGAGGCTGGTGGCGTAGCGCTCGTAGCCGGGCGTCTTCAGAGAGGCCGGCACAACGAACTTGCAATACATCTGGTGGTCGCGTTCGAGCGCGTTGTCGGTGCTGTTCGGGTACAGGCTGAAAATAAGCGGAACGTCGATGTCGTTGGCCCTTACGATATCGAGAACGGCCTTGCGATCCGTCGTCGCCAAATGGCTCAGGCCAATCGACTGCATCCGGTACTTGGTTCCGATCTGGGTAACGAGCCGGCCGGCATCGCTTCGAGACTGCTTGCTCATCGAACCGAAGCCTAGAGGCGCGTCATAATCGGCGCTTTCTTCAGGCTCCCACCACTTGCCGGCCACGATCCTGCCCGCTTCGACATAGCCCTGTAGATTATCGACGTCGACGATATCGACCACCAGCACCCTCGCGGCCGTGTTTGAAAACCATGCCCGCGCGTGCGCGCCGCCGCCGTAGGCATAGGCGCTGGCGGCGTCGATAGGCTCCCATCGGGCCAGACGGATCGCCGGAGCCGGGCAAGCAAAGATAACGCCTGTGTCGATGACTTTGGCCGAGGCGCCGGCGTCCGAATAACCGCGCACCCGAATGGACGCGGTGGGCGATAAATTCGTCCACGGCAGATGCACGCCGCCCACCATTTCAGAGATCGGGAACGCGATTGTGTACGTCACACTAGTGCCGTTCGAACGGTGCACCTCGGTGTCGGAATCGGTAAGGAGGCTATCTACCGCCAGTCCTGCCATGGTTGACGAAGCCGCGAGGGACGCGCGATCAGCTGCGTTGTCGGAAATAATTCTCAAGTTAGGCATATTGGGAATTGATGTTTATTGGGGAGGACTTGCCAATAGCTGATCGCGCTTTTTCGCTTCGTCCATGACATAGCTGAAAATCGCCTGGTGAACCTCCCAGCCGGCGATTGTGGCGCCAGTGGGATCGCCCGTAAGCGGGTCCAGAAGAGCGATAGTCGCCTGCGGATCAAAGATAAACTTCATCGGCCCGAGCGATGTTACCGATTCAGTTCCATCCTCCAGGACCAAAACCTTCTCCTCGAAGCAGTTAACCTCGGCCGCCGCCCCACGCGGATTGGCGATAAAGATTCTGGCAAAGCGATGCCAAAAAGTCCCGTTCATTGTTCCTTGTTTATAGTCCGCCATAATTTCTCCGATCATTTCTTGTAAGAGGTTGCGCCAATATTGGCCGTTTCAATGAACACATAATGACCACCGCCATTGGCGCTCAATCTAACCTTGTCGAAAACCACAAAATGGTCTTCCAGAACATATCCTCCCTCGCCGCCATCAACCCACACGGGCATGGTTTGGCGCCAATTGGTGATGATATTGATTGCTGCGAACTGGATGTTGCTGCCGTTACCGGTCCACCCAGTGGAAGGGGCGAATGAATGCACACGCTCACCAAGATTGAACCATGTGTCGGTCAGGGTGTCGTGGCCTTCGACCCGAAGCGTAATGTAAGTAATAAATGTCGGTGAATCGTTATTCCAAATCTGGAACCCCGCTGATATCTCGCCGCTCCAACTTCCCGAATACGGACTAACCACACTCAGTTCAATCAAAACGACGTCCACACTGGTTTCCAAAATAACCCTATCAAGCCTCTCGTGAAAGAATCGATTAACCAGCGCGCCGTCGGCGATACGGTCGACACTCAACAGCCCGACATTGATCTTGTCGGCGGACAGATTTTTAATATATGTGCCGTCAAGCGCACCGGCCTCAAAATGGTCAGCGGCGTTATTTTCGGTTATCAGCAATTCTGAATTCAGCGTTCCGTCGGCGGCATAGAGTGGATGTAGCGGCACGCCGGCCGCCAGGATGACGGTACCGGCCGTGTTCCGCATTACAAGCGTGCCGTCGATCATCAACGCGCCATTGATCCCGATGGCGGTTTGCCCGGCTACATTTCCCACACCGAACATCAGCTTAGGAGCAAGGCCCGGCGCAACGATGGCAAAGCGGTCGGAATAGATAATGCAACTGCTGGAGGGCGTTCCATTCACAACTGTGCTTGCCAAGCCGATGCCGGTCACATACCCGTTATTGTCGATCTTCCAGGTCAGCTGGCCGCCGAGCCCATTGATCGAATCGGCGTGCGCCTGGATTGTCGTTGTGTGGTTGCCGACGGTCGACGAGAGCTCGGTGGTAGACGAGGCGATGGCGCCGTCGACGCTGGCTTTGCTGTAACTGTAGCTGCGAACGTCGGCCGCCGCCGCCGCTATCGCTTCATTCTTCTTCGTATCGGCATACCCGGAATAATTGACCGAGAGGGCCGAAAATTGGCTGGCGAAGGCGGAATCGATCGTGGCCTTGCTGTAGGCGTAGCCCTGGACATAGGCCTCCGTCGCGCCGCCACTGGAAAGAAACTCGGAGCGAAGGGCACTCTCGCTCGACGCGATCGCGCTGTCTGTGCTTGCTTTGCTGTACGAATAGCTACGGACGTCGGCGGCCGCCGCGCTGATGGCAGCATCGCGAGCGCCGTTCGCGTACGCCGTATAGCCTGCGGTGAGCGCGGCCGACTGGCTGGCCAGCGCGCCATCTGTTGACGATTTCGAATACGCGTAATTGCGCACGTCGGCGGCGGCGTCGCCGATTGCGGCATCGCGAACGCCATTGGCATACGCCGTATAGCTTGCGGTGAGCGCGGCCGACTGGCTGGCCAGCGCTCCATCCGTTGACGATTTCGAATACGCGTAACTGCGCACGTCGGCGGCCGCCGCGCCGATTGCGGCGGCGCGCTGTGCATCGGCGTAGGCAGTGTATGCCGATGCGATGGTGCTGGCCTGGATCGATAGAGACTGGTCAACCGCCGCCTTGCTGTAGGTGTAGCTCTGGACATACGTGGTGCGATTGGCCGCCTCCTGCGCCAGCGCGTCGACGCGGGCGTCGGTCTCTGCCTTGACTCGCGCAGACACACCGCCCGCGACGCTTTCGGGCGCCGTGATCAAGGTGATCTTGTCTTGCAGCGTTGCGTACAGTTCGGCTTCGGTGATCTGCCCCTCAAGCGCCGATTTCAGCGCTGCAGGGCTGAGATCGGGCGAATCGCCATCTGAGCCGTCTGCGCCTTTGACCCCGTCGCGCACAGTCGTGATCGTCACCTTCGCGAGGTACGGCTGGCCCTCGTGTGTGATCTGCGCGGTGATCACCGCCTTGTCGGCCTGCATCGCGGCAATGGTGCGCACGTTGTCGCCGCCGCCGGCGAGCGTGCATCCGGTTGCCGCCCACAGCACTGCGCCAGGGATATTGAGCGGGTGCGCCGTGACGGTGATCGTTTCCGATATGGCGACACCTTCGGAATCGAGGTGGTACACCTGCGGATCGGCGGACAACAGAAGAAACTTGCCCAGCGTGGGATTGATATTGCGCGTCACAGTCGCTTGAAGCAGACGGTCGCGCTCGCCAACGACTACGCTCATACCAAGACCTCCACATCGCAATGGCCGCTGTCCCAATCTGGCGACAACGACATGACCAGCGCGGGCACGCCGCCGGACATACTGTTCTGCGGATGACGCAGGGTGACGATCTGGCCGAGTTCAAGTTGCAGCATTTCGGGATACCCTTCAAATTTGTACATCGTTCGCTTGACGCCCCACAGCGCCATGCGCCGAACAGCTTCCGCTTTCGCCGCTAGGCGCGTTTTCAGGAGGGTAAATTTCGGGACGACTTCGGTGTTGAGCCGATAGATGGACTTCACCGCGCTGCTCGAATCCGACTCGTACAGCCATTCTTCGGCAAACAAATGAGCATGCTCGGGCGGGATCGCCACCTGCAAGTTCGCCTGAACCGTCCAGTTCTTATCGAAGCCCAACTTGATAGCGGCCACCGGGTCGTAAGTCGTCACCGGCTGGAGCGTGCCGGAGACCACATGCGCATCTGTGACCGTGAACGAGCCCGGCCCGGCCGGCGCCGAGATCTGAATCAGTCGCAGCTTGCCAAGACGGGACGGGACGATTTGCGCACCGAGGCTATCCGCCAGCTGCGCGCAGGCGACCAAGACATTGACCCGGTCTGGAACGTACAGCCCCACAGCCTGCGGATGAGCGAACTCGAACGCGGCGAAGTTAGCCAGGTCGATATCGTCGTCGGTGAAGCGGCCGTCATCCTTTCCATAGCCAGTCACGATTCGCTGAACCAGGGCGGCGACCGTGTTTCGATAGACGCCGCCGAATTTGTCGCCCTGGACCGAGCACGTCAGCACTCCGACCAGCGCGACCGTCAGCTTGAAGTATCCGTCGTCGAGGAATTTCTCGAAGTCGTCGATCTTCATGCCGTTCATGCGCACTTCCAGGATGTCCTCGATCGCGCCCCAGTGCACGTAATAGCGATCAGTCTCCGGGTCGTAGACGGGGGTGACGTTGTGGCACTCGCCGAAACACGACGGATAGACCAGCGCCGACGTCAGGGACTCGCCACCGAAGGTTCGCTCGGTCAGCGGTGTGTCGAGCCGCTGCAGCTGGTCCCGGAGCTTGACGGCGATCTTGCCGCCAGCCTTTCGGGTGACGCCCGCCGCCATTCCGTTGAAGACCATACGAAAGCTACTTCTGCCCCAGCGCCGGTCCCCCATGAAAGCGCGCTGGGCCCGGCCAGTCCAAACGTCATCCTCGACCCAACTCTCGCGAACGCTATTCGTGTTGTCGAATTCCATGTCCCCAATCGAAGCGGACCCTGCACCACTCAACGAAAGTTGCTCTGTAAAGCGGACCCCGGTGGTCGCGACCGGCGCGTAATACTGGTTCGCCGGCACATCGCCAGGACCTGTAGTCGGGAACGTTCCCCGGCACGTGTAACGCGTGGTCTCTTCGCCGCCGGCGAACACCCCAGACTCGATCAGCACCGTCTGAATCGCGTAAGGGTCCCTTAGCCACGCTTCAAACTCGGGATCAGGAACCGGCACAACGACAGGCGGAGCCGACTGTTCCACCTGGCCGTCGAATATCCCAATGCCGCCGGAGGATCGCTGTGTATCGAAAATGCGACTCGTCATACCGGCCTTGCCTCACTCATAAGTTGCGATCGATAGCTGGAGGCTGCGGCCGCCGCTGCGGCCCCGGCAACCACCGTTTCGGCTGCTGCGGCCGTCGCTTTCACGTTGCTGTCAATCAGATCGCCGGTCTGCACGAACTGCTCGGCGCGCAGCCCCTGGACCTCTTTGATCAGGCTTTCGTTACTGACGCGCAGCGCCTTAATTTCATCGACAAGCGGCGCGACGCTCGGCGTTCCGTAACCACCGAAGTCCACCGCGACGCCCTGCTGCCCGGCCGACGTTCCGCCTGCAGCACCGAGATTCACAATGGCCTGCTCGATGCCGCTCGCCGTCTCGTTCAGCGTCACCAGGCCGGCGACTTGTTTGTCGAGTGCCGCCATCTGCAGCTGGGCATCGGTCAATTGCGCGCCGGCCAGATTCGCCAATACCGTCATGTCGGCCTGCACCTGGGCCACGTTGGCGATCTGCGATGCGCTGTTCGCATTGATAACCTGGCTCGCCGTCAGGAAGGCCGTAGCCGCCGTCTGGACCGCCGACTGAGCGGCGGAATCATCCGGCTTTGCCTTCGCCTTCTCCAGAGCCGCAGCGTACTGCCGCTGCGCCTCCGCAGCCTTCTGCATCGGCGTAAGGGTCGACAGGCTCCCCATGAGCAGCGAATCACGGTAAGCCAGGGAACTGGCGCGAGCTGCGGTCAGCCGCTCGACGGTTCCCTTCAACGCCTCCGAGGCGGCCGCTGTCGAATCGGCGAGCTTCTTCTGCAAGTACACCTGGTCGTACAGCGCGAGGTTGCTGGCCGCGATCGTGGCCCGCTCTATGGCGTGCAGCTGGTCCGCCGTCATGGTCAATTCGTTGAGCTGCGACTGCAGGTCCTTGCGCTGATCGGCGACGGCCTGCTCGGACAAAGTCAGATCCTCCGTCGCCGCGTGCGTCTTGGCGAACGCATCGGCCAGCGCGAGCAGCCCGGCGTATTGCTTGGCGCCGGCTTCGGTTGCAAGCGCCCCCGAACTTGCCAGACCGAGCACCGTGTCGCGGAATTTGTCGCGCGTATCGATGCCGGCCAAACCCATCGCGGCCAGCTGCTCGGTCACGTACTTCTGTACCGGCGCCAGACGCTGCGCCTCGGTAAGGAAGGCATCGGCGAACGAACTGGAAGTGCTGGCCAGGTCATCAATGCCGCCGGCCAGGTCGATCAGGCGCTCCCGCGCTGCGATGCTGCCAAGGCCCACGGCGCCGAACGTCGAGCCGCTGGCCGCCAGGATGGAATCGAGATTGGCGTAGTTCGTGCCGATGCGCGTCAGCGTTTCGAGGTAGCCTTCGCCAACCTTCTGGAACTGGTCCAGACCGCCGACAGCGGACCGGGCCATGTCGTCCCCGAGCTTCGAGAACGCTGCCTCCAGTTGCTCCTGGATCTGCTCGCCTGTCAGCCCCTTCAAGGAGATCTTGCCGAGGTCGACCACGAACCCATTCAACTGCTGGCTGAACGCTTCCCCACCGAGTCCAAGCAGCTTGCCGGCCTCTTTGACCCCATCGGCCATATTGGCGATGACCTTCGAAAACTGGGCGTTCGCTTCGGCGCCGAGAGCAGTCGTTTGGGTCCGGTATTTGTCGCTGCTGAACCAACCTCCATCGGTCTTGGTGTCGTTGTACTGGCTCGCGCTCACTCCGCCGTTCAATACGGCGCCCAGCGAGGCGCGCTGCATCGTAAGCCCAGTGTCGAGGCTGGTCGTGTTCCCGCCGAAGATGCTATTCGCAACTTTCCCGAGGGTCTTGCTTACCCAACCGCCGGTGATCTTGTCGAGCAGCAGGCTGAGGGGGCCGCCGATCGCGAGCACGCCGGCGGTCGAGCTGGCGAATTTGGAAGCGCCGCCCTCCGAGGCCGATGCCATGGTGCCGGTGACGCCGCTACCGCGCACGAGCAGGCTGGCCAGGCCGCCCAGCGAGCTCTCGATGTTGCGAAGAGCGCTGAGCATGCCGGCAGTGTGCTGCAGCTCGATATTCGAATTCTCGGCCGCCAAACTGAGCGAGCGAGCGATCGAATCTGATTTCGCGCTGGAGTTCCCGAGCACTGATCCCGTCCCCGTTGCCGCCTGACGCTCCTTGCTCACGTCGACGCCGGAGCTGCCGCCTAAACCACCGATCAACTTCGCACCGATCGCCACGACGGCCGCCAGGGTCGCAGCGCCTGCCGCGAGGTTCGCAGGGAACGGCAGGCTCGCCAGCGCCTTGACCACTGCCGTAACCCCCCATGCACTGGCCTCGGTCGCCGCCAGTCCGGTCGAAACGGCCGTGCTCGCGGCCTCGCCGGTGGTCTTGGTGGCGTTCAGCGCCAGATTCGCGGCGACCTCCCCCTCTTTGAAGAAAATCTTCTTGACCATCGACTCGACGGCCATTGCCAATTCGTATGCACGGAACGCCTTCTCGGCGGTTTCCATCACCTTGTAGCCCTTGGAATTCTCCTTGAAGAAGCCTTTCGCGGCGCCCGCCATGTCGCCATACGCGGACACGCGCGCCTGCGTCTCGCGCTTCGACAGTTGCTCCGTTGCCGCAGCCAGACCTTTGGAGTCGCCGGCATACTTGATCGTCGCGTTCTTCCGCGCCTTGTCAATTTCGGCCTGCTGGATGCCATAGGCCTGCAGCGCGCTTGAGAGCCGGCCGAGGGAATCGCTGGCCGCGCCGAACGCGCCCTTGAGCGCCTCCCCAAACGTTTGCGCCTTCGCCGGGTCCAGAAATTTATCCAAGTCGTCCGAGGCTTTTTTCGCCGCCTCCAAGCCTTCGAACTTCGCCACGGCGCCGGCGTTGCGCCGCTTCGCGGCGATCAGCTTTTCCAGATTATCGATTTCAACAACGGTCAACGCATTCGCATTGCGCTGTGCGTACTGCTCCTCGAGCCTGGCAAGCCCCAGCGCCTCGATCGCTGATTTCTTCATGCCAAAGGTGAGCACCAGCTCTTCGTTTCGCTCGACCTCTTTGATCGCGTCCTCGATCGCTTTAAATTCAAGGTCTTGCTGCGCCTTTAGGATCTTTTCCCATTCGGCGGCGCCAGCTGCCGCGCGCTTTTGCGACGCCACCACCTCATCCTGGGCGGCCACCGTGGCGATCATTACGCGCGCTTCTTCGATGTGCTTCGGCGTCAGCTTGTTTTTGCCCGAGATAATCGCCTCGTCCAACTTGATCGCCAGTTTCTGCGCATCGGTCAGCGTTGCATACCCGTTCATTTCGAGCTTGCCCGCAGCGATCTTTTCGCCGATGGCCGTCACCAGGGCCGTGTATGCCGTCTCTTCCTGCTTGACCGTCGTAGCGGCCCCCTTGTCAGCATATTTCGCCTTTACGAAGGCTTCCATCTCGGGCGTGACGCGGCCGAACTCTTTGCGCAGGGCCGCCAGGTCGTAGGCCATTTTCTGTGCTGCCGATCCGTTCTTCCCGAGCCACTCGGCCTCCTTCTCCGAAAAGATCAGATCCTTGTTCTTTTGCTGGGCAGCGGCGAACGCTTCGGTTTCGATGGTCAGCTGGTTGAGCTTGCCGCCCCATACGGACATGAGGGCAGTCTTGGTACTGATGTCCAAGTCCGTTTGCTTGCCGATGCGGTTGATCTCGGCCATGATCGATGCCCGCTTCTTATCGCCTTCCAAAGCCGGCTCGGCGCCGGAAGTCATACCCTTGCCGGCGAGTTCGTTGCGTTCTTTCAGCTTGTCGATCTGGCGGTTCAAGTTTTCCAGGTAGCCGTCGATTTCGTCGGCCAGCGTTTCCACAACCTGCTTTTCGGCCTTGCTACCCTTTTCGCCCCAAATGCTCCATGCGGTGGCTCCGATCCCCAACAACGTGATGATCGCGCCAATAGGACCGCCCAGGAACGCCAGGGCGCCGCGCAGCACGCCGCCGGCGACCGACGCGGCACCCAGGGCCGTCGTCTGCGCTACAAGCGCTGCAGCGTGCGCCTCAGCTGCCAGAGCGGCCCGTGCCTGGGCCGGAATAAGCCCATTGGTCGTGATGGCAAGCGCGACTTCGCCTTCGGCGGCCAAAACGGCGGCGCGCAGCTCGGCGACGCGAGCCGTGGTCAAGGCCGAAGCGGCCGCTGCCGCCGCAACGTGCGAATTCGCGGCCTCCAGGTTGGATGCCACCAGCGCGCGGTTGGCGGCCGCTGTCGCATAGGTCGACTGAATCCAACTCGCTGCCCAAGTGCCGACCTTGACGGCCGTCAGCGTCGACATGACACCCATCAGCAATGCGAGGTTGTTCGCCAGGAAGCCAATACCGCCTGTGAGCAGCGCCACCGTCCCATTTGCCTGCGACTGGATGCCGACGAACTCCATCAAGTTGTTCTTGAGAACCGTGAAGGCGCCGGAGATGGTCTGTACTTCGCTGGCCTCGCTGCGCATGCTTTCCAAGGCGCGCGGCAGCACATCCGCCATGACCTGCGACGTGATCTTCCCGTCGCTCGCCATCTGCTTCAGGGCGCCAACAGGCACCCCAATGCCATCGGCCAGGGCCTTCATCAAGCGCGGCGCGGCTTCGTTGACGGCGTTGAATTCCTCGCCGCGCAGCGTACCGGAGGCGAATGCCTGGGAAAGCTGCAGCTGGGCCGAAGCGGATTCCGCAGCGGTTGCGCCGCTGATCTTGAGGCCCAAATTGACCACCTCGGTGATGTCCGCAACCTTCTTCTGCGCGGTCCCGAGTTCGCGCGTCCCATTTGCAATTCGCGCGTAGAGCATGCCGGTGGCGCCGAGCTCTTGCTGCGCAGTGTTCGCGATCCGCTTCACGTCGGCGGATGCCGCGCCATATTCCCTGGCCGAGGTGGTCGCCAGGCGCAATTGCGCCGTGAATTTCGCATATGCATCCGACATCTGGATGATCTGCGCAAGCCCGATGCCGGCACCGATGCCGGCGAGCGCCTCTTTCGCAGTTTCCGCCGCCTTGGCGATACGGCTTGTGGCGTCACCGACCACGCGGTTAGCGCGGTCCATATCGGCCTGCAGGCGGGCGATGTTTGCCATCAAGCGGATTTCAATTTCGCCAGCGACCATATTTATTTGCCAATCTGTGAGATATGCCCGAGCAGTCGGGCGAGGTCTAATCAAGGAAGGTGTTGAGCTTCCGCTGCAGCTCGGCATTCCTGAGACGCGCAGCATCAGTCGAATCGCCGAAGGGCGGCGGACAATCCGCCTTAGTCGAACGATGAGATTCGTTCAGATAGTCAATGGACAGCCGCCGCAGGGTGGCGCACTCCCAAGGGCTGAGCTTGATGCCCATGTTGTCCTGATAATTGCGTAGTTCGGTACTGCTGATCGCCGCGTCACCGGAAGTCGGGCCTACGGCCCAAAGGTGCGCGAGCAGGTATTCGGCGTTGCCCGGTGACGGCATGTCGGGCTCGAAGAATTCGTCGCTGACGGAATCCCTCATCTTCTCCACCCGCGTCCGCAAAGCGAGCTTCGACTTGTCGGATTCGGCCCGCTCCGGCACGGCGCTCAACCAAGCGCCGTGCCGGACGTACAGGCTCAGTTCATCGGCAGCGACTTTTAGAAATTTGCCCAGTCACCATGGAACTTGACGACCTGCTCGATGATGTAGCCGAGCTTCGGGTTCGAATACAGATCCTTGGCCGACACCGGGAAATTCTCGATCTGCGCGGTCACCGCGCACAGCTTCTCGGCGCGCTGCGCGATATTGCCTTCGACCGTCTCCTTGGCGTGCTTGCCGCGCATCGCGGCGAAGGTCTTGACCGTGGTCGCCGTATCGATGCGGTGCTGAGCGTCCATCGCTTCTTTCGTGCCAGGGCTGCGCACCTCGATGCGAACCGGGTTGCCGTTGAAAAGCAGCGGGCCGTCGTCCTTCTTGTTTTGCACGTCGAGCCAAGCGGTGTCGCGCGCCTCGAAGTCTGCGACGCTGGATGCTGCTACAGTATTTTGATCAAACATGGTAAGTCCTCATTTCGCGGGATGAAAAAATGCCCGTGCACGGCGCGCCCACCCCGCGAGAGGTGAAGCGCGCCGTGCCGGTGCTGGTGATGGCCGGATGGCCGTGATGGTTACGCCGTGATGGTGTCGCTCTGGCGCAGCAGGGTGAATGCGCCCTTAACCGCAGAGTTGCTCTCGCCCATGTTCTCGACGAATTTCTTGACCTGGGCGCTGAAATAGCGCACGCCGCCGCCCTGCTTCACGACTTTGAAGGCAGGGATCGAGTAGTCTTTCGACGCCTCCTCGATGATGATCTGGCCGGCGTCGTCCTCGACCCACGCGCACTCGAATTCGGCGTCAGGCAATTTGTAGCTGCCTTTCTTCTCGCGGTCGTGCGCGTTGCTGACGGTGGAGAGCGTCGAGGTGCTGTACTCGCGGCCCTTGACGTCGCCCACCTTGGTGATGTCGCCAACTTCAACCCAGGTCAGCGCCGCGTAGGCGACGGCGGTATCGGTAGCTGGGCGGGCAGCGCAAGCGTACAGCTTCGTGCCCGCGACGGTTTCGAAATCATTTTCAAATGACATGGTGTTACCTCTCTTTTAAGAAACCCGCTCGCATGATCGCGATGCGGGCGGGGTGGGAAAAATGGGCGTAAAAAAAGCCGCTCGAAGCGGCCGGCGCGAAATGCATCTGGTCAAAATGGTTCGATGAAGGCCACTTTGAAATCCCTGGACTGCTCGAACGTGCCAGCGGCGTTGTCGCTGAGATCGGGGCCGATCAGATCGCGCAGGACACTTCGCACCGAATAGCCGGCGACCGAGCCGGTAAAGACCCCGCCGCCGAGTTTTGCCGCCTTCAGGATCGCTTTCTGCTGCGGGTAGGACGTCGCGTACACCGTCACCTGCACCCGCGCCGTGACGAGGGTATTGGAGGCGCGAGCGACGGTGTCCTGCTCGATGCCGCTGATTTCTTTGATGCCAATGGCCGGCAGCGAGCCTTTAGACACGTCGCCGGCCTCGATACGATCGATAGGCACCAGGTCGGTAAGCGGGGCGTGCGCGACCAGCAAGGCCCGCATGATGGCAACCGCGCTCATCGCTTACGCGCCTTCTGCTTCACCTGCGGCCGAACCATGACGGCCGCTGGCACATCGGCAACGGCCGCCACGGCCACGCCCCGCTTGACGTGGTACGCCGCCAGGCGGTCGCCGCGAGGCGAATCAACGGTCTCGTACTCTTCGCCGCGCACCAGCTCGCGAACGGTCCTGCCGTCCAGCGAGCCCTGGACTGTGGTCGTCATCTTGATTTTCATGGCCCCTCCGGCGCTGGTACGTTGATGCCCTCGGCGGTCAGCCGCTTTCGAATTTGAGAGGCAACCGCAGCGATCGAGTCGGCCGCTTTTCCATCGAACGCTGGCCGCACGACTGGATGCGGTCTGGCGCCGGGGTGGTTGACCGCGCCAACCACGTTTCCGCCGATCAGAAGCCCGCCAGCGCCCTTCGGCGCAATTTTGTGTGGTTTGGTACCAAACTCGACTAGATGCGCGTGTGGCGCCTGTTTCCCGCCGATCTTCATGGTTGCCGAAACCGTCCCGCCCTTCGACTTCGTCGACACCCTGACGCTTCGCCGTAGCGCGCCGCTGACCACCGGGACCTTGGATTGCACTTCTTTCTTGAATTCATTGCCGCCAGCGCGAAGCGCGCTGCGCAGAATGTTCCTCTCGATCTTCGCCGGCAGCGCGGACAGAAACGCTGCCAGCTCGCGGCCGCCGGAAATTGTTTCATCAGCCATTGGAATAGGCCTCCAGTTGAAATTCGTAGTGCACGCGGTCATTCAGCAAGGCCGGCCCCGCAATGATTTTCATGACCATGTCGGCGCGCCCATGCAGAACCGCACGCATCTGCCCTGTCACGGCGCCGGCCCCCTGCATGCGGAGCCTGGCACGCAGCACAGCCCGTTCGATACCACCGTCCGCGGATTCTGCCCTGCTCGGGAGGACATCCTGCACGTTGGCCCAATAGCGGGAGAGAAGCGGCACCCAGTTCTGAACTGGCGTTCCGTAGTCCGGATCGCGGCCGCCGATATCGTGCTCGATGCTGACCTTGTCGTCGCACTTGAACGGGGCGACCATCAGTAGACCTTCAGGCCGTCGAGCAGTCGGCCGAGATGAGGCGATTCCGGCGTTCCGGCCGGCGCGAAGTATTCCCGGACCTTCGCAAGAATGAAGCCCTTCACCTCCGGCGGCGTGGTTGTGTGGTCCGGCCCATAACCGCAAATGAGTTCGACGGTGACGGCATTGATTCTCTCCTGGGTGGCCGGCCAGGCGCGCCCTGGCGCCGGCACGATGTAGCCAGGCTCACTTTCGCGGTCGACCAGGTAGTCGTCAGGATCGAGCTCTTGCTCGGCACCGTCGACGTCAAAGTATTTCACGACCGTGACCGAAGCGACGGGCGGCGCCGGCAAGCGGATCGCACCATTGAAGCGGTCCAAGGTCACCCGGTGGGTTCGGTGGATGATTGACCGCCCTGTCTCGTGCTCGGCCTCACCAGTAAATGCGCGCACCTGCACCTCAATCTCCGCATCCGAGTCGGTGCCGTTTCGCCGCGCCGAATTGCGCGCGTCCTCCAATGACACAGCCATGTTGACTGGTCCCGCAATAATACTCATCGATCACTCCCTTGATATGCCGGTGGACGCGCGGGCGAAGTGCGCATCGGCCGCACCACGGGGACCGCGCGGGGACGCACGTGTCCAGATCCAGCCGGCGCACGAACAAACACCTTGGCCACGCGCTGAAGATCAAAGATCGCCCTGCCCCCAGCGCGTTGCAGGTCGAACGTCACTCTCATGACAAAGTTACAGGTCCGAAAAAGGCAAAATAGCTGTCGTCGTTCGTCCCGTCATAGTTGTCGAGCCAAAGCAGCACCTTTTCACCGACATCGCGGTTGCTATTGACGCTGACGGAAAAAAGCCCGGCGTCGTTCGTGCTGGACACCCCGCTCGACAACACGATGCCGCGCACATCGGCACAAAACCAATTGATGTTCGCAACATTTGTTCGAAGCACGCCGACGCGCGATTCAAGCGTGATCGAGACCGACTTACCATCCGAGTCCGGATCGCTGCCTGGCGCCGGAAGGCCATCGATCAACATTGATGCGGTCGGATGGCCGAGCAGTACACCGCCCTCGTGCACGTCAAAAACGAACGCGACAGAGGTGCCTGCGTAATCAAACGAGCCGTCAGATTGAATATTCGTCAGGCCCGCCGGAACCGACGGAATGAAGAACCAGTATTCCTTGCTCGGGTCCGGGGCGCCGCCGAGCGCCTTGAACAGCAGACCATCATAGGCGCCGCCATGCGCCAGCGCCGAGCCGAGAACGCCATGGCCGCGAAAGCCGCATACGATCCGGTCCGGAATAATGCTCGCGCCAACACGGATAGTCATGTCGCCACCGCCTTCCCCATCCCGCCCTCGGGTTGATCGGTTGTCTCGTACACGCACCGATACTCGGTGCCCGACACAATATCGCTGTGGGTGATTGTGGCCACGCCCGACACCAGTGTCGCGCCGATCACGGTCCGCACGAGCGAATTGGTCGCGGCATCGTTGATGAACAGCTTCGATGCCGAATCGGTGACGAGCGGAGTGGCCGACTCAGGCGAGCAGAACGGCCCGAATGCCACCGTGGCGCCGGCTGATCCCGCGTCGGTCGTGAACGAAGCGCTATTTGCCACCGTGCTATCGTTGCCCGCCGCATCGCGGTGGACATAGTGGGCGTAATAGAGCGTGCTCGGCGCAAGGCCCGTGAAGCTGACCGCCTGCACCCCGGTGGCGCTCACAGCCTGGAACAGCGATGCCGCCTTGACGGTGGCCGCCGTCTCCGTCGCGTTTGTGCTGGCGTAGCGGTAAAGCGCCCCGTTTGCCTCGTTCGTGCTCACGGTCCCGCCGGCGGTGCTGCTGCCGGTCGTCGTCGCGGCCGGGCTTGTCAGCGTCGGCGGCGTCGTATCGCCCGGCGCGCCGGTCGTGAAGCTAGCCGAGCTTACACGGCTCGAATCGTTGCCGGCGGCGTCGCGGTGGACGAAGTGCAGGTAATAGGTTGTGGCGCTCGTCAGGCCGGTCAACGACACCGACTTCGATCCCGTGCTGCTGATGGCCAGGGTGAGGCCGCTGGCTTTCACCGTCGATGCAGTTTCAGTGGCGTTGGTGCTCGCCAAATAGTACAGAGTGCCGTTTCCCTCGTTGGTCGTTACCGCGCCGTTCGCGGTAGTCGTGCCGGAGCTGGTGCCGGTCGGGCTGGTCAGCGTTGGCGCGGTCGTGTCAGCTGCTGCCGCCGGCTTCACTGCGATGACCAGCTGGGCAATCTGAGGCGCTCCAGTGAACGTCACCGCCATCGCGGTTGCATCGGCCTTGTACGAAAAGCAGTGGCCGTTTTCTGTCGTGCCGATTTCGGTTTGCGTCCCGTTCGGGACGGGCTGCGCCGTATCCGCATAAGCAGCGGCGAACGCGATGCCGCCCGCCGGCACTGCGATCGCAGTGGACAACGGCGATGCGCCGGAGCCAGTGGAGGAATAGGCGGCAACGGTGGGGGCGGTGCCACTTACTCCGGCGCCCAGGCAGACGGCCATCGCCCCCCCGCCATTCTCGCTGGTGGTGCTGTAATTCCACTGGATATCGTAGGTGCCAACAGTTGGGTTCAGAACGTACCACGCACGGATCGACCTGTTCGCGAGGCCGGCCGGCGTCGTTCCCGCTTGAACCACGCCGACAGCGGTTCCGTTCACGGTTGGGCCGGTCAGCTGTGCCCAGTCCCCGCGATTCACCATCGCGTAGAACAGCAGCATCGTAGTGCCGCTTGGAACAGTCACACTCAGGGTGTGGTTTGGTTCGATCCAAGGGTCGAAGTGCGCGTATGCCTCTGCAATAATTGGAAATGTCATATTTATCCTCGGATGCTGATGCAGCGCAGGGCGATATTACCCATGCTGCCGGTGTGATTTGCCGCGATTGGCAGGTCGATGTACAAGGCGGCATAGGTGTTCGCCCGTGCGCTCGGGCGCGGCATCATGTGGCGCAACGTGAGCGTCTTGGTGATCGGCCCGCCGCCGATCTTCAGGTCGAGGTCGGCGGTCAAAGGGTCTCCGGTAGACCCTTGCACCCACAGCTTGAGCATGCCGAAATAGGTGGAGTTGAAGCCGGTCATGCGCACCTCGACCATCATGTCCAGCGCCGCCGGGTCGACAGCGCTTATCGCGCGGCCAGCAAGCAATGAACTGATGCGGATGGACTCACCGGCGCCGGTGCGCGAAACCTGCGTCGGCGTGATGACCTGCCAGGAACACTGGTTTGCGTCGCCCACGTCGGCGGCCGCGATCGAGCACGTCCCGGTGATCCCGCCGCCGTTCGCCTCGACCTGCAAGCCTGTAACCACGCTGCCGGTGAAGCCGGTCCCGGTCGACCCGCTCGTGCCGGCGAAAGTGGGGTTTGTAAACCACTGCGGATGCGCCGGATAGACGTCGGTCGGATCGGTCGACAGCGGGCTGGGGTAGCCGTAGCCGGCGAACAGCGAGGACAGCGCGGCGAACCCGTCGATTCCCTCCTGCGTGGTGGCCGCGCCGAGATTGTGGATGCCATCACTCTGGAAAAACCCCGGAAGCTGCGAGCCATCGCCCGCGCGTAGTTGGGTATCGGTTGGCACGTACACGAAGTTTTCGGAGTGCTCCGCTGCATAGGCAGCCCGCACTGCGTTGTATTCAAGCGTGAGCGCGTTCTTGGCCTGGTATGAGGATTCACCCGGCCCGATCGGCGGAATGGCGTAGAGGTGGACCAGATTCGCCCGCGCGGCCAGTTTGGGGAAATACTCGTCGCAGGCCGCCGAGTACGACGAGGCAGGCACAGCCGCGCGCGCGTCGTTGGTGCCGGTCTGATCAAAGATGAAACCGAGCCCTGGCAGGCCGGCAAGCCCTGGCGACGCATCGGTGTAGTCGTTGTCGACCCTGGCATTCACGTTGCCAATTTGTTCACCGGCCACGCCAGCATTTGCGATCAAGCGCAACACTCCGCCCGCCAGGCCGTTGATCCAGAAAAACGGGTTCCAGTTATATCCGAGCAAATGCGTGGTCAACGAATCGCCGATCAGCGCGACGTTTTTTGACGCCGGCGTTGCCCACGGGCCGCCGCTGCCGCCGCCGCCAACAGAATTTCCAGCGTGGATAGGACTGGGGCCAATATATGAAACGTCGATTGTTGTTGTCACGTCGGGACCCTGAAGGAAAAATTGATACCGCCGGCAAACCGGCGGGAAGTGCAGACGTCTGCACAAAAATTACTGCTGAACTTCACCCGTTCCCGACGACTGCGAGGCTGCGCCATCGTCTGAAGCCGCCCCATGAGGGTTGGCCGGCGGATCACCGTCCAATGACTTCGATGTCGCGCCATCATCCGAAGCGATGGCGGCAGGATTGGGAGTCGACTCGCTCGGGGGCGGTTGAGTCTTCTTCTTCCCTTTCGGCGCGATCGGCGCCGCCGTGGACGCCTTGCCGGTCGACCCATCGCTTTTTTCATCGGCGTATTTCGCCGCGCCGCAATCTTTCACCAGGTGCGCAGCAAATGCCACGTCCGTTTGCAAGACATCGCCGGTGTTCAAGGTGCCGTATCGAGCCGTGATTACTTGGCCCGTGATGATCACTTTCACCAATTCCATTTTTCTCTCCGAAATGCGAGATCGACTCGTCGATCTCGCGGTTGACTTACCAGGGTTCTTATGCCGGCGTCAGCGTGCCGTAGCGCGCCGCTGCCGGCTTCTCGACCGTCAGGCACAGGCGACGCATTGCGCGGATGCTCACCAGGCCCAGCTGGAAGTTGTTCTCGTCGGAGTCCGAGAGGTCGACGATGATGCCTTCGCGGTTGTGCAGCGTCGCAGCCTGGGACAGACTGCCGACCCACACGTTACCGACCGGCATAGCGTTGGAAGCGACCACCGGCAGGCCAAAGAGGATCGGAGGCGCCGCCGAGCCTGGATCGCCCAGCAGATACCGGCCGTTGTCGTCCTTCGACAGCCGCAAGGTCCACCAGTCGGCGGTGTTCAACATCACGACGTCCGCCGGATAGTCGGCCAGGGCGCAATCGCCGATCATCTTCCCGATCAGGTCGAAGCGATTGGTGGGCGAGAGGCCGGCGGCGGTCAGGATCGCGGCGGTGTAGCCGTGCGCGGTGAAGTTGCCGGCCTTGGTCAAGCCGCCGATATTTGGCGCGGTGCCGTTGCCGGCCACCAGCTGGCCTTCGACGCGCATGTTGACGCCGTAGACCATGCGGCGGTCGATATAGGCCGCGAGAGACGCATTGTCCATCGCCAGCTGGCGGGAGATCTTGATGAAGTGCGCGATGTTCTGCACCGGCATGGTGCCAGTGGTGAAAGTGATGCTCGATTGCGGGATCACCACGCCTTCAGCCGTTTCGGCCGCCGCGTTCGTGAACACGTTCTCCTGCACCCAGTCGATCGCGTTGGAGCTGGTCGGGATCGAGGTGAGCAGATCCTCGATGGTGAAGACGCGGAAGGCGCCCTCGACGATGCCCGGCCGGCGCTCGCTGTAGGTGCTGGCGACCGCATTGGTCACGGTGTTTTTCAGCTCCAGGCCGAAGCTGCCGCGCGAGGTCTTGGTCTGGAAGGCGCCGTAGTCGGCCGCCTTCACGAACTGGGCGCCGTAAGATTCGACCTTCGGCTCGTCCTGCGTTGCCGAGCTCTTCTGTTCGACGGCCAACAGGCGATCCGCCAAAGTGCGCTGCTCAACGCCCAGTGCGTCGAGCGCGGTCTTGGTATCGGTCGATACCTTGCCCAGGTTCTTGAATTCGTCTTCCGCCTTCGCGGACATCGCGGTGATTTTGGCCTCGACACCGTCGATGGCCTTCATGATAATTTCGGACATTGATCTTCCTTTTGACGTAAAAAAAGCCGCTCAAGGCGGCGTAGCTGGATTGGTGATGCGGTATTACCGGCCGAGGTTTGTGAGACGGGTAAGAATCTCGTCCTCGGCTTTTTTCGAAAGAACGGCGTCGCCTGCATCCCGCAGGGCAAACAACGTCTTCGCGCGGGCGATCAGCGTTTGCGCCGCCCCCTTGCTGAACCCGCCCGCATCCCGCAGGAAGTATTCAAAATCGCGGATCGTCTCGATCAGCTTGATCTCATCCTCGAACTTGACGCTCGTGAGGTCGACCTTCGCGAACTTGTCCATCGGGAAGGTGACGATCGATGTTTCGGCCAGCCGCTCGATGCGCTTGATAGTCCGGCCGGTGGGTGTCTCCTGGTAGTCGCCTGCCTTGAGGCGATAGCCGATCGACATCGAATCAATGGTGCCGTGCTGCAGCGCCGCCTTCACCTCGGCCGCAAGCGCATTGCCCGGAGTGAATTCCCCAGCCAGCAGCAGCCCGTAATCGTCCTCGACCGCGCTCAACCATTTGCCGATTGGAACAGCGTCGCTGTTATGGTTGAAGAACATCTTGGGCATGCCGTTGCCCTTGAGGGTGTCCCTGTATGCGCCCTTGATGATGGTGTCGCCGCCCTGGTCGACGTTGCCGAAGGTCGACGCGTAGCCGACAAAGGTGGTGCTATCGGACTCCAGTTTTAATTGGGAAGCGGCCAGGGAGAGTGATTTGAATTCCATGAATTTCCTTTATTGAGCGACGTTCGAACCGTTACCACCAGATGCCACCACCTTGCCGAGCATGTCCAGCGGGACCAGATTGGACTGGGCGGTCAAGATGTCGGTGCCGGACATGCGGGGCCAGCCTTCGAGCTGGCGAATCTCGCCGCGAGTGATCCACCCGTTCTGCGCACCCTTGGCGTACATCTCCGCGCGGTCCTTCGGGTTCGCACGAAGCAGCGCGTCCAGGCTGCATTCCACCTTCATGGTGGCGCGCTGACGCGGCGTCATGACGCGCTTGCGTGTGGCCTGCTCGATGTTGATCAGCGCCGGTCGGATCGCTAGCGTGTACCAGCCCTGGACAATTTCGGAGACGCCGGTTCCCCAGGCCGTCACGTTCGCGTGGTGCACCAGCACGGGCGGCACGTCGAACCAGCGACAAATTTCCTCGACGCTGAATTTCCTTGTTTCCAGCAGCTGCTGGTCGGCGGGCGACAGCGACAGCTGCTGATATTTCATGTCCGCTTCGAGCACGTAGAGCCTCGACGCGTTGCCCTCCGCCATGCCCTCGAAGTTCCTCGCCACCGCCTCGCGCTGATTTGGCTTCAACACCTTGTCGATCATCAGCACGCCGGTCGGCTTGCCGCCGG
>JBDSTZ010000426.1:0-11775 GCA_039927975.1 Massilia sp. | reverse complement strand
CGCCTGGAACGCCATCGGCGGCACCGCCGCCGTGGCGCCGCCCGACGCCGCCCCCCGCAGTTCCTCTTCCACCCTCGTGAGCGCGTGATAGCAATGATGACTAGTCAAGAAGTGGTATCGGTATACGAAGCGATGGTCGGCATCACCGAGCAGATGGTGCAGGCCGCCAGCGCCAGCGACTGGGACCGCCTGGTCGTGCTCGAACAGCAGTGCGCCGGCTACGTCGCCCAGCTCAAGGACAACGAACAGCCGGTCGCGCTGGTCGGCGCCAGCCGCGAACGCAAGGTGCAGGCGATCCGCAAGATGCTCGACGACGACCGCAAGATCCGCGACCTGACCATGCCGTGGATGGCCAGGCTGTCGGCCCTGATCGGCAGCACCGGCGCCGAGCGCCGCCTGGCCAGCGCCTACGGCGCCGCTTGAGGCCGGGCCCGCTAGCGCCAGCGCATTCCCCCGGCCATGCTGCCGCCCGCTGACAGCCTCAAGATCAACCCGGTCGGCCGGGTCGACGCCCCGGCCGCGCTGCAGCCGGTCGGCGACGCCCGCCAGCAAGCCTTCGAGCGCGCGCTGGCCGGCCTGGTCGGCAAGTCGCTGCAAGGCGAGATCCTCTCCAAACTGACCGACGGCACCTTCCTCGTGAAGGTGGCCGGCACCGCCGCGCGCATGCCGCTGCCGGCCGGGGTCCAGGTCGGCCAGCAGGTGCCGCTGACGCTGGTGTCGGCCGGTCCGCGCCCGACCTTCCAGCTGCAGCTGGCCGGCGACGCCGGCGCCCACACGGTGCTGGCCGACGCCGCCACGCTGTCGGAGGCGGCCGCGCACGCCGAAGCGGCCGGCCAGGCCGACGCCGCGCCGGCGCCGCAGCGCCCGCTCTCTTACGCCGCCGCGCTGCTCAGCCGCGCGCCGCTGGTGCCGGCCGCCCAACTGCCCCAGCTCGACGCCAAAAGCGCGCCGGCCACCCTCAGCGAGACCGCCAAACTGCTGTCGAGCGTGCTGGGCGCGGCGCAGGATGGCGGCGCCGCGCCGCGCGCGCTTCAAGCGAGCGCGCCGGTCGCGCCGACCCCGCGCGTGGCGCCCGAGCACATGGCCGGCGCCCTCAAGGACGCGATCGGCAAGAGCGGCCTGTTCTATGAATCGCACGTGGCCGAATGGGCCGGCGGCGAACGCGCGCTGACCGACCTGGCCGACGAGCCGCAGATGCGGGCGGCCGGCGCGCGCACGCCGGACGCGCTGGCGCGCCAGGCGGCGCCGGCGAGCGACGCCGCCACCGCCCAGTTCATCAACATGCAGCTGCTCTCGCACGAGCAGGGCCGGGTCGCCTGGCAGGGTGAAGTCTGGCCCGGCCAGCAGATGCAATGGGACATTCACAAGGATGCGCCCGAGCGCGGCCACGGCGGCGACGAGGCGCCGGCGCCCGGCTGGCGCAGCGGCCTGCGGCTGCGGTTCGCCCTGCTCGGCGAGATCGGCGCGACGCTGGTCATGCGCGGCGACCAGCTGCACATCGCATTGGAGGCCGGCAGCGGCGAGGTGAGCGCGCTGCTGCGGCGCCACGCCGGCGGCCTCAACGCGGCGCTGGAGGCCGCCGGTACCCCGGCCGCCTCGCTGGCGATCACCGCCGCGCCCGGCGCTGTCGGCGCCGATGAGCACGCCGATGAGCACGCCGATGAGCACGCCGATGAGTGAGCCGATGAACACGCCGATCAACGGCCCGACCAACACGCCGCCGAAAGCGCCGGCCGAGCCGGCGGGCGCGCCGCTGCGCCGCCAGCAGAGCGCGGTGGCGCTGGCCTACGCCAACGGCGACCCGGCGCCGAAGATCGTCGCCAAGGGCAAGGGCCTGGTCGCGACCCAGATCATCGAGCGCGCGCGCGAGGCCGGCGTGTTCGTCCACGAATCAAAAGAGCTGGTGGCGCTGCTGATGGACGTCGACCTCGACCGCGAGATTCCACCGGCGCTGTATCGGGCGATTGCGGAACTGCTGGCCTGGCTATATCATATTGAATCTGGGCAAAAGAGCGGCGGCGTCCTGCCCGCCGCGCCGGGCATGCCCCTCACGCGCGATCCTTAGCGATTTTTTCGACAACGGCAGGTCATTGATGCAAGCACTGAACGACTCCGTCCTGGAAAACTGGCACGACTACCAAGTGGAGTCGCGCCGGGAAGTGATCGCGCTGCTGCGCAGCCTGGGCGAGAAGAACCAGCTGATCCGCATGCTGATCCATGGCGAAGCCGATGTCTGCGTCACCTCGATCCTCGCGGTCGATCCCGACAGCAACGCCGTGATCCTCGACCGTTCCATCAACCGCGAACAGAATACCCGCATCCTGGCCGCCGGCCGGGTGGCGTTTGAAACCACGCTCGACAAGATCCGCATCCTGTTCGCCAGCGAGCAAGTCAGTGAAGTGGTGTTCGACGGCGGCCCGGCGTTGCGGATTGCCATTCCGGCCAGCCTGATCCGCCTGCAGCGGCGCGAGTACTACCGCATGGCCACCCCGGTCAGCAATCCGGTGATGGTGACCATTCCCATGCCCGAAGAGCTGGGCGGCGGCAGCAACGCCTTTCCGCTGTCGGACATCAGCTGCGGCGGCATCGCCATTCTCGACAATAAGCTGATCCTGGGGAATACGATCGGCCTGAGCTATCCGGGTTGCCGGCTCGACCTGCCCGAGGTGGGCCCGGTGGCGACCACCCTGCAGATCCGCAATTCGCTCGATCTGACCTTGCTGAACAATAAATCCAACCGCCGCCTCGGTTGCCAGTTTGTCGACATTTCGCGCGGCAACATGGCGAACGTGCAACGCTACATCACCAAGCTGGAACGCGAGCGCAACGCCCGCATCGCCGGCCTCGGCTAAGGCTATTGACGACGCCGCGCCGGCGCCGCGCCGGCATCACACCTGCATATTCATGATCTCGTGATACGCCGAGACCAGTTTGTTGCGCACCTGCACCGTCGCCTGGAAATTGATACTGGCTTTTTGCATCGCGATCATGGTGTCCGACAGGCTCACGCTGTCGTCGCCGAGCGCGAACTTCTGGCCCATCTGGTCGGCCTTGATCTGGCTGCCGCTGACCTCGCCCAGCGAAGCTTTCAGGGCGTCGGCGAAGTCGACCTTCGGCGCCCCGCCGACGCCGGCGCCGGCCGCCGGCCCCACACCGCCAAGCGGCGACGCCTCGCCGGCCGGCCGGGTCGCCGCCGCCTTCAGTTGCGCCATCATGGCTTCGATCCGGCTGCTGTCGAATGCGCCTACGTTCATGGAAAACTCCTCATACCCACCTCGCTCGGTTGCCCGTTCATTTGCCCGTGCACGCGAGTACAATGCACAAACAAGCGAACTCAGGCTGTCAGAATAACAGCGCGCTCGCCATCCACCCGGCCGAGCAGGCGCCGAAACCGCGCTCTGTTTCAGCGATTGGATTGGCGGTCGCCACGCCATAATTGTGTTTGAGACCCGTACCATCAGCAGCCAGGCGCCGTCCGGCCGGCCGAACAGGCGGGATACATTCACTCTTTGGGCCAACTCGCTCTCGGAACCACCACCATGGCAGCAGCGGAAGATCAAGTCGACATCACCAGCAGCGGACCTACGCCCTTCCTGCAGACCGCGTTCGGCCGCAATATCGCGCTCGGCGCCGGCATCGCGGTGGTGCTGGCGATCATCGCCGCGCTGTGGATGTACGCCCAGCAGCCCGAATACAGGGTGCTGTTTTCCAATTACAGCGACCGCGACGGCGGCGCCATCACCGCCTCGCTCGACCAGATGGCGGTCAAGTACAAATTCTCCGACGGCGGCACGGCGATCCTGGTGCCGGCCAACCAGGTCCACGACGTGCGCCTGAAACTGGCCGCGCAAGGCTTGCCGAAAGGCGGCAATGTCGGCTTCGAGCTGATGGAAAACCAGAAGCTGGGGGTCTCGCAATTTCTCGAACAGGTCAATTACCAGCGCTCGCTCGAAGGCGAACTGGCGCGCTCGATCCAGTCGCTGGCGGCGGTCGGTTCGGCGCGCGTCCACCTGGCGCTGCCGAAACCGTCGGTGTTCGTGCGCGAGGCGCAAAAGCCGACCGCCTCGGTCCTGCTCAACCTGCAGCCCGGGCGTTCGATCGAGCCGGCCCAGGTCAGCGCGATCGTCCACCTGGTCGCCTCCAGCGTGCCGGAACTGCCGCCGTCGAACGTGACCGTAGTCGACCAGAACGGCAATCTGCTGTCGGACACCAGCAAGCAGAACGGCGCCAAGTCGCTCGACCCGAACCAGCTCAAATACGTCTCCCAGCTGCAGGAGAACATCGTCAAGCAGGTCGAGTCGCTGATCGTGCCGCTGGTCGGCCAGGGCAATGTGCGCGCCGAGGCGACCGCCGACGTCGACTTCGCCCAGGTCGACACCGCCGCCGAAAGCTACAAGCCGAATTCGCCGCCGGAAGCGTCGGCCATCCGCAGCCAGCAATCGTCGGAAGCGGGCGGAGCGTCGTCGCCGGCCGCCGGTGTGCCGGGCGCGCTGTCGAACCAGCCGCCGGGCAATGCCACCGCGCCGATCACCGCCGGCACCGCCGCGCCCGCCCCAGCCGCCGCCGGCGCCGGCCCGACCCGCAAGGATTCGACCACCAATTACGAAGTCGACAAGACCCTGCGCTACGAGCAAAAGGCGATGGGCGGCGTCAAGCGCCTGTCGGTCGGCGTGGTGGTCAACTACCGGCGGCTGGTCGACGCCAGGACCGGCAAGGTGTCGATCAAGCCGCTGACCGCGGCCGAAGTGGCGCAGATCAATGAGCTGGTCAAGCAGGCGATGGGCTATTCGCAGACCCGCGGCGACACCCTCAACGTGACCAACGCGCCGTTCGAAGGCGTCGACAAGCCGGTCGAGCCGCCCGCCGTCATCGAGTGGTGGCGCAACCCGGACAATATCGCCATGGCCTGGCAGATCGCGCGCTTTGCGGCCGTCGCGCTGGCCATCATGTATATTTTCTTCCGCATCCTGCGGCCGATGATGCGGCCGATCTTCCGCAAGCTCGACGAGATCGCCGAGGAACCGCCCCAGCGCATCGCCGCGCGCAGCGCCGAGGAGGACGCCGAGGCCGTGATCGCCCGCACCCAGCTCGAAGAGATGGAGCAGTCGCAGGCCAAGGGCTATCGCGAAAACCTCCAGATGGCCAAGAACCTGGCCAAGGAAGATCCGCGCATCGTCGCCAACGTAGTCAAAGCATGGGTAGGCTCGAATGAATGACAATGGAATCCACAAGGCCGCCATCCTGATGCTCGCCATCGGCGAGTTCGAGGCGGCCGAGGTGATGCGCTTCCTGGGCCCGCGCGAAGTGCTGAAACTCGGCGCCGCGATGGCCACCATGAAGAGCGTGCAGCACGAGCAGGTGGTCGGCGTGCTCGACTCCTTCCGCGCCCAGACCGAACTCAATTCGACGGTCGGTCTCGACTCCGACGAGTACATCCGCCAGGTGCTGACCAAGGCGCTGGGCGACGACAAGGCCTCGGTGCTGCTCTCGCGCATCCTGGGCGGCAAGGACGCCTCCGGCATCGAGAGCCTCAAGTGGATGGACGCCTCCTCGGTGGCCGAACTGATTCGCAACGAGCACCCGCAGATCATCGCCACCATCCTGGTCCACCTCGAACGCGACCAGGCCTGCGAAATCCTCGGCAATTTTTCCGACCGCCTGCGCAACGACGTGGTGCTGCGCATCGCCACCCTCGACGGCGTGCAGCCGGCCGCGCTGCGCGAACTGAACGACGTGCTGACCAAGCTCTTGTCGGGCAACGAGAATATCAAGAAGTCTTCGCTGGGCGGGGTGCGCGCGGCCGCCGAGATCCTCAACTTCATGAGCGGCGAACAAGAGGGTTCGGTGATGGACAACATCAAGAACTACGACAACGACATGGCGCAGAAGATCATGGACGAGATGTTCGTGTTCGATAACGTGATCGACATCGACGACCGCGGCATCCAGCTGCTGCTGCGCGAGGTGCAGTCCGAGATGCTGATCATCGCGCTCAAGGGCGCCTCGCAGGACCTGCGCGAGAAAATCTTCCGCAACATGTCGCAGCGCGCCGGTGAGATGATGCGCGAAGACCTCGAATCGAAAGGGCCGGTGCGCCTGTCCGAGGTCGAGGCGCAGCAAAAGCAGATCCTGCAGATCGTGCGCCGCCTGGCCGACGAAGGCCAGATCGTATTAGGTGGAAAAGGTGAGGATTCGTTTGTCTGATACGCCCAAAGAACTGCAAAGCGCCTACCAGCGCTGGGAGATGAACTCCTTCGGCGACGACCGTCCGAGCACGGCCGCCAAACGCGCGCCCGCGCCGCCGCCGGTGCCGCAGGGTCCCACGCCCGACCAGATCGCCGCCGCCACCGAGGAAGCGCGCCTGATCGGCTACGACGAGGGCCACGCTGCCGGTTACGCCGACGGCCTGGCGATCGGCCGCGCCGACGCCGCGCGCGAACTCGAACACCTGCAGTCGATCGCCGTCACCTTCGGCACGGCGGTCGCCCAGGCCGATGAAACCATCGCCAACGACGTGCTGGAACTGGCGCTGCACCTGGCCAAGAGCATGGTCAGGAGCGCGCTGGAAGTCAAACCCGAGCTGATCATCCCGGTGGTGCGCGAGGCGATCGAATACCTGCCGGTGCTGCAGCAGCCGGCCCTGCTGCTGCTCCATCCGGACGACGTCCAGATCGTCCGCGACGGCATCGGCGAAGAACTCGACAAGGGCGGCTGGCGCGTGGTCCCCGACCCGGCCATCACGCGCGGCGGCTGCAAGCTCGATACCGCCAGCAACCAAATCGACGCCCAGGCCGGGGCGCGCTGGCAACGACTGGCGACCGCGCTGGGTAAAAACATGGAATGGCTGGGGCCATGAGCGACGCCGTCGGCGCATCGGCCGGCGACCATGCCGGCGAGCGCGTGGTCGAACGCGTCGTTGACAAACACACCGCGCGCTGGCGCGCCTACCTGAAGGATTGCGACGCGCTGGTCGGCTTCGTCGAGCCGATGCAGATCTGCGGCCGCGTCACCCGCGTGGCAGGCCTGGTGATGGAATGCGTCGGCCTCAAGCTGGCCGTCGGCAGCGCCTGCACCATCCCCATGCAGAACGGCAGCCGGGTCGAGGCCGAGGTGGTCGGCTTCGACGGCGAGCGCCTGTTCCTGATGCCGCAGTCGGACGTCGAAGGCATTGTCCCCGGCACCCGCGTGTTCCCGGTCGAGGCCAGCGTGCCGCGCCCGGGCACCGTCAACCATCCGCGCCGGCGCCCGAGCGACCGCGCGCGCCACCTGCCGGTCGGCGCCAGCCTGCTTGGCCGCGTGCTCGACGGCGCCGGCCGCCCGCTCGACAACCTCGGACCGCTCAACGCCGAGGACAGCGCGCCGATCAATGTGCGCCCCGCCAATCCGCTCGACCGCGCGCCCATCGTCGAGACGCTCGATGTCGGCGTGCGGGTCATCAATTCCATGCTCACCGTCGGCCGTGGCCAGCGCCTCGGCCTGTTCGCCGGTTCCGGCGTGGGCAAGTCGGTCCTGCTGGGGATGATGGCGCGCTACACCACCGCCGACGTGATCGTCGTCGGCCTGATCGGCGAGCGTGGCCGCGAGGTCAAGGAATTCATCGAACAGATTCTCGGTCCCGAGGGCATGCGCCGCTCGGTGGTGGTGGCCGCGCCGGCCGACGCGCCGCCGCTGATGCGCCTGCAGGGCGCGGCCTACGCCACCACCATCGCCGAACACTTCCGCGACCAGGGCCAGAACGTCCTGTTGATCATGGATTCACTAACCCGCTATGCGATGGCGCAGCGCGAGATCGCGCTGGCGATCGGCGAGCCGCCCGCCACCAAGGGCTACCCGCCGTCGGTGTTCGCCAAGCTGCCGGTGCTGGTCGAACGGGCCGGCAACGGGCTCGAAGGCGGCGGTTCGATCACCGCGTTCTACACCGTGCTGACCGAGGGCGACGACCAGCAGGACCCGATCGCCGACTCGGCGCGCGCGATCCTGGACGGCCACTTCGTGCTCAACCGGCGTCTGGCCGAAGCCGGCCACTACCCGGCGATCGACATCGAACAGTCGATCAGCCGCGCCATGCACTCGATCACCAGTCCCTCGCACCAGCACGCGGCGCGGCGCCTGAAACAGCTCTACTCGCGCTACGAGCGCTCGCGCGACCTGATCGCGGTGGGCGCCTACGCCCCCGGCAGCGACCCCGTGCTCGACCAGGCGATCGCCCTGAACGAGAAGATCGAGCATTTCCTGTGCCAGGAAATCACCGACAAGGTCGGCATGCTTGAGAGCTTGGGCCAACTTACCTCTCTTTTCGACTGATGGCGGCGCCCGGCGCGCTCCTATAATCACCCATTATGGCCACCCGTTCAGCACTTGATACCCTGATCGAACTGGCCCAGCGCGAGGCCGACGACGCCGCCAAGCGGCTGGGCGCGGCGCTCAAGGCGGTCGACGAGGCGCAGCAGAAGCTGACCATGCTGTTCGGTTACCGCGACGATTACGCGCGCCGGCTCGAAGGCGCCCAGGTGGCGGGCATCACGCCGATGGCCTACCGGAATTTCGTCGCCTTCATGGACAAGCTGGACAACGCTATCAACGGTCAGCAGGAAGTGGTCAAGCATGCGCAGTACAAGAGCGGCCTTGAAAAAGCCGCCTGGCAGGAATGCGAGCGCAAGCGGCTGTCGTACCGCACGCTCAACGAACGCGCGGCGGCCGAAGCGCTGCGCGTGGAGAACAAGCGGGACCAGAAACTGATGGACGAACACGCGGCGCGCCAGGCCTATTACAAGCGCGGCGCCTAGCACCGAATCCTGGCCCCGAACCTTTGCTGTATATCCGCCGACACCGGCGGACCAACCGAAAACGATAGCGACCATGCAAACACCGTCCCTCCCGATCCAGGTTTCCGGCGCAAGCGCCCGCCCCGCTCGCGCGCGCGGGGTCAACGCCGCCGCGCCCGACGCCGGCCAGTTCAGCCAGGCCCTCTCGCAGCAGATCGCGCAGCGCCAGAACACGCCGGCGCCAGGCAAACCGGCGCCGGCCGCCAAGCAGGCCGAGAGCGCCAAGCCGGCGCCGAAACAGACCGACGAGGCCAAGAGCGCCGACGCGGGCAGCCAGGCCGACGCGCCGGCCAGCGCCGACACGGGCAAGGCCGCCAGCGCCAGCGACGCCGCCGGCGCGCAGGGCGAAGGCGCCGACAAGCGCGGCGCCGATGCGGCCACCGACACCCAGGGTGCGAACCCGATGGCCGACCTGATGCTGCTGGTCGCCAGCTTCAATCAGCCGGCGCTGGCGCCCGCCGCCGCAGCGGCACCCGCCGTCGCCACCGACACACTCACCAGTGCGCGCGCGGCGCCGGCCGAACTGGCCACCGCCGCCGTCGCGCTGCCGGCCGCCGCCCTGCCGGATGCAGCGATCGCAGAGGACGGCGCCGAACCGGCTGCGGTCACCGGGTTCGCCCTGCCCGACACCGCCGCACAGACAGAGCCGCACGACGCCGCCGCCTTGACAGGCCTCGACAAACTCAAACTGGCCGCCGGCGACACTGCGACCGACGCCAAGCCGGATCGCGCCGGCGCGGCTGCGGCGCCAGGCGCCCGTCCCGCCGCCGCTGTCGCCGCGCCGGTGGTGGCGCTGCACACGCGCGAGCTCGCCGAACCGGCGGCCTTGAAGGACGCGGCGCCGGCCGCGCCGGTCAGCGCCCAGGTCCAGCAGGCCAGCCTGGCGCTGGCCCCGCAGGCCAGCCTGCCGGCGACCGACAAGATCGCCGCCCGCGTCGGTACCCCGGCCTGGGATAACCAGGTGGGCCAGAAGATCATCTGGATGGTGGCCGGCAAGGAGCAAAGCGCGACCCTGACCTTGAACCCGCCCGACCTGGGGCCGATGCAGGTGGTCCTGAACGTCACCAACGACCAGGCCAGCGTGACCTTCAGCGCGGCGCAGCCGGAAGTGCGCCAGGCGCTCGAAGACGCGCTGCCCAAGCTGCGCGACATGATGGGGGAGAACGGCATTGCGCTGGGTAGCGCGACGGTCAACGCCGGCGCGCAGGAACAGCGCCAGGCGCAGGGCGAAGCGGGACGCGGCGGCGCGCATCATGGGCGCGGCAACGGGCGCGATGGCGGCGGTGCGAGCGAGGTCGTGGCCGGCAGCACGGTCAGATCGGGTGCGCTGGGACTGGTCGACACCTTCGCCTGAGGTCGAGCCGAAGCCCTTGATCGCTAGTCCGCTGACTCCTCCAACGTCGTTCCCGCGCAGGCGGGAATCCATACCCTCGTCGCGCATGCGTGGTATGGATCCCCGCCTGCGCGGGGATGACGCTGGGTGCTGCGCGGGGATGACGGTGAATTGGCGATGCATTTGGCGATCCGCCAATTGGCATAGTCCCAATGAATATTGCCGGCGCCGCCAGCCGGCTTGTGTATCAGTCAAGGATGTGCCGCTCAAGCCACGAGCTGGCTCTGGATATTCCCTCTTTTCAACGCATCCCGACTGATCTTTATTCACGATAATGACATAATGGCGGCATCATCCACTCACAGCACCACGGAGTATTTTGAAAGCGAATGCAAAAATGAAAGCTGATCCCAAAGCCGAGGTCGCAGCGCCCAAGTCTTCCAAGAAGAAGCTGATGCTGATCGCGGTATTGGGTGTGCTCGTGCTTGGCGCGGCCGGCGGCGGCGCGTGGTATTTCACGCAGAGCAAGCCGGCCGGCGCCGAGCACAAGACGGTCAAGGCCGAAAAGCCGGAATACGTGCCGATCGAAGCGTTCACCGTCAACCTGCAGCCGGAAAACGGCGACCAGTATCTGCAGATCACTTTCACCCTGCAAGTGCAGAACGCCGACGAGGTGGCCATCATCAAGGACAATATGCCGAAGATCCGCAGCCGCGTGCTGCTGATCCTGTCGGGCAAGAAGGCCTCGGAGATTTCCACCGTCGACGGCAAGAAACTGCTGGCGAAGGAAATCATCGCCGCCGCCAAGCAACCCTTTGTCGACAAGGGCGAACCGCAACACGTGAGCGACGTGCTGTTTACGTCCTTCATCATCCAGTAACCCATCATGGCCGATAATTTCCTCTCCCAGGAAGAAGTCGACGCCCTCCTCAAGGGCGTCAACGGTGATCAGGACGACGCTGCCGCGCCTGAAGAAACCACGGGAGTTCGCACCTACAACCTGGCCACGCAAGAGCGCATCGTGCGCGGCCGCATGCCGACGCTCGAGATCATCAACGAGCGCTTCGCCAGGTTGCTGCGGGTCGGCCTGTTCAACTTCCTGCGCCGCAGCGCCGAAGTGTCGGTCGGCTCGGTGCGGGTCAGCAAGTACAGCGAGTTCATCCGCAATCTGGTGGTGCCCACCAACCTCAACCTGGTGCACATGAAGCCGCTGCGCGGCACCGCCCTGATGGTGTTCGATCCGGGCCTGGTGTTCCTGCTGGTCGACAACCTGTTCGGCGGCGACGGCCGCTTCCACACCCGCGTCGAGGGACGCGACTTCACCCAGACCGAGCAGCGCATCATCCTGCGCATCCTCGATATCGTGTTCGAGGCCTACACCAAGTCGTGGGAACCGGTGTTTCCAGTCGAGTTCGAATATATCCGTTCCGAGATGAACACCCAGTTCGCCAACATCGCCACGCCGAACGAGGTGGTGGTGTCGTCGACGTTTACCGTCGAGCTCGGCTCGGTGTCGGGCCAGATCCACTTCTGCATGCCCTACTCGATGATCGAGCCGATCCGCGACGCCCTCACCTCCAGCCTGCAGGGCGAGGCGCTGGAAATCGACAAGCGCTG
>JBDSTZ010000425.1:0-1558 GCA_039927975.1 Massilia sp. | reverse complement strand
CGTGGGGCAGAAGAAATTGCTGTTGAGGATCGTAGGGTAGATAGCTCGTCGTCATCCGCCTAGTTTACAACACGCAAACGGATGACGGAACGGCTTCTGCCGCGCAAACTCCTAGCGCTGTTGGTGTAGACGGTCGAGGCCGAGGCGTTGAAGACCAGGGTGGAGAGCAGCAGACCGAGCAGAGCTTTTTTCATGTCAAATCCAAAATAGTGGTTTATAGAATTGTACGTTAACGGATAGTAACTATCATGCCACTTGGAAATTTCCTGCAAGATCAATTGCTTAGGAAAGTTGTAGAGTGCTGCAGCCGAGCGACTGTAAGAATTCTCGACAGCGAAGCCGGCGCAAAATCCCCCGATGGCTGCATGGCCCCCCCAGGCGCCGCACACCTGACGCCCGTCCGGCATCCCAGGTGATCGCCGCACCGGCTTTTTCGTCGCTTCCGATGTCAGCCGCGCGCCACCCAAGCGCTGTATTGCCACACAATGAGCGGATTGATAACTCGACAGGGAACCGCCATGTCCAGCCCCCGATCCTTGCCATATGGCCCGTTCGACGACGCCGGCAAGCTGCTCCTGCGCGCCGCGCTCGCCATCCTGATCCTGTTCCACGGCGTCTCCAAGATCATCGGCGGGGTCGGCTTCATCACCGGCCTGGTCGCCAAGGCCGGCTTGCCGCCCGCCGTCGGCTACCTGGTCTACGTCGGCGAAGTGGTGGCGCCGCTGCTGGTGCTCGCCGGCCTGTGGACGCGCGCCGCCGCGCTGGTCATCGCCATCAATATGCTGGTCGCTTTCCTGCTGGTGCACACCGGCGATTTATTCAGCATCGGCAAAACCGGCGGCTGGGCGCTCGAATTGCAGGGCATCTACCTGGCCGCCGCGCTGGCCGTGGCCGTGCTGGGCGCCGGCCGCTACAGCCTGGGCGGCGCCGCCGGCAAATGGAACTAGGCGCCGGCGACCGGTCTGCGCGGCGGCCGCCGGTGCAGTATGATCTGTTCCATAGCCATCCCACTTCCAGGAGAACAGCTTGACCAAGATCGTCGCCATTTCCGGCAGCCTGCGCGCAGGTTCGTACAACGCCTCGCTGCTGCGCGCGGCCGCCACCCTGATGCCCGCCGGCGCCACGCTCGAGATCGCCACCATCAAGGGCATTCCGCTGTATGACGGCGATGTCGAAGCGAGCGAGGGCATCCCCGCCACGGTCGAGGCCTTGAAACAACTGGTGGCCGGCGCCGACGGCTTGCTGATCGCCACGCCCGAATACAACAACGCCATCCCCGGCGTGCTGAAAAACGCCATCGACTGGCTGACCCGTCCAGCGGCCGATATTCCCAAGGTGTTCGGCAACCGCCCGGTCGCCGTGATCGGCGCCTCGCCCGGCGGCTTCGGCACCATCCTCGCGCAGGACGCCTGGCTGCCGGTGCTGCGCACCCTTGGCACCCGGCCGTACTTCGGCGGTCGCCTGATGGTTTCGCGCGCCGGCAGCGTGTTCAGCGAAGGCGGCGAGCTGGTCGACGACAAGATCCGCGCCCAGCTGGCGCAATTCCTCAAGGGCTTCG
>JBDSTZ010000424.1:0-8763 GCA_039927975.1 Massilia sp. | reverse complement strand
CATTTCCTGATAGCGATGCCATCGATGCAGGACCCGATTTTCGGCGGCACCGTGGTCTATATCTGCGAGCATAACGACAAAGGCGTGCTCGGTGTGGTCATCAACAAGCCGACCGACATGACCATGGAAGTGCTGTTCGAACGGATCGACCTCAAACTTGCCGACGGCTTGCGCACCACCGTCGTCAATGAACCGATCATGTTCGGCGGCCCGGTCCAGGACGACCGCGGCTTCGTGCTGCACACGCCTGGCGCGCGCTACTCGTCCTCGCTGACCGTCACCGACGACGTCGCGTTCACCACCTCGATCGACGTGCTCGAGGCGGTCGCCAACGGCGACGGCCCGCAGCGCATGCTGGTGTCGATCGGCTATGCCGGCTGGAGTCCCGGCCAGCTGGAGGATGAAATCGGTCGCAACGGCTGGCTCACGGTGGGCGCCGAGGCCCACGTCATTTTCGACCTGCCGATCGAAGAGCGCTACAATGCCGCCATCAAACTGCTCGGCATCGACCCCATGATGCTGACCTCCGAGGCCGGCCATGCGTGAGCGGGCGCCAGTGCGCCGGCGTGGCGGATGCGCCCGTGCTTGAGCTGGTGTTCGGTTTCGATTTCGGCATCAAGCGTATCGGTATCGCCATGGGTAACACCCTGACCGCCCATGCGCAGCCGCTGGCGGTGGTCAAGGCGATCGACAACGCCGCCCGCTTCGCCCAGATCGGCGCCCTGATCGCGCAATGGCAGCCGGCCCGCCTGGTGGTCGGCGAACCGCGCCACCCGGACGGCGCCGAACATGAGATGACGCTGCGCTGCCGCCGCTTCGCCAACCAGCTGCACGGCCGCTTCAATCTGCCGGTGACCCTGGTCGACGAACGCTACTCGTCGGCCGTGATCGAGGCCAAGCGCGGCGAGATCATCGACGCCAAGGCCGCCGCCATCATTTTGCAACAATACTTTGACGACCATGCCAACATCCACTAGACAGTACGACGCGCCGGCCCTGTACCGCACGCTCCTCGAGCAGGTGCGCGCGGGCCTCGACGGCGTGCCCGACGCCGCCATCGTCGGCATCCATTCGGGCGGCGCCTGGCTGGCCGAGAAGCTGGCGGCCGATCTCGGCCTGCAGCAGCGGCTCGGCTTCATCGACGTCTCGTTCTACCGCGACGATTACGCGCGCAAGGGCTTGCACCCGGACGTCAAGCCGACCCAGATCGGCTTCGATGTCGACCGCGCCAACATCGTGCTGGTCGACGATGTGCTCTACACCGGGCGCACCACGCGCGCGGCGATCAACGTGCTGTTCGATTACGGCCGGCCGGCGCGCATCATGCTCGCCGCGCTGGCTGACCGCGGCGGGCGCGAGCTGCCGGTGGCGGCCGATTTCGTCGCCCTGCAGGCGAACCTGACGGCCAGCCAGGCGCTGGTGCTGCAGCGCGACGCCGCCGGCGCGCTCTCGCTGTCGCTCGAAGAAGAAGACAAGATTTAAATAGACAAGACCGACGTAGAAAAGACTGAAAGCGACCATGCTTAATCCGCAACTGAATAAAAACGGCGAGCTGCAGCACCTGCTGACGATCGAAGGCTTGCCCAAGTCGATCGTCAACCATATCCTCGACACCGCCTCCTCCTTCGTCAGCATCTCCGACCGCGAAGTCAAGAAGGTGCCGCTCATGCGCGGCAAGAGCGTGTTCAACCTGTTCTTCGAGAATTCGACGCGCACCCGCACCACCTTCGAGATCGCCTCCAAGCGCCTGTCGGCCGACGTCATCAACCTGAACATCCAGGCTTCCTCGGCCAGCAAGGGCGAGTCGCTGCTCGACACCATCGACAACCTGTCGGCCATGCACGCCGATATGTTCGTGGTGCGCCACGCGCAGTCGGGCGCGCCCTACCTGATCGCCAAGCACCTGGTCGACACCCGCCAGAACCACGTCCACGTGGTCAACGCCGGCGACGGCCGGCACGCCCACCCGACCCAGGGCCTGCTCGACATGTACACCATCCGCCACTACAAGAAGGACTTCACCAACCTGACGGTGGCGATCGTCGGCGACATCCTGCACAGCCGGGTGGCGCGCTCGGACATCCACGCCCTGACCACCCTCGGCGTGCCGGAGGTGCGGGCGATCGGTCCGCACACCCTGCTGCCGGGTGGCCTGGACCAGATGGGCGTGCGGGTCTTCACCGACATGGACGAAGGCCTCAAGGGCGTCGACGTGATCATCATGCTGCGCCTGCAAAGCGAACGCATGTCGGGTGCGCTGCTGCCGTCGGCGCAAGAGTATTTCAAGAGCTACGGCCTGACGCCCGAGCGCCTCGCGCTGGCCAAGCCGGACGCGATCGTGATGCACCCGGGGCCGATGAACCGCGGGGTCGAGATCGATTCGGCGGTGGCCGACGGGCCGCAGGCGGTGATCCTGCCGCAGGTGACCTTCGGGATCGCGGTGCGGATGGCGGTAATGAGCATTTTGGCGGGAACCCACGGATGAAACTACATATTCAACACGGCCGATTGATCGATCCGGCCAATGGCATCGACGCCGTGCAAGACCTGTTCATCGCCGACGGCAAGGTCGTCGCGGTGGGCGCCGCGCCGGCCGGCTTCGAGGCCGAGCGCCGCATCGACGCGCGCGGCCTGGTGGTCGCGCCCGGGCTGGTCGACCTGTCGGCGCGCCTGCGCGAACCGGGCTACGAGTACAAGGCCACGCTGGAATCGGAAATGCAGGCGGCGATCGCCGGCGGCGTGACCAGCCTGGTGTGCCCGCCCGACACCGATCCGGTGCTCGACGAGCCGGGCCTGGTCGAAATGCTCAAGCACCGCGCGCGCGGCCTCAATGCGGCGCAGGTCCATCCGCTCGGCGCCCTGACCATGGGCCTGAAAGGCGCCGCGCTCACCGAGATGGCCGAGCTGACCGAGGCCGGCTGCATCGGCTTCGCCCACGCCGAGGTGCCGATCGAGGACACCAACGTGCTGTTGCGCGCGCTGCAGTACGCCAAGACGTTCGAGTACACCGTCTGGCTGCGCCCGCAGGACGCCCATATCGGCCGCGGCGGCATCGCCCACAGCGGCCCGCTGGCGTCGCGCCTGGGCCTGGCCGGCGTGCCGGTGATGTCCGAGACGATCGCCCTGCACACGATCTTTGAGCTGGTGCGCGCCACCGGCGCCCGGGTCCACCTGTGCCGCATGTCGTCGGCCGCCGGCCTCGAACTGGTGCGCGCCGCCAAGCGCGAAGGCTTGCCGGTCAGCTGCGACGTCGGCGTCCACCACATCCACATGACCGACGCCGACATCGGCTTTTTCGATTCGAACGCGCGCGTGACCCCGCCGTTTCGCAGCCAGCGCGACCGCGAGGCGATCCGCGCCGGCCTGATCGACGGCACCATCGACGCCATCTGCTCCGACCATACCCCGGTCGACGACGACGAAAAGCTGCTGCCGTTCGGCGAGGCGTCGCCCGGCGCCACCGGGCTCGAACTGCTGCTCTCGCTCACCCTCAAGTGGGCCGACGATTACGCCGCCGGCAAGCTGGAGCCGGGCGCCGCGCCCGGCGCCTTGTCGCGCGCGATCGCCAAGGTCACTTGCGACGCCGCCCGCATCGCCGGTCTCGGCGCCGGCCAGCTGGCGCCTGGCGCGCCGGCCGACGTGGTGTTGTTCGATCCGGCGCGGCGCTGGACGGTGGCGCCGGCGGCGCTGGCCAGCCAGGGCAAGCACACGCCTTTCCTTGGCTACGAATTGAGTGGCCAGGTCATCGCCACCATCGTCGCCGGCCAGGTGGTGTTCGAGCGCTAGCGCGCAGCGCGCACGCCTGGCTGCTGGCCTCGGGCGTGCGCTGCCTGTAGAATTCCGGGGCCGCCCGCTTTTTTCGCGCGCGGCGGCTTCCCTCCGGCTTCCCATGCGCTTGCAGTTCATTTATCGTTCGATCCGCGTCGCCCTGCACATTCTGCTCGGGCTGACCATTTGCGCGCTGCGTTTTCCCTGGATCGATAGCGGGCGGCGGCGCGCGCATATCCGGCGCTGGTCACGCCGCCTGCTGGCGATTTGCGGGGTGGCGCTTGAAGAAGCGCCGCTGGCGCCGCCGCTGGCGCATGCGCTGATCGTCGCCAACCACGTCTCCTGGCTCGACATCTTCGTCATCAACGCCATTTACCCCTGCCGCTTTGTCGCCAAGGCCGAAATCCGCGCCTGGCCGGTGCTCGGCTGGCTGGTGGCGCAGGCCGGCACGGTGTTCATCGCGCGCGGCAACCGGCGCGACCTGCGACATATTTTCAAAGGCGTGGTGGCCAGCCTGGCCGAGGGCGAGCGGGTCGCCTTCTTCCCCGAGGGGACCACCGCCAGCCAGGGCGCCATGCTGGCCTTTCACGCCAATCTGTTCGAAGCGGCGATCGACGCCGGCGTGCCGGTCCAGCCGTACGCGATCAGCTATCTCGATGCGGCCGGCATGCCCCATCCGGCGGTCGATTTCGTCGGCGACATGAGCTTCATGCAAAGTATCGCGGCGGTGCTGTCGGCGCGCGGCTTGCGCGCCCGCTTGTCTTGCCTCGCGCCGCTCGACGCGGCCGGCGCGCACCGGCGCGAACTGGCGCGCGCCGCCCACGATGCGGTGGCGGCGGCGCTGGCGGCGGACGAAGGGTTGACGACGGCGTGACTCGGCGAGCGGCGGCCTGCAAGCGCGCCTTAGTGGGCCGGCTGCCCCTTGATGCGCTGATATTGCGGACACTCGACCTGCAGCAGTGCGCGGTCCTCCAGCCGCAGCGCGCTCAGTTGGCCGCCCCACACGCAGCCGCTGTCGAGGCAGATCACGTCCGGCCGCAGCAGCAGGCCGAGCGCCGACCAATGGCCGAACACCACCGTCACATCGGCACTGCGCCGCTGCGGCAGGTCGAACCACGGCAGCAGGCCGGAGCCTGGCGGCGCGTCCGCGCTTTCCTTCTGCGTGAAGTCCATCTCGCCGTCCGCGGTGCACAGGCGGATCCGGGTCAGGGCGTTGACGATGCAGCGCAATCGCTCGGCGCCGCGCAGCGCCGGGTCCCAGCGCGCCGGCAGGTTGCCGTACATCTCGCGCAGGAAGCCGGCCCAATCGGGCCCGCGCAGCGCCTGCGCCACTTCCTCGGCCAGTGCCAGGGTCTGCGCCGCGCTCCACGCCGGCAGCACGCCGGCGTGCACCAGCAGGTGGCCCTGCGCCATCAGCGCCAGCGGGCGCCGGCGCAGCCAGTCGATCAGGCCGGCGGCGTCGGCGGCATTCAGGATGGCGTCGAAATCGTCGCTCTTGGCCGGCCGGCAGGCGCCGCAAGCGACCGCGAGCAGGTGCAAGTCATGATTGCCCAGCACGCAGTCGGCGCCGACATCCTTGTCCGATTCATTGAGCGCCTTGACCCGCCGCAGCGCGGCCAGCGAGGCCGGACCTCGGTTGACAAGGTCGCCGAGAAACAGCACCCGGTGCGCGCCGGCCGCGTCGGCGGCGATCCGCCCCAGCAGCAGTTCGGTTTCATCGATGCATCCCTGCAGATCGCCAATCACGTAAGTTTTCATGTTTTTCGGCGATATTTGTTGCGGCTTGCCCCGCCGCGCTGATTAAATAACGTTTCCAGACGCAAGTTTCACATAGAATTGCGTTCTCGACTATATGACTTGGTGGGTAAGCAATGATATTAGTGACTGGCGGCGCCGGATTTATCGGTTCGAATTTCGTCCTGGACTGGCTGGCCCAGAGCGACGAACCGGTGATCAATCTCGACAAACTGACGTATGCGGGCAATTTGAACAACCTGACCACGCTCAAGGATGATCCGCGCCATATCTTCGTGCGCGCCGACATTTGCGACCAGCGCGCCGTGAGTGAACTGCTGGCCTTGCACCGCCCGCGCGCGATCGTGCACTTTGCCGCCGAAAGCCATGTGGACCGCTCGATCCATGGCCCTGGCGAATTCATCAACACCAATATCAACGGTACCTTCAGCCTGCTCGAAGCCGCGCGTGCCTACTGGAGCGCGCTGGCCGACGACGCCAAGGCCGCCTTCCGCTTCCTGCACGTCTCGACCGATGAAGTCTACGGCACCCTCGGTCCGAACGACGCGCCGTTCACCGAAACGACCGCCTGCGCGCCGAACAGCCCGTATTCGGCCTCCAAGGCGGCGTCCGACCACCTGGTGCGCTCCTACCATCACACCTATGGCATGCCGGTCCTGACCACCAATTGCTCGAACAATTACGGTCCTTATCATTTCCCCGAAAAGCTCATTCCGCTGATTATCGCCAACGCGCTGGCCGGCAAACCGCTGCCGATCTACGGCGACGGCATGCAGGTGCGCGACTGGCTGTTCGTCAGCGACCATTGCACCGCGATCCGCCGCGTGCTGGCCGCTGGCACGCCGGGCGAGGTGTATAACGTCGGCGGCTGGAATGAAATGGCCAATATCGAGGTGGTGCACACCCTGTGCGACATTCTCGACCAGCAGGCGCCGAAAGACACCAGCTACCGCGCGCAGATCACCTATGTGCAGGACCGTCCCGGCCACGACCGCCGCTACGCCATCGATGCGAGCAAGCTCGAGCGTGAATTGGGCTGGAAACCGGCCGAAACCTTTGAAACCGGCATCCGCAAAACGGTCAGCTGGTATCTGGCCAACCAGGCCTGGGTGGCCGACGTCCAATCGGGCGCCTATCTGAACTGGGTCGAAAAAAATTATGCACAGCGGGAGAACCAGGCATGAGCGCATCATCTAATCGCAAGGGCATCATTCTGGCCGGGGGCTCCGGCACCCGGCTTTATCCGGTCACCACCAGCATTTCCAAGCAATTGCTGCCGGTGTACGACAAGCCGATGATTTATTATCCGTTGACCACGCTCATGCTCGCCGGCATCCGCGATATTTTGATTATCTCGACGCCGCAGGACACCCCGCGCTTTGCCGACCTGCTCGGCGATGGCAGCCAGTGGGGCATTACGATTCGTTACGCGGTGCAGCCTTCGCCGGACGGCCTGGCGCAAGCCTTCATCATCGGCCGCGATTTCGTTGGCAACGATCCGTCGGCGCTCATCCTCGGCGATAACATTTATTATGGACACGGGCTCGACCAGAAATTGGCGATGGCCGCCGCGCGCAGCGACGGCGCCACGGTGTTCGCTTATCACGTGCACGATCCGGAGCGCTACGGCGTGGTGGAATTCGATGGCGGCCAGCAAGCCGTCTCGATCGAGGAAAAGCCGCTGCAGCCGAAATCGAATTACGCCGTCACCGGCCTGTATTTCTACGACCGCCAGGTGTGCGATATCGCCGCCGATATCAAGCCGTCCAAACGCGGCGAGCTGGAAATCACCGATGTCAACCGGGTGTATCTGGAAAACCGCGAGCTGCAGGTCGAAGTCATGGGACGCGGCATGGCCTGGCTCGACACCGGCACCCACGAATCGCTGCTCGACGCCTCGCAGTTTATCGCGACGATCGAGAAACGCCAGGGCTTGAAAGTGGCGGTGCCCGAGGAAATCGCTTTTCGCAAGGGCTATATTTCGGGCGAAACCTTGGCGAGACTGGCCGAGCCCCTCAAAAAGAACGGCTACGGCCAGTATTTGCTGCAGGTTCTCAACGATAAGGTATTTTGATGAAAGTAACACCGACCGCCATTCCCGAGGTGCTGATCTTTGAACCGCAAGTCTTTGGCGACGACCGTGGCTTTTTCTTTGAAAGTTTCAATGCGCGCCGCTTCGAGGAATTGACCGGCCTGCGCACCCAGTTCGTGCAGGACAACCATTCCAAGTCGGCCAAGAATGTCTTGCGCGGGCTGCATTACCAGATCCGCCAGCCGCAGGGCAAGCTGGTGCGGGTGACGGCCGGCGCGATTTTCGACGTGGTGGTCGATTTGCGCCGCGCTTCGCCTTTCTTCGGGCGCTGGATCGGGGTTGAATTGTCGGCCGAAAACCGCCGCCAGATCTGGGTCCCGCCCGGTTTCGCCCACGGCTTCGTGGTCACCAGCGACACCGCCGAATGCCAGTACAAGACGACCGATTACTGGGCGCCGGAATTCGAGCGTTCGATCCTGTGGAACGACCCGGCGCTGGCCATCGAGTGGCCGCTGAGCGGCGCGCCCATGCTCTCGGGCAAGGACAGCCAGGGCAAGCTGCTGGCCGATGCCGAGGTCTTCCCTTGAAGATTCTGTTGACCGGCGCCAACGGCCAGGTTGGTTACGAACTCGAGCGCAGCTTGCAGGGCCTGGGGCAGGTGGTGGCGCCGCGGCGCGCCGAACTCGACCTGTCCGACCTCGACCAGGTGCGCGACGTGATCCGCGCTGTGCGCCCCGGCCTGATCGTCAATCCCGGCGCCTACACCGCGGTCGACAAGGCGGAAACCGAGGTGGCGCTGGCGATGCGCGTGAACGCCGAGGCGCCCGCCGTGATGGCCGAGGAAGCGGTCAGGCTGGGCGCGGCGATGGTCCACTATTCGACCGACTATGTGTTCGACGGCACGAAGGCGGGGGCTTATGTGGAAACCGATCCGACCGGACCGATCAATGTCTATGGGCAATCCAAGCTGGCTGGCGAGCAAGCAATCGCCGCCACAGGCGTCGACCACCTGATCCTGCGCACCAGCTGGGTGTATGGCATGCGCGGCAAGAACTTCTTGCTGACCATGCTGCGCCTGGCGGCCGAGCGCGACAGTTTGCGGGTGGTCAGCGACCAGCATGGCGCCCCCACCTGGAGCCGTACGATTGCCGACACCACCGCCCTGATCCTGGCCCAGGCCCGCGTCGGCGGCGCCGACTGGTGGGCTG
>JBDSTZ010000423.1:0-14796 GCA_039927975.1 Massilia sp. | reverse complement strand
CCATACCGCCGGCCAGTTCGGCTGGCCGGCCGACTTCATCAGCCTGGCGCCCGACCTGCCGGTCAACGCGCGCGGGGCGGCGCCGTCGGCGGTGCTGGCCCGGCTGGCCCACCACCTGACCCTCGGCGATGCGCCGCTGACCGCCATGCTGGTCGCCTGCGCCTCGCACATCGACGACGCCAGCGTGGCCGACTGGGCCGCCGCCGGCACCCTGTTCGGCGCGGCCCGGCCGCAGGGCCTGATTCCCGGCGAAGGCGCCGCCGGCCTGCTGCTCACCGATGTGCGCCAGGCCCGCGCACTCGACGACAACGCCTGGACGCTGCTGCACACGGTTGCCGAAGCGCGCCGCGACGCCTCCGCCGACGCCGCCAAACGGGCCGATCCCGCCGTGCTGGCGGCGCTGGTCGACAAGCTGCTGGCGCGCGCCGCGCTGCCGGCCGCGCAGCTGGCCATGCTGGTGGCCGACACCGGGCACCGCAACAGCCGCGTGATGGAGCTCATGGCGCTGGCCTCGGCCGCCGCGCCCCAGCTCGATGCCGTCGCCGACGTGCTGCGGGTCGGCGCTGGCGCCGGCACGTGCGGCACCGTGCCCTACATGACCGCGCTGGCGCTGGCGCATCAGCAGGCGCAGGAGCGCGCCGCGCCCGTCCTGTGTATCAGTAACGAAGATCCTTACCGCCGCAGCGCCGCCCTGATCGTGCCGGCGCCATCCCTTACCTGAATGTCTATCCCACCGAGTTCGCAACGATGATGCAAAAAATCCGGCAATTCCTGACCCACCGCACCAGCCTGCTCGTCATCGGCTGGCTGGCCTTCGCCGCCTTCCTGCTGATCGGCGCCGCCCTGCTCGAGGTGCGCATGGCCTGGGCCCTCGGCGTGCTGGCGCTCGCTTTTGCGGCCGGCATCCTGGTCTGGCTGTGGCGCCGCCGCGGCCGCCGGCGCGAAGGCGCGCAACTGGGCGGCATGCTCGAACAGCAGGTCAGCAAGGCGCAGGTCAAGGCCGACCCGGTGCAGCGCCAGCAAAACGACGTCATCAAGCAGCGCATGTTGGAGGCCATCGCCACCATCAAGGGATCGAAGCTGGGCCAGTTGTCCGGCGACGCCGCGCTCTACGAGCTGCCCTGGTATATGGTGATCGGCAATCCGGCGGCCGGCAAGAGCACCGCCATCGCCAGTTCCGGCCTGCAGTTCCCATTCGCCGACAGCAAAATCGTGCAGGGCGTGGGCGGCACCCGTAACTGCGACTGGTTCTTCACCACCGACGGCATCCTGCTCGACACCGCCGGACGCTATTCGGTGGTCGACGAAGACCGCACCGAGTGGTTCGGCTTCTTGTCGCTGCTGAAAAAATACCGCAAAAAAGCCCCGATCAACGGCATCATCATCGCCGTCAGCGTGGCAGAACTGACCGGCAACCGTCCTGAGTTCGCCATCAACCTGGCCAAGAACCTGCGCCAGCGCGTGCAGGAACTGACCGAGAAGCTCGAAGTCCACGCGCCGGTCTACGTGATCTTCACCAAGGCCGACCTGATCACCGGCTTTAACGAATTCTTCCAGGACGCCGAGCGCGGCGAGCGTGACCGCGTCTGGGGCGCTACCCTGCCCTACAGCCAGTCGACCACCGGTCAGCAGGTGCTCGACCAGTTCGACGCCCGCTTCGATGAACTCTACGACGGCTTGAAGGACCTGAGCCAGGCCAATATGGCCTTGCAGTGGCGCGAGCGCATGCCGCCCGGCGTGTTCACCTTCCCGCTCGAATTCTCGACCATCAAGGCGCCGCTGCGCGCCTTCATCGCCACCCTGTTCGAGGAAAACCCCTTCCAGTTCAAGCCGGTGTTCCGTGGCTTTTACTTCACCAGCGCCTTGCAGGAAGGCGAGTCGGTGTCGGCTTCCTCGCAACGTGTGGCCCAGCGCTTCGACATCAAGCTGCAGGCCAAGGAAAGCGACGAGACCAGCAGCCAGCAAGGCTACTTCCTGCTCAATCTGTTCCGCAAGGTGATCTTCGCCGACAAGAACCTGGTCGCCCAATACGCCAGTCCCGCCAAGACCCGCCTGCGCTACGGCGCCTTTTTCGCCGCCACCGCGCTGGCCGGCCTGGCGCTGGGCGGATGGAGCTGGTCGTACATGAACAACCGCCAGCTGACCGCCAATGTCGAAGCCGACCTGGCCCAGGCGGTCAAGGTGCAGTCCGCGCGCATCGACCTGGAATCGCGTTTCAACGCCATGCAGATTCTCCAGGACCGCATCGAGCAGCTCGAAAAATACCGCGATCACCGGCCCCTCTCGCTCAGCCTCGGCCTGTACCAGGGTGATTACCTAGAACGCAAGCTGCGCGAGGAATACTTCAACGGCGTGCGCGAACTGATGCTCAAGCCGGTCGCCCAGTCGCTGGAAGGCTTTCTGACCGACGTCAACGCCAACGCCGCGCAACTCCAGCCGGCGCCGAAAGCGGCCGATGCGCCTGGCGCCAAAGTCGCCGATGCGCCGGCCGCCGCCGTCCCGCAGCAATTCAAGGATGCTTCGCCCACCAGCGTGGAAGACGCCTACAACGCGCTCAAGACCTACCTCATGTTGAGCGACAAGTCGCGCGCCGAGGGCGGCCATCTGAACGACCAGCTGACCCGCTACTGGCGCGGCTGGCTCGACGCCAATCGCGGCGCCATGCCGCGCGAGCAGATGATCCGTGGCGCCGAACGCATCATCACCTTCCACCTGGCTCAGATCAACGATACCTCGTGGCCGCAGATCGACAGCAAACTCGCGCTGGTCGACCAGACCCGCGACAACCTCAAACGCGTGGTGCGCGGCATGCCGGCGCGCGAGCGCGTGTACGCCGACGTCAAGGCGCGCGCCGCCACCCGCTTCCCCTCGATGACGGTGGCGCGCATCGTCGGCGAGCAGGACAAGGAACTGATCCTCGGCAGCTACGCCATCCCCGGCAGCTTCACCCGCGAAGCTTGGGAAGGCTACGTCAAGGAAGCATTCCGCGACGCCGCCAACCGCGAACTGCAAAGCGCCGACTGGGTCCTCAAGACCGCTTCGCGCGACGACCTGACGCTCGAAGGAAGTCCTGAACAAATCCAGAAATCGCTGGTCGAACTCTATAAGAACGACTACGCGAAGGAGTGGCAGAAGTTCGTGCAAGGCGTCACCATCCGCGACCTTGACGGCTTCGACGCCGCCGCCGTCGCCATGAACCGCCTTGGCGATCCGCAGATCTCGCCGCTCAATAAACTCATGACCACCGTGTACGAGCAAACCTCGTGGGACAACCCCTCGCTGATCGACGCCGGCCTGCAGCGCGCCCAGCGCGGCGTCGCCGGCTGGTTCAAGGAAGTGATCCTGCGCCAGAAGCCGTCGCAGATCAACGTCAACCTGCCGTCCACCCCCAACGCCCAGGCCGCGGCGCTGCCGCTGGGACCCGTCGGCCGCGAATTCGCCGGTGTCGCCCGCATGGTGGTGGCCAAGGACCAGGGCGCCTCGCTCATGCGCGGCTACATGGACCAGCTCTCCAAATTGCGCACCCGCTTCAACACCATCAAGAACCAGGGCGACCCCGGTCCCGGCGCCAAGCAGCTGATGCAGCAAACGCTCGACGGCAGCGGCTCCGAACTGGCCGAGGCCCTCAAGTACGTCGACGAGCAGATGCTCACCGGGATGACCGACACGCAAAAGGCCGCCATCCGTCCCATCCTGGTGCGTCCGCTGATGCAAAGCTTCGCCGTCATCGTCAAGCCGACCGAAACCGAAATTAACAAGGTGTGGGCGGCCCAGGTGCTCAAGCCCTTCCAGACCAGCCTCGCCGTCAAGTTCCCGTTCGCCACCGAATCGCGTGCTGAGGCAAGCAACGAGGAGATCGGCGCCGTGTTCGGCCCGCAAGGCGCCATCGCCAAATTCTTCGACACCACCATCGGCCCGCTGGTGGTGCGGCGCGGCGACGCACTCGCCGCGCGCACCTGGGCCAACATGGGCATCAACCTGGCGCCGCCGGTGGTGGCCAGCTTCCCCGGCTGGATCGCCCCGCTCAGCGCCGCCGGCGTGGCTAACACGGTCGCCTCCAGCGGCGGCGAGGCGCAGACCATGTTCGACCTGCAGGCGCTCGGCGCCACCGGCGCCACCGAATTCACCATCGAGATCGACGGCCAGGCCCTGCGCTGGCGCGGCCAGCCGCAGCCATGGGTCAACATGGCGTGGCCGAATCCGCGCGGTGTGCCCGGCTCGCGCATCACCGCCATCACGCCGGAAGGCCGCACCGTGGTGCTGCTCAACGAACCGGGCCACTTCGGCCTCAAGAAAATGGTCGAAGCGGCCAAGCGCAAGCGCAAGGACGGCGGCGTCTTTGAACTGAGCTGGGACAATGCCGGCGTGGTGGTGACCGCCAACCTGAAGATCATCGGCACCCAGAAGCCAGCGGTGGCCGCCGCCGCGCCTGCGCCGGCCGGCCAGGGCTTCAAGCGCCTCAAGCTGCCCGAATCGATTACCGCGCCGGCGCCGCAGGCAGCGCCGCTGGCATCGAACGCCGTTGCGGGAGCCGCCCAATGAGCCGCGTTCCGACCGCCACCGCCACGCCCATCGGCTACTTCGGCAAGATCCCCAGCCGGGGCGACTTCGTCAAGGCCAGCGACAACCCGGCCCTGATCAAGCTGCTCGACGACTGGCTGGCGCAAGCCATGGACCTGATGAGTGCCGACGCCCGCTGGAAGCTGCACTACGACGCCGTCGCCCCGCTGCATTTCGCCTTCATCGGGCCGCGCCGCCGCCAGGCCATCGCCGGCCACATCGTCGCCAGCAGCGACCAGTCGAACCGCCGTTTTCCGTTTCTCATGATGAGCAGCATGGACATCGCCGACCCGGCCGCTTTCGTGCCGGACGCGCCGCTGGTGCTCAACCGCCTGTGGAGCCGGCTCGCCACGCTCAGCGCCGGCGTCACCGGCGCGCCCGATGCCGCCGCCCCTTTGCAGGAAGTAGCCGGCCTGCTCGTCGATGTCGACCTGCGCACGGCCGCCTACGACGCCGCCTTCAACGATTTTCTCGACCTGCAGACCGTCGGCGCGCTCGACCGCCTGCTGGCGCAGAGCGGCTTTGCCGGCTCGGTGCGACAGATTCTGCTGGCGCTCGGCCAGCTGCTCCAACCGGTCATGGCCAGCAGTTCGAGCCGGCTCGAAAAAAGCCTGCTGCTGCCGCTGCCGGCCGACCCCATGTACCGCAACCTGGTGGCCGCGTTCTGGATGCACCTGATCACCCCCTTCCTGGCGCGCGCCGACTTCGAACTGGCGCTGTTCATCACCAGCCTCGAACAGAAGCCCGTGCTGGTGCTCGGCTTTAGCGGCGCCTCGGCCCACACCCTGCGCGCCATCATGGACCCGCAGGCCGGCCACGAACGCCACATCGCCTTCGACGACCTTGACTGGGTCGAGGAACAGGTCAACGAGGACTACGCCATCCAGAAGATCTCGACCTACCTCGCCCAGCCCGAGCTGTCACTCAAGTCCGCGCTCGATTCGCTGCGCGCGGCATTCATTGGAAACTGACATTGGACACCGCCATGCGCATCCTTCTCCCCACCGTCCTCCTGCTGGCCCTCGGCGCCGGCGCCAGCGCCCAGAACCTCGCGCCGCAGCCAGGCCAGGTACTCGTCAGCGGCACCGTCGCCGACGAGGCCAGCAAACTCGGCGTGCTCACCCGCCTGCGCGAGATCTACGGCGCCGAGCGGGTGGTCGACCAGATTTCGGTGGGCGCCGTGGCGACCCCGGCCAACTGGAACACCTACGTGCAAAAGCTGATCACGCCCGAACTCAAGCAGATTTCGCGCGGCCAGCTCAAGATCGACGGCAGCAACGTCAGCCTCAAGGGCGAGGTGGCCAACGAGGCGCAGCGCCAGAAGATCGCCAGCAACGTCGCCACCAGCCTCAATCCGACCTACACCGTCAGCAACGGCTTGCGGGTATCGGCCTCCGACCAGGGCATCCTCGACAACACGCTGGCCAACCGCACGATTGAATTCGACAGCGGCAAGGCGACCCTGACGCCGTCGGGCCGCGCGATCCTGGACGAGATGACAGCCGCCATGTTGAAGCTCAAGGACCGCAAGATCGACATCATCGGCCACACCGACAACCAGGGCTTGCGCGCCTCCAACCAGGGCCTGAGCCAGGCGCGCGCGCAAGCGGTCAAGGATTACCTGGGCGGCCACGGCATCAAGAGCGACCTCCTGAGCGCCTCCGGCCAGGGCCCCGACCGGCCGATCGCCAGCAACGACACCGCCGACGGTCGCGCGCGCAACCGCCGCATCGAATTCCGCCTGGCCCAGTAAGCCACAGATCAGCTCAGCCATCACCGAGGACCCCATGTTTTCAGCCGACCAGCTACTCACCCCGATCAGCGCCGACCAGCCGTCCGGCACCGACCTCTCGTTTTCATCCGAGCTTGACGCCATCAACCAGGCGCGCCGCTTTGACGACCCCTCGCTCGACCAGGGCGAATGGCTGACCGACCTGAAGGAGGCCGACTGGGACTTCGTCATCAAGCGCTGCGTGGCGCTGCTGGAAAAAACCAGCAAGGACCTGCGCCTGGCGGTCTGGCTGGCCGAAGCCGGCGCCAAGAAGCACCGCCTGCGCGGGCTGGGCGAAGGCTTTCTGGTGCTGGCCGGCCTGCTCGACCAGTTCTGGGACCGCGGCCTGTATCCCGAATCGGACGGCGCCGATCACGACCAGCGCATCGGCAATCTGAGCTGGATCCTCGCGCGCACGCCGGCGCTGCTGCGCGAAATCCCCGTCACCGACGGCAATGGCAGCGCCTATTCGACCATCGACTTCGAGAGCGCCCGCAAGAACCCGAACGGCGCCGGTCCCAAACTGGCCGACATGGAGGCGGCGCGGCGCGCCAATTCGGCCGCCTTTCGCGCGGCTTTCAACGACGACGCCCGCTACTGCCTCGAGGCCCTGCAAAAGCTCGAACACGCGGCCGACGCGCGGCTGGGCGCCGACAGTCCCGGCTTTTCCAACGCCCGCGAAACGGTGCAGACCATGCTGCTGCTGATGCCTGCGCCCGCGCCAGCTGCGACGCCGGCGGCGGCGCCCGAAGCGCACGCGCACGCCGCCCCCGGCGAGCATTTCTACGCAGCCCCCGACATGCCGCCGCCGGCGCCCGGCAAGCTTCATTCGCGCGGCCAGGCGATCGCCCAGCTGCGCGCGGTGGCGGATTTCTTCCGCCGCACCGAGCCCCACAGCCCGGTGTCCTACTTCGCCGACAAGGCCGCCGACGCCGGCGAACAGGATCTGCACTCGTGGCTGCGAACGGTGGTCAAGGACCAGGGATCGCTGGCGCACATCGAAGAACTCCTGGGCGTCAAGCCGGCCGAATCCTGAATCGAACCCGTCATTTGAGGACGATGTAGTATCCTGTCAACAATGCCAAAAATGAAATCATTACGCGGCCTCGCGCCTCGTCCGATCACGCAACCATGCTAGAACAACTCCTCACCCTGCCGGCCGCGTACTCCCAGGCCAGCCGCCTGCTGCGCTTGACCACGCCGCTCGGCGCCGACAAGCTGCAGGCCGAATCCGTGCGCGGCGAGGAAGCGATCAGCGAGGGATTCGGCTTCACCATCAGCGCGCTCTCGCTCGACGCCGACATTTCCCTGCGCGCCCTGCTCGGCCAGCCGGCCCTGCTCGAACTGCTGACGGTGGACGGCGCCGCGCCGCGCGCTTTCCACGGCCACCTGACCGAGGTCGAACTGAACGGCGCCAATGGCGGCATGGCGCGCTACACGCTGACCTTGCGGCCATGGACCGCGTTCATGGCGCATGGCCGCGACAGCCGGGTGTTCCAGGACATGACCGTGTTCGACATCCTCGACGCCGTGTTCGGCGCCTGGCAGGGGCGCGCGAGACTGGCGCCGGCCTGGCGCTTCGAGATCGCCGATCGCGCCTTGTACCCGAAGCGCAGCCTGACCACCCAATACCAGGAAAGCGACCTCGCCTTCGCCGAACGCCTGATGCACGAGGAAGGCCTGTTCAGCTTTTTCGAGCACGCGGGCGACGCCGCCAGCCCCGGCCTGGGCAAGCACGAACTGGTGATCGCCGACCATAACGGCGCCTTCCAGCCGAATCCACAATCGACAGTGCGCTACACCCAGCCCGGCGCGGTGATGAAGGAAGACAGCATGGACCGCTGGCGCAGCCAGATGCGCCTGCAAACCAACGCGGTCGAACTGCGCAGCTGGGACTACCGCACCCTCGACACGCGCCAGGTGGCGGCGGCCGGCGTCGCGCCCGATGGCGCGGCACTGCAAAGCAGCGACGTGCCCGGCCAATACGCCTACGCCAGCCGCAGCCACGGGCAGCGCATCGCCGACAACCAGATGCAGGCGCTCGAAGCGCGCCGCGAAGTTTTCACCGGCGCCGGCACCGTGCGCACGCTCTCGCCCGGCACCAGCTTCACCCTGACCGGCCAGGCCGTGCACGACGACGGCGCCAGCGAGGACGAACGCGGCTTCATCGTCACCCGCGTGGTCCACCTAATGCATAACAATCTGAACGCGGACCTGCGCGCCGACATCATCAAGCGCGTCGGCGGCGGCGCCCTCGCCGACGCCATCGCCGCCGAACAGGCGGGCAGCCTGCACGCGGTCGGCCGCGACGCCGGCGAACGCCCGCTGTACCGCAACCGTATCGAGGCGATCCGCGCCCGGGTGCCTTACCGCGCCAGCCGCGTCGACGGGCACGGCCGGCTGCTCCATCCGAAGCCGACCATCGTCGGCCAGCAAAGCGCGATCGTGGTGGGGCCGGCCGGCGCGGTGATCCACACCGACCGCGACCACCGGGTCAAGGTGCAGTTCCACTGGCAGCGCGGCAGCGACAGCCACAGCCGCCTGGCCCACCCGGCCCCCGACGGACATACCGGTGCGCCGGCCGACGACAGCGCCGGCACCTGGGTGCGCGTGGCCGCACCGCTGGCGCCGGTGGCCGGCGCCAACTGGGGCAGCCACGCCCTGCCGAGGGTGGGCCAGGAAGTGCTGGTCGATTTTTTGGAAGGCAATATCGACCGGCCGGTGATCATCGGCGCGCTGTACAACGGCGCGGGCGCCGAAGACGCGCAGCATAACCAGGTGGCGCAAGGCGCCGGCGCCGCCACCGGCAATGCGCCGGCCTGGTTTCCCGGCGAGGCGGCCGAGGCGCATGCGCATCCGGCCGTGCTGTCGGGCTTGAAGTCGCAGGCGATGGCGGCTAGCGCGCAAGGCAGCGGCGCCTACAGCCAGCTGCTGTTCGACGACACACCGGGCCAGCCACGCGTGGCCTTGCAGCGCCACGCCGGCGCGCACCAGGGCACCGATGAACTCAATCTTGGCCACCTGCGTCATCAGAGCGACAACGCGCGCCTGCAGGCGGTCGGCTTCGGCGCGGAACTCAAGACCGAGCACGGGGCGGCGCTGCGGGCCGGCAAAGGCATCTTGCTGTCGAGCGACCTGCGCGGCGGCGCCAGCGGCGCGCAGATGGATTCGCGCGAGGCGCGCACGCAGATCGACGCGAGCCGGGAGCTGCAGATCGACCTGGCGACGGCCGCGCAGAAACACCAGGCCATGCTCAAGGATGCGAACGGCGTCGCCGAGCCGGCGCCCGACAAGCTGGCGGCGATTACGCAGCTGGCGGACAGCGCCGAGACGCTGGCCGCCACCAACGCAGGCGACTCTGGCGGCGACGCCGTCCAGGTGACCGCGTACGCCGCCCCGCACTTGCAGGTATCGAGCCCGAAAGGCATCGCCGCGACCACACCGGCGAACGCGGTTTTCGCAGCCGGTGACAGCAGCAGCATCAGCGCGGGACAGGACATCAATCTCGCGGCGCAGGCCAACAGCTTCGCCAGCGTGAAAAGCGGGATCGGCCTGTTCACCTACGGTAAAGCGGCTAGCAAGGACAAGCCGAACCAGGAGACCGGCATCGCGCTGCACGCGGCCAGCGGCAAGGTGAGCACGCAAAGCCAGGCCGATGAAACGCGCCTGACCGCCGACAAGGCGATCACGCTCGCGAGCGTGACGAAGTCGGTGACCACGGCGGCGAAAGAGCACGTGATGTTCGCCGCGCAGGGCGCCACCCTCAAGCTCGAAGGCGGCGACATCATGCTGCACGGGCCAGGCAAAATCGAATTTAAGGCCGGCATGAAGGAGTTGAGCGGGCCGCAAAGCGCGAGCCCTACGCTGCCGCACTTGCCCAAGGCGGGCGACCTGCAAAACTTCCTTGAGCTGAACTATCGCTGGGACGACCAGCAGCCGATGGAGGGCGCGCCTTACAAGGTGCTGTTCGATAACGGCGCCAGTATCGCCGGCAAACTCGATACCCATGGATTCGCCCGCCTCGAGAACGTGCCGGCTATCGGTGCGACCGTCACCTTCGGCGAAGACGAGCGCGAGGCCGTCTTGCGCAAGCCCTTCAAGCCGAATGCCGTGGCCGGCGCCAAGCCGACGACCGACGAAGAAGCGCAGGCGATACTGGCCGCCTATCTCGCGCAGGAAGACGCGTATTACAAGGATAATTACTTCCCGGACGAGATCGAAGCCATGGCGGCAGCCATCGATGCCGATGGCGAGCGTCTGCTTGACTACGACTTTCATTATGACGACTACACGTATGCGGACGAGGAATCTCTGGACGATCATCTGGCACAAAAATCCTACCGCGAGCTGCACGATCAAGACGAGGACCAGGCATGAGCGGCGCGAGTAGCGCGAGCCACCTCACGGCGGGGGTCTCGCCGGCCGCGCGCGCCCTCCACCAAGCCAACAGCGGCATCGGCAAGTGGCTATCGGACCTGGTGACGGGAACGGGTTCATCGCCCGCGCATATCATCATCACCGGCATTCTCGGTGTGGTGCCAGGCATCGGCCAGGCGATGGATGCGCGCGACCTGATCATCGGGGTCATCGCCGTTACCCGCTCGCCCGCCGCAATAGGTGGATGGGTCGAACTGGTGATCACGCTGATCGGCTGCGTGCCGGCGGTGGGTGACGCCTTGAAGGTCGGTTTCAAGCTCATGAAGCAAGGGCATAACTTTGGCCGCGTGCTCGAAGCGACATCGCCCGCCCTCCACGGGAACGTCGAGAGGTTTATGCGCAAGATCGACTGGGGCATGCTGGCGAGCGAGAGCAAGGGGTTGTTCAACAAGCTGATCGCCGCCTTCATCGATGGTCTCGATAGCTGGGTTGTGAAGGTCGTGGCCGGCGGCCCGCAGGTCAAGCAGATCATCCATGAACTCAAAGCGGTGCAGGGCCAAGGTGCAAAGATGATCGACCAGGCCTTCGCGGAATTAAAGCTGATGCACACGAAAATGATCGGCCATGAGCTACCCGGCAGCACGGCGGCAGTGGCGGCGACCAGCGGCAAGACCGTGAAGCGCGAAACACAAGAGGTGACGGCGGCTGGGGGGAAAAAGCAGGCGGCAGCCGCAAACGCCGAGCGCAAGCTCTTGGCGAACAAGAGCAGAGACGTCAAGGCCAACCGGGCGGCGCCGAATTCTACAAAGAACAGCACCAAGAAGAAAGCCCAGCCCAAAAAACAGAAGTGGCGTAGCGGCGTGCCAGCCGAGCACATCACCGACTATCATGTGAAGAAAAAATTTGGCCACTTCGAAAAGGCCAACAACCACGGAAAGCTAACCGAAGAACACAGCCTGCCGCACACTGGAATCGATCATCTGTGGTCCAACAAGACGCATCTGCCCAAAAAATTTGTGGTCGGCGAAACGAAATCAAGCATTTTTGATTCCTTCAAACTGCTGGCCGCGTTGCCGGCGGATTTGCAAGCGCAGTTCGCCGCGCTGCGGGCGGACGAAGCCGCCAACCCGACCTCGAACAATGGCAAGCCGAATATTTTTCAGAATGAAGGACGTGACGCCCACACGGATACCCATGTCCAGGCGGGCAGTAGCCCGGCAGACGAACAGGCGGTTCGGCGCGGCGTCAACAAACCCGACGACAAGACTGGCCTCGCAACGCAGATGAGTCACAAGTGGATCCGGGAATGCATAACAAACGAAAATAGCCTCACGCCGTCCGGGACCCCGATGCAGCGCCTCGTTGTCGATTTCTACGAAGGGGACATAGCTTGCCCATATCAACGGTGGATAGCCCTCGTGACTGGACGACAACTTCACAAGCATCAGAAATCAAAAGGCGCATTGCATGAGATTCAAACCGTGTTACACCTTCCCGACAACATACTAAAACGTTAACCTTTATGCTTCCAATTTTAACTGCCGACGAATTCAATGTACGCAGGCGCGAACGGCTTCTCGACTTTGCCTTATATGCAAGCGAAGCGGAGGATCTCGCGCGGCGCATTCCGCGCGTCGGGCGGAACTTGGCAGACCCCGAATGGATGGCGGAGAAGGATCTATCAGACGCAATGAACATGGCCGATTCGCGAGCGCACAACGCGGCCAGATTTCTTGCTTTGAGCTATTCCGCAGGTGTGGAGATCGACCAGCTGTGCGCGTATTTTCCGACCGTTGTCGATTACTGGGAAGACTATGCTGCACGTGCCCGCGCATTCGACGAGAGTGCGGAGTATGAAGGTTCGTGGGTGGCCAATTTCGCATTGCTCGGCAGCGACTACGCCATCGTCAATCGTGTGGTGTCGTTGGGGATCCTGCTGGGCTGGACGCAACTTCTGCCCCGCTTGGCAACGGTGATCGACTATCGAAATCCGCAAATGGATGGATTGCTGGAGCGCTTGATGCAAGCGTTTGTACCCGGACGTCCCCCCCCTCCCGATGAGTGTACCCGCCACCTCCCCTATTTCAAGACCCTCAAGATCTTCGCCGCGTCCGAACAGGAGAGACCTGCCATGCTGGCGGAATACCTCGCGGAGTGGTATGAAGCAAGCCGGCGCGAATCCTATTACGACAGCCACAAAAACAATTCGACTTTCTCCGGATATTGGTCATGGGAAGCGGCGGCAATCACCCTCGTGCTTCAGATCGATGATGCTGGATACCGGGATGCAACATTCTATCCAGCGGATCTTGTCGCTTTCGCGCGAGAAAAAGTCGGCGTCACACTTGGGAGAAATACCAACGTCGCTGGAATTTTACGCGCCAGGTCCGGTGATGTGTGTCCTGAAACAGGTTTGTGGGAAACATTGAATCTTCCAGCTGAGCGCAAGGTATTCCAAAAAGGTGAAATCATGAGCCAAGTGACATCTCCCTACGGAATTACCGTGTGGACTTTCGTCTGAGACGCCGTATGAGCGGGTCCCCGCAACGGTCCTCTGAGAAAGTATATCGCATGGTATGCATGGCTATTCTTTTCGGCAGGGAGCAACGGTTCCCGCGTATGGCATCCATCATCAATTCCAGGATGAAGGGCATGCTCGAGCGATTGCTGCAGCCCCGTACGGATTGACCGTGTGGACCCAAATCGAACCGGCCTGATCGAACATGGAAAAATTAGCAGCACCGGCGTTTGCAAGGCTGAAGCGCGATCAGCTACTCGACTACAAGATTTATGCTGAAAATTTTGATGAAGCGAAGGCGACGCTGGAAGAAGTCCGCGCCCAGTTGGAACAGCCACTCACCTCACTTGAGGGCATCCCACTCGGTCTGATTCTAGAGGCGACGTCAGCATTCGCTTGGGAGGCAACGGACTTGCTGTCGAACGCTTACAGCGCGGGACATCCGCTGTCTGAACTGCGTTTACTGTATCCGAGCGTCGTCGAGGCGTGGGAGAGCTACGCGCGGTATTCCGAGGCATACAAGCAAAGCGACGAAGGCCAGTACTCGACTGCTGCGATCATGCCCTTGAGAGACACTGGTTACAGCCGTGCCAATCGCTTGATTTGTTTTGCGATCCTGCTCGGCCGGAAAAATCTGCTGCCGCGCGTAGCGCCGCTCATCGACTATAGGAATCCCTGCAAGGACGGAATGTTGGAACGCCTGCTCGCTCCCTACATCGCCGATCGCGGCCCCGCGCCGTCGGAGTGTACGCGCCATCTCCCCTATTTCAAAACGCTGAAGATATTCAACGCTGCGCCCGCCGCGCGACCTCAATTGATGGCCGAGTACCTTGACGAGTGGTATCACGCAAGCCGGCGGGAGCCGTATCACGAAAGCCATAAACGTGGCATATCCTTCCTCGGATATTGGTCGTGGGAAGCTGCTGCATTCACCCTCGTTCTCGACATTGACGATGCAAGCTATCGCGACGCCGAGTTCTACCCTTTCGAGCTAGTCGAATATGCGCGCCAGAACCTGCGTGAAGCCGCATCCGGTCATGCCATGGAATCGATGACGCACTCGCTACGTTGCAAGGAAGGCGAAGCTTGTCCTCTCGCCGGCCAATGGTCTTCCCTTGGAATCCCGGCAGTGACGAGGTTTTTTGATGAAGGCGAGATCATGGGCGGCGCGGGGGCACCATACGGTTTGACCCTGTGGATCTGGGGAGTCAACCCATAAAGTACGGAATGGGCGGGGCTCCTGACCACAGCCCGGCGACATGCGCACCATACCGCGTCTTCCCGAAAATATCCTAAAACAGATGAGGCAATGAAAAAGCTGACTGAAGCTGAATTTTCGAGAGCGAAACGAGAAAAGCTTCTCGAGTATCGGATCTATGAGGAAAACTTCGATGAAGCGATGATCTCGATCGATGACATCAGCAAGCAACTGCATCAACCGCTTTCTGCGCTCAGCGAGTTTCCTTTGGAATCGTTTCTGAACGCAAGCATCGGAATCGCGCTGGAAGGCACGGACACGCTTGCGACAACCTTCAGTGCGGGCCATCCCTTGTCCGAGCTCGAAGCGATG
>JBDSTZ010000422.1:0-16657 GCA_039927975.1 Massilia sp. | reverse complement strand
CAAGATGCAGTTCGAGGCCATGAACGCCGGCACCCGCGCGGGGGTCCCGATCCCGATCGGCATGGAATTCGACCGCAGCGATTGCACCTACGGTTGCGTCCTCAAGAAAGGGCTTCTCGCGAACACCTTCTGGAATCTCGAATTCAGGCCGATGCTCGAGAAGACCACCTTCCGCAGCTACAATCCCGGCTTCGAATTCCGTCCGACCGAAAAATTGACGATCGACGGCCACTTCAACAAGACCGACAGCGACTTCTACCGCGACATGCCGAGCGTGCTGCTGGCAACCAAGTCGGCGCCCTCGATCATCTCCTACGACAACACGGCGTCGGGCCAGCCGCCCGTCTACGGCTCGAACATCAACTACAACGACCCGAGCCAGTTCGGCTGGTACCAGTCCGCCAACTCGCTCACGGGCATGCGCATGGACCTGTTCGAGCGCACCAACACCACGCATGGCGCGCGCGTGAACGTCAACTGGGGCGACAGCGACTTCAGCATCAAGGTGGGCGGCTCCTGGGACGACATCGAGCGCCGCTATCGCGGTTACTCGGCGGCCGATGGCTGGCAGAACGTCGTCTGCGCCAACAACATGAACTATCGCTTCTTCCCCTCGAACACCGCGACGCAAGGCAGCTGCGACGGCCGCAACGCGCCCGGCGTGATGGCCAACGCGGCCACCCTCTATCCCGGCTTCGGCACCGGTTCGACGGCCGGCGTCACCACCGGCCTGGCCTATCTGGGCTCGGTCGTGCCGAACAACCTGGTGACCAATTACGCGCGCGCCTCGGACCACGGTTTCATCACGCTTGACTGGGACAAGTTCGCCAAGGACACGGATTATCAGTACTTCCGCGACAATATCCACCGCGCGTTCCAGAACAACAGCGGCGGCTACATCCGCGAAGTGGTCGAAGGCACCTACGTCGAGGTCAACGGCCGCGCGAACATCCTGGGCCGCACCCTGCGCTACAACGCCGGCGTTCGCTACGCGCACACCGAACAGACCATCGGCAACCTGACCGCGGTCGCCGACCCGCGCAACGCCACCCTCAGGCAAGGCGGGCTATACGATGTGATCGGCGTGTGGGAATATGAAACGACCAGGTATCACAACATCATGCCGTCGGCGACCTTCGCCTACAACATCACGCCGAAACTGATCGCGCGGGCCTCGGGATCGCAGTCGATGACGCGCGCCAATCCGGCGGACTTGAAGCAAACCCGTGTGTCGGTCAACGACCAGAGCGTGCGGACCGCGACCGCCACCAACCCGAACCTCAAGGCCTTCCAGTCGAAGAACCTCGACCTCGGTCTCGAGTACTACATGACGCGCGAATCCTACGTGGCGCTCGGGGTGTTCGCCAAGGACATCACCGACCGTCCGGCCACGCTCAAGACCATGGTCTCGCTGGCCGACCTCGACGCGCGTTTCGGCACCGTCGGGCTGACCTCGGCACAGCAGACGGCGGTCGATGGCGGCGGCGGCCGGGCCTTGCAAATCCTTGAACTGTCTGAACCCGTCAACGTCGACAGCAAGCTGAAGGTGCGCGGTTTCGAGCTCACCTGGCAGCAAAATCTGGACATGCTGCCGATCAAGGGATTCGGCCTGAACGCCAACTTCACCTACACCAAGCAGACCGACGAGGCACCGGGCTCCTCGCCGGTCTCGGGTGTGCCGCCGCGCACCAACAACCTGACGGTGTACTACGAGCGCAACGGCCTGAGCGCCCGCGTGTCGCGCCAGTACACCGCGACCCACATCGCCAACACCGGCACCGGTCTGACCGTACCGGGCGGCGCGTACGCCTACAACGAGGCGCGCAGCCAGGTCGACATGTCGGTCGGGATGGATTTGAAAAAAGTGTTTAATTTCCGTTACAACACAAATCTGAATCTGAGCGTGTGGAACCTGAACAACGCCATCAGCAAGCAATACACCCAGTTCGAGGATGCGGTCTCCGACCAGACCCGGCCAGGCCGCAGCTACACGCTGTCGCTGCGCACCTCGTTCTGACGGCGCGGGCGGCGTGCCCGGCGCCGCTTCTTCAATACGCCCAGCCGGCTGTTGCCCGCTGGGCTTTTTTCATGGAATGCGGGACAATCGCGTCTCATTGCGTCGCCCCATCGTCACCCAAGGAAAGCCATGCCCTATTGCCCCCATCCGTCTCGCTTCGCCATTGCCGGCGCCATGCTGCTGCTGTCACCAGCCGCCGCCCGCGCCGACACAGCGTCGCCGGCGTTCGCCCGCATCTTCACCGACCACGCCGTGCTCCAGCGCGACGAGCCCCTGACCGTCTGGGGTTCCGGCGAACCGGCCAAGAAGGTCGAGCTCAGGCTGGGCGAGACGGTGGTGACGGCGCAGGCCGACGCCGCCGGCAAATGGCGCGCGCGCCTGCCGGCCATGCGCGCCGGCGGTCCGTACGCGCTGTCGGTGAGCGCCGGCGCCAAGGCCAGCACGCTCAAGGACATCATGATCGGCGACGTCTACCTGTGCGGCGGCCAGTCGAACATGGCCTTCCCGGCGCGCCTGGAAGCCGGCGCATGGTCGGCCTTCGACGCCAACCCCGCGATCCGCTTCGTCAACATCCAGAACGACAGCCTCGCCGCACCGCTGGACGAACTCAAACGCCCGGTCGAATGGAAGGTCGCCGCGCCCGACACCACCGGCGAAGCGTCGGCGGTCTGCTACCACATGGCGCGCAGGCTGCAACAGCAGCAGCACGTGACGGTCGGCTTCATCAATTCAAGCTGGGGCGGCACCACCATCCAGGGCTGGATCGGCGCCGCTTCGTTGCGCAGCTTGCCGCAATATGTGGGCGGCGTGGCGGCGGTGGCGGACTACGCCACGAGTCCGGCCAAGGCCCTGGCCGACGACGCGCGTCGCCAGGAAGCCTGGTGGGACGCCCACGACCCGGACGCGGCGGCCCAGCGCCGCTGGAGTACGGCCGACGTCGACGACAGCGCCTGGCCCGGCATGACGCCCACCGGCTCGTGGAAACATGCCGGCATCGCCGCCTTCGCCGATTTCGACGGCGCGGCCTGGTTCCGCACCACCGTCACCTTGACCGAACAACAGGCGCGCGGCCCGGCGGGGCGCTTGCAGCTCGGCCCCATCGACACCTTCGACACCACCTGGGTCAACGGCGTGGCGGTGGGCGGCAACAGCATCGGCTGGGTATGGCGCGACTACGCCGTGCCGGCCGGCGTCTTCAAGCCGGGCCGCAACGTCATCGCCGTGCGCGTGCTCGGCGGCGGCGGCTTGACCGGCAAACCCGAGCAGCGCTGGCTCACCACCGCCGACGGCCAGAACATCGCCCTGTCGGGGCCGTGGAAATACCGCCCCGGCATGCGCGCGAAAGGCTTGTCGGTGCCGCCCGCGCCCTGGGTCGTGCCGACCAGCCTGACCACGCTCTATAACGGCATGATCGCCCCGCTGGCCGGACTCAAGTTCAAGCTGGCCGCCTGGTACCAGGGCGAGTCGAATGCCGGCGAGGCGAAAGAATACGAAACCCTGCTGCCCTTGCTGATGGCCGACTGGCGCCGCACTTTCGGCCAGCCGGACCTGCCATTCGTCGTCGCCCAGTTGTCGTCGTTCGGCGCGGTCGCCACCAAACCGGGCGAGTCGAACTGGGCCCGCTTGCGCGAAGCCCAGGCCATCAGCGTGCGCCAGGACCGCCATGCCGGCCTGGCCGTGACGATCGACGTCGGCGACCGGGTCGACATCCACCCGGCCCAGAAAGCCGTCGTCGGCGAGCGCCTGGCGCGTGCGGCCAATGCGGTCGCTTACGGCGCGGCGGTAAGCGCCGGCGGCCCGGAAGCGCTCACCGTGCGGCGCGCCGGCCAGGACCTGGTCGTCGGCTTCAAGAACACCAATGGCGGCCTGCGCAGCTACAGCGCGGCCCAGGCGATCGGATTTGAAACCTGCGCCGCCGGCGCCTGCACCTACGCCCTCGCCGTGGTTCAAGGCGACACCGTGGTCCTGCAAGGCGCCAACCAGCCCGGCGTGACCCATGTGCGCTACGCCTGGGCCGACGCGCCCTACGTCAATCTGTACAGCGCCGACGACCTGCCGGCCGCGCCGTTCGAGCTGCCGGTGAAGTAGCCGCGCGCGCGGGCCGCGCCACATGGGCTTTTGTGTCCCGGCCGGCCCGCGGTCAGCGTAGTCAGAAATCACGCAAAGTGAATCATGATTTTTATCGCCTGATACGGTTTGTCTTTTGCCCGCCCGGCCATTCGGATAGCCTCTGCAAGTTGTACTTGGTTTTCCGACAAAAATTTGAGGCAGACATACCCATGAAAAATAAAAATTATCTAGGAGCACTTTTACTGGTGGCCGCCGCGCTGGCCGGTTGCGGCGGCGAGGCGCCGGACGGTTCGTCGGCATCGAACGCTTCGCCGGCGCCGACCCTGGCGGCGGAAGTCGGCGCCACCGCGAGCGACCCGATTCTCAACCAGAGCGGCAACCCGACCTACTCGCTGATCACCACCTACACCAGCTGGCTGAGCACCAACAGTGACAGCGCGACCGCGCTGGCGGCCGACAAAGCCAAGGCCAGCAACATCGTCAGCTGGCAAATGCCGCACGGCGGCTTCTACAAGACCCCGGCCTGGTACAGCGCGCCATGGAACGGCACCGCGCCGCGCTCGGGCTGGTTCGGCGCCAACAACGTCGAACTGGGCACCATCGACAACAGCGCCACCGTCACCGAAATCATGTTCCTGGCCAACGTCTACTCGCGCACCGGCAACACCCTGTACCGCGCCAGCGCGCGCAAGGCGCTCGACTTCCTGCTGAACATGCAATACGCCTCGGGCGGCTTCCCGCAGGTCTACCCGGCGCGCGGCACCACCTATTCGAACTACGTCACCTTCAACGACGACGCCATGGTGCGTGCGCTGATGCTGCTCGACCACGCGGCGCAACAGAAAGCCCCGCTCGGCGCCGGCTTCTTCACCGCGACCCAGATGGCGCGCCTGAACCCGACCATCGACAAGGCGGTGGGCTACATCCTCAACGCCCAGATCGTGCAGAACGGTACCCGCACCGTCTGGTGCGCCCAGCACGACCCGGTCACCTTCGCCCCGCTCGGCGCGCGTTCCTACGAACTGCCGTCCAAGAGCGGCTACGAATCGGCCAACGTCGCCGCCTACCTGATGACCCGGCCGCAAACGGCGGAAGTGGCGGCCTCGGTCAAGGCGGCGCTCGCCTGGTACCGCAGCAGCGCGGTGCAGCTCAAGGACACCGCCTACGACAAGACCGGCTCGGCGCTGACCAACACCTCGCCATTCATCTACAAGGCTGGCTCGACCACCTGGTACCGTTTCTACGACCTGACCGCCGACACCGGCTTCTTCAGCGGCCGCCTGCCGACCGACAACCCGCCCGGCACCGGCAAGCAATACGACATCATGAACGTCGAACCCGAGCGCCGTTACGGCTACGACTGGGGCGGCAACTGGGGCAGCAAGCTGCTGACCTACGCGGCCAAGGTCGGCTACTGATCGCGCGGCGACGGCGGCACGGCAGGCGAGGGCGCGACATGCTGCGCGTTCGCCTTCCAGCGCCGCCGTCCCGATCGTCCCTGCCCGCCGCATTCACAGAAAACAAAGCATGGCGGCAGCGACCGGCCCAAGCACGGCCCGGTGCGCCGCAGCTCACTTACTAGCAAGGTATGACATGAACATCCTGAAAAAAATCCTCATCGCAATCGCCCTCATCGCCTCGACGGGGGTCGCGCAGGCGACCGTCATCAGCGGCAAGCTGAACAATGTCGGCTATGACGTCCTCAGCTTCCAGCTGAGCGGCAGCACCACCGTCGACTTCCAGAACACCGTCGGCATCTTCGACGCCGCCTTCGGCCTGTTCAACAGTGCCGGCGCGTTGTTGATCTACGCCGACGACAGCGTGGTGGGCACGACCCCGAGCACCAGGCCGCACCTGACCCAGACCCTGGCGGCCGGCAAATACTCGCTGCTGATCACCTCCTGCTGCGCCGCCATCGACGACGACTGGACCTACTTGAGCACCGACGGCGTCAACGCCGGCATCTTCTACAAGTCCACCAGCGCCACGCTGACGAGCGTGACGGCGGCGCTGAGCGCCTTCCCGCAACTGGGCGGCGCCGCCTACCAGTTCACCGCGACCAACGTCGTCTTCGGCACCGCCGCCGCCGCCGTGCCCGAGCCGGGCACCCTGGCCCTGTTCGGCATCAGCGTCGCCGCCTTCGGCCTCACCCGCCGCAAATCCAGGGCACCGGGTCCGATCCGGCTCTAAGTCCACACCATGGGGGGCAGATCCGACATTCGGTCACGGCCTCTTCAACACAAGCGCTGCGGGACGCTTCCAGACCACATTTCAGGCGCCCCGTATCGCTGGCACGCACCCTGGCCACCCTCGGGGTGGCCTTTTCGCTTGTTCGCCGGTCCCGCCTGGCGGACCGCCAACCACCCACAAATCCACGCAATGGCTTGCAACAGAGTAAACTGTCGGTTTAGCGCCAACTTTGTGAGCAACTCCCATGTCCGATACCCCCCTTCCGCTGTTTTCCGATCTGAACCTCTCGCCGGCCGTCTTCAAGGTCATCAAAGAGGTCGGCTACGAAACGCCGTCGCCGATCCAGGCCGCCACCATCCCGCTGCTGATGGCCAACCGCGACGTGCTCGGACAGGCCCAGACGGGTACCGGCAAGACCGCCGCTTTCGCCCTGCCGATCCTCTCGCGCATCGACATCAAGCAGCAGTCGCCGCAGGCGCTGGTGCTGGCGCCGACCCGCGAGCTGGCGATCCAGGTCGCTGAAGCGTTCCAGACCTACGCCGCCCACATCAAGGATTTCCACGTTCTGCCGATCTACGGCGGCCAGAGCTACGGCCCGCAATTGTCGGCCCTGCGACGCGGCGTGCACGTCATCGTCGGCACCCCCGGCCGCGTCATCGACCACCTCGAAAAAGGCTCGCTCGACCTGTCGAAGCTGAAAACCCTGGTGCTCGACGAGGCCGACGAGATGCTGCGCATGGGCTTCATCGACGACGTCGAACAGATCCTGCAAAAGACCCCGGCCACGCGCCAGACCGCGCTGTTCTCGGCCACCATGCCGTCGGCCATCAAGCGCATCGCCAAGACCTACCTGCGCGAGCCGGCCGAAGTGACGGTCGCCGCCAAGACCGGTACCGCCGACAATATCCGCCAGCGCTACTGGATGGTGAGCGGCATGCAGAAGCTCGAGGCGCTCACCCGCATCCTCGAAGCCGAACCGTTCGACGGCATGATCATCTTCGCCCGCACCAAGCTTGGCACCGAGGAACTGGCCAGCAAGCTGCAAGCGCGCGGTTTCGCCGCCACCGCCATCAACGGCGACATGCAGCAGACCCAGCGCGAGCGCACCATCGAACAGCTCAAGAACGGCAAGATCGACATCCTGGTGGCCACCGACGTCGCCGCGCGCGGCCTTGACGTCGAGCGTATCAGCCACGTGATCAACTACGACGTGCCGTCCGACCCCGAGAGCTACACCCACCGCATCGGCCGCACCGGCCGCGCCGGCCGCAGCGGCGAAGCGATCCTGTTCATCACCCCGCGCGAGCAGGGCCTGCTGAAAGCGATCGAGCGCGCCACCCGCCAGCCGGTCTCGCCGCTCACGCTGCCGACCGTGAAGGCGGTCAACGATGTGCGCATCGCCAAATTCAAGGACCAGATCACCGAGGCGATCGGGGCCGGCGGTCTCGATGTATTCCGCTCGCTGATCGAGGAATACGAGCGCGAACAGAACGTGCCGGCGGTGGAAATCGCCGCCGCGCTGGCCAAACTGGCGCGCGGCGACATTCCGCTGCTGCTGGAAAAACCGAACCGCGACGCCAAGAGCGCGCCGTCCTGGCAGGAAGACAAGCCGGCGCGCGCACCGCGTTCGGACGCGCCGTTCCGTCCCGACCGTGGCGATGCTCCCGCGTTCAAGAAGGATCGCGTGGCGCGTCCGGCCGAAGCGGGCATGGGCACCTTCCGCATCGAAGTCGGCCACGCGCACGGCGTCAAGCCGGGCAATATCGTCGGCGCCATCGCCAACGAGGCCAACATCGAATCGAAGTACATCGGCCGCATCGAGATTTACGACGACTATTCCACGCTCGACCTGCCGGCCGACATGCCGCCCGACCTGATCGACCACTTGAAGACCGTGTGGGTGGCCGGCCAGCAGCTCAACATCACGCGCGACGGCGAGGCGCCGGCCGCCAAGAAGGGTGCTGCGGGCGGTCCGAAGAAAGCCGGCGACCGCCGCTTCGCCGAGAAGAAGACCTTCGCCAAGGGCGCCGGCGATGCCCCTAAAGCGAAGAAGGAACACCGCAAGGGCCCCAAGCCTGAATAAGGCGAGGCAGCGGCTGGCCTCAGTTCAGGCCAGTCGCCGTCGCTTCCGTCACCACGCCGGCGCCGCGCGCGCCGCGCCGCTCGCCCACCCGCAGCCATAGCAGCGCCGACACGGCCAGGCAGCTTCCACACACCACGAACAGCAGCTTTTTCTCGCTCGTTCCCCCAAGCGCAAAACCCACCCCGACCGCCATCAGCTGCGGCACCACGATCGACAGATTGAACACGCCCATCAAGTAAGCCATGCGGGACCTGGCGGCCTGTTCGCTGAAGATCGCCAAGGGCAGGCTGAGCATCGCACCCCAGCCGATACCGGCCACCGCCATCAGCGCGTACAGCATATGCGGCGAGCGCGCCTTGAAGGCGATCGCAAAGCAGGCCGCCGCCATCAACGCCATGCAGGCGGCGTGCGTGCGGACCCGGCCGAAGCGCGTCGCCAGCGGCGCCAGCAGCAGCGGCGTGGCCACGCAGCCGGCCACATTCATCAACCCAAACGCGAGTGCGATCACGTGCGCCGATTGGGTCGCGATGCTCTCAGGCGTGTCGTACAGCGGCACCGTGTAGCGCTGCGCAAAGGCGATGGTGTAGACCAGCATCGCCTGCACCCCGAGCCAGGCCACGCCATGCGCCAGGCAGATGCGCCACAGCTGGCCCGGTTGGGCGTGCGAGGCCGCTTCGTCGACAGGCGCGGCGGACAAGTTCTGCGGCTCGCGCACGAACAGCAGCGGCAGCACAGCGAACGCGAACACCGCCAGCGCGCCGGCCGTCATCACCGCGCCGATCTCGAACCAGCTGCCGGCCAGGTAGGCCAGCGCGCCCAGGCAGCCGGCCAGCGCCTGCATCCAGGCGAAGCCCCCGGTGCGCGGCGCGCCGTCTTGCGTGAGGTCGGCCACCAGCGCGCGCGCCGGCCCCAGCGCGGCATTGAGCGCCAGCTCGAACGTGAACGCGGCGATCGCCGCCAGCACCAGCAGATTGCCGACGCCGAGCAGCGCGCCAAGCGTGTCGAGCCGTGGCAGCAGCAACAGCGTCAGCGCCGCCAGTGCGCCGCCGGCCAGAATGAAAGGGCGGCGCCGTCCGCCGGCGCGCCAGTGCCGGTCGCTCCATCGTCCGGCCAGCAACTGGGCCGCGATAGCCGCCAGCGGACCGGCCGCCCAGACCAGGCCGATCTCGTGCAGTTCGAGCTGGTAGCGGGCACTGAGCAGCCAGCTCACCGCCGACACCTGCAGCCAGGCGGCGAAGCTGAGCGCGGCCGCCGGCATGGCGCCGAGGGCGGTAAGGGCGTTGAACCGGCCTGTCGGCCGCGTGTGCGTGTCCTGCATGAAGTGTCCCGGATTGGCGGAGATCGAAGCCGCTATGTTAGCCCGGCGCGCGTATTCGGGCAGCTGAAATATCACCGCCAGACATGCGCCACGATTTCGCCCTCTGGCGTATTGTTAACCTAATAAGCTACCATGCGCCTCCATCCAATTCACACTCTCACCGGCACCTGCGGCCAGGAGCAGCAATGAGCATACAAACCATCGGCACCACCCCGTTCGCCGGCCAGCGTCCCGGCACTTCCGGTCTGCGCAAGAAGGTCAGCGAATTCCAGCAGCCAGGCTACCTCGAAAATTTTGTGCAGGCCATCTTCACCACCTTGGGCGACTGCGCCGGCCGCACCCTGGTGCTGGGCGGCGACGGCCGCTACTTCAACCGCCGCGCCATCCAGGTGATCCTCAAGATGGCGGCCGCGCATGGCGTTGGCCGCGTGCTGGTGGGGCGCGCCGGCATCCTGTCGACCCCGGCGCTCAGCTGCGTGGTGCGCAAGCGCGCCGCGTTTGGCGGCATCGTGCTCTCGGCCAGCCACAATCCGGGCGGCCCGGACGGCGACTTCGGCATCAAGTACAACATCGGCAACGGCGGCCCGGCGCCTGAAAAAATCACCGAAGCCATTTACGCGCACACCCGCGACATCGCTCAATACCGCATCAGCGACGCCGCCGACATCGACCTGAACCTCCTTGGCGAACAGCGCATCGAGCAGCTGGTCGTCGAAGTGATCGACCCGGTCGCCGACTACGCCGGCCTGATGCAGGAGCTATTCGATTTCGACGCCATCCGCGCGCTGTTCGCCGGCGGCTTCACCATGCGCTTCGACGGCATGCACGCGGTGTCCGGCCCCTACGCGCGCGCCATCCTCGAAGGCATGCTGGGCGCACAGCCGGGCACCGTCATCAACGGCGAGCCGCTCGAAGACTTCGGCGGCCACCATCCCGACCCCAACCCGGTCAACGCGGCCGAACTGATCGCCATCATGCACGCACCCGGGGGGCCGGATTTCGGCGCCGCCTCCGACGGCGACGGCGACCGCAACATGATCGTCGGGCGCAGCATCGCCGTCACGCCGTCCGACAGCCTGGCCATCATCGCCGCCAACGCCCGCCTGGCGCCCGGCTACCGCGCCGGCATCAAGGGCATCGCCCGCTCGATGCCGACCTCGGGCGCCGCCGACCGCGTCGCCGCGGCGCTCGGCGTGCCCTGCTACGAAACGCCGACCGGCTGGAAGTACTTCGGCAACCTGATGGACGCCGGCCTGGTCACCCTGTGCGGCGAGGAGAGCTACGGCACCGGCTCCGACCACATCCGCGAAAAAGACGGCGTCTGGGCTGTGCTGTTCTGGCTCAACCTGCTGGCCGCCACCGGCAAGCCGGTCGACACCGTGGTGCGCGAACACTGGGCGCGCTTTGGCCGCAATATCTATTCGCGCCACGATTACGAAGGCGTCAACGCCGCCGCCGCCGAAGCCATGATGGCGGCCCTGCGCGCCAGGCTGCCCGGCCTGCCGGGCCAGGCGCTGGACGGCTTCACGGTGGCGCTGGCCGACGATTTCGTCTACACCGACCCGGTCGACCATTCGGTGGCCAGCCGGCAGGGCGTGCGCATTGTCATGGACGACGGCTCGCGCATCGTGTTTCGCCTGTCGGGCACCGGCACCGAGGGCGCCACCATCCGCCTATACCTTGAAAAATACGAGGCCGACAGCGCCGGCCACGAAGCCGAAACCCAGCAGGCGCTGGCCGGCCTGGTGGCGATCGCCGACACCCTCTCCGACATCAAGCGCTTCACCGGCCGCGCCGGGCCGAGCGTGACCACCTGAGCGACCGCGCCGGGCCGAGCGTGACCACCTGAGCGACCGCGCCGCCACGTCGCGACGACACGCCGGCACGCCGGCACGCCGCGACGACACGCCGCCAAGCCACGCGTTCACATCCGCGTCACCAAACTGCGCGTTTGGCCGCTGCCTGTTGGAGCACGGTCGACAATAGGGTATCCTGTTCGCGAACCGCAATGCGCCCGCGCCGCGCCAGATTGAACGTGATGACCAAAGACTTAGACAGCGACACCGACCATAAATACAGCCGTACCGCCTACGCCGACGGGCCCCGCCTGCTGGCCGACATCGGCGCCACCCACGCGCGCCTGGCGCTTGAAACCGCGCCCGGGGTCATGCGTTCGGTGCGGGTGCTGCTGTGCGACGACTTCAGCGGCATCGTCCCGCTGCTGCGCGAGTACCGGGCCGAGCACGAGGGCACGCGCATCAACCACGCCGCCTTCGCGCTGGCCAACCCGATCAGCGGCGATTTGATCAGCATGACCAATCGCTCCTGGCAGTTCTCGACCGACGAACTGCGGCGCGAACTGGGCTTGAACACCCTGTTGATCGTCAACGACTTCACCGCCCTGGCGATGGCCTTGCCCGGCCTGGCCGGCAAGGACCTCCTGCAGGTCGGCACCGGCACCCCGAGCGCGAACGCCGTCATCGGCCTGCTCGGCCCCGGCACCGGTCTTGGCGTGTCGGGCCTGATTCCGACCATCGACGGTTTCGTCACCCTCGGCAGCGAAGGCGGCCACGCCGACTTCGCCCCCACCGACGAGCGCGAATTCGCCATCATGCAGTACGCCTGGAAGGAGTGGAAGCACGTCTCGTGCGAGCGCCTGATCTCCGGCCCCGGCATGGAACTGATCTACCGCGCGCTGGCCGAGCGCGACGGGCAGGGCGTCGCGCCGCGCAGCTCGGCCGAGATCATCGGCGCCGCGCTCGACGAGCAAGATCCGCTGTGCCTCGAAGTGCTCGACTGCTTCTGCGGCGTGCTTGGCGGCGCCGCCTCCAACCTGGCCGTCACGCTGGGCGCCTTCGGCGGCGTGTTCATCGGCGGCGGCATCGTGCCGCGTTTTGCCGAATGGTTCGCCGCCTCGTCGTTCCGCGCCCGCTTCGAAGCGAAGGGGCGCTTCACCGACTATCTCTCGCGCATTCCCACCTACGTGATCATGACGCCCAACCCGGCCTTCTACGGCGTCGCCACCATCCTCTCCGAACACCTGCGCGGACGCAGCGGCGCCAACACGCTGACCGAGCGCGTGCAGCACCTGGCGCACGAACTGTCGCCGGCCGAGCAGCGCGTGGCGACCCTGGTGCTCGAGCATCCGCGCAAGGTGCTCAATGAACCGATCGCCGAGATCGCGCGGCTGGCCGACGTCAGCCAGCCGACCGTGATCCGCTTTTGCCGTTCGCTCGGTTTCCTCGGCCTGGCCGACTTCAAGCTCAAGTTCGCCACCAGCCTGACCGGCACCATCCCGGTGCGCCACAGCCAGGTGCGCATCTCCGACAGCACCCACGACCTGTCGGCCAAGGTGATCGACAACACGGTGTCGGCTATCCTCAAGTTCCGCGACCAGCTCGACGTCAATTCGATCGACCGCGCCATCGCGCTGCTGCGCAAGGCCAACCGCGTCGAGTTTTACGCGATGGGCAATTCGCGCGTGGTCGCGCTCGACGGCCAGCACAAGTTCTTCCGCTTCCGCATTCCGACCGCGCTGTACGGCGACGCCCACTTGCTCACGCTGGCGGCCGAACTGCTCAAGCCGGGCGACGTGGTGATCGCCATTTCGACCTCGGGCGAGCTGCCCGAACTGCTGACGGCGGTCGACGCCGCGCGCGCCGCCGGGGCCGACGTGATCGCCATCAGCAACAGCAAGTCGGCGCTGGCGCGCAGGGCCTCGATTTGCCTGGCGGTCGATCACAGCGAGGACAGCGCGGATTTCCTGTCGATGATTTCGCGCGTGCTGCAGCTGCTGCTGATCGATATCATGTCGGTCGGGATTTCGCTTGGCGCGCAGGAGGAGAGCGCTTCCAACAAGCGCCTGTTGATTTCGCACCTGGACAGCTGATGCGGGTGGGCGGCGCGGCGGCGTAACAGCCGCCGGCGCCCGGCCGGCTTAGAGCTGGCCCTTGTTCTTGCGCCACTGGCTCAGCGAGACATTCTGGCCGCTGGCCGTGTCCTCGACCAGCAGTTCGCCATCTTGCGCGGGCACCAGGAAACCGGCGCGCCGCAGGGCACGCTCGGCGCCGTTCTCGACGAAGTCGAGTTCCCAATAGCGCTTGCCATTCAGCTCGGCCTGGTCGGCGCCGACGGCCATCACCGCGCCGTGCTGCTGGCCGCCCGAACGCTGTTCGATCAGCGCCGAGGCCGCTTTTACCTCCGGCAGCGCCATCACCGCATCGATCGCCTGGGCTTGGCTGCGGATCGCGCCCTGTTGCGCCGGCGCCGACAGCGGCGCCCGGTCCGGCCCGGCGGACTGCTCGCGGCAGCCGAAAATGGTGGTGGTCACGGCGATCAGGCCGGTCAGCGTGAGCAGCTGGGCTTTTTTCGACAAGGAGCGGCGCGGGGTATGCATAGGGTCACCTTCAGGGAGCGAAAGTCGATACTAGCCCAACTATGGCCCTGCGGCAACATTCTTTCGGCGAAACTGTATTCTTCGATGCAATTTAGCGGAAGATCGGCGCCGTTGCCGCGGCGCTCAGTGTTTCTTCTTCAATAAGCAGGACATGTAGGGCCCGAGCAGCCCCGGACCGACCCCTAGCAGGGAAGCGAGGCCCAATTGCAGGCGCAGGCGCAGCGCGCCGCTGCCCATCGCGAGGCGCGAACGTGCAAAACAGGCATCCATGCCGGGACGGTCGAGATTCTCGTAATGGCGGCCGAAACCGTGGCGCGCGCGCCACGGTGAAATGCCGCGCGCCGGCGCCTGGGCGAAAAAGCCGTCGAACCGGCGCGGCACGTAGTTGACCAGCCAGCGCCGCGTATGGCCCTCGCGCGGCCACAGCCGGCTGCTGGTGCCGGTCAGCAGAATCAGGCCGCCGGGCCGCAACACACGGTCCAGTTCGCGCTGGACCGCGCCCAATTCGACGGGCGCGACGTATTCCAGCACGCTGTTGCAGGCGATCAGGTCGAAGCTGCCATCGGGATAGGGCAGGCGAGTCGAGTCGGGGGCGCAATCGAAGGCGATGTTGTCGCACCCGTAGCGCGCGGCGTTCAAGCGCGCCAGATCGAGCCAGTCGCGGTCGATGTCGACCGCCGTCACGCGCGCGCCAAGGTGGGCGAACAGGATCGCCGAGGCGCCGACGTTGCAGCCGAACTCGAGCACTTCCAGTTCGGCCGGCGCGACCGGCAGCGTCGCCAGGACGTGCCGCAAATGATCCCACTCGTAATCGACGTAGCCGCCGATCCACTTGTCGTCGGGCCGCAGGCCCAGCTGTCTGGCCTGGCGGTCGAAGGCTTGCGCGTGCGCGGGCGACACCACGCGGGGGGGCTGATCAATGCTGGTGGCCACGAGTTTCCTAGAGTAAATACTGTCGCGCTCATTATATGGTTAAGATTGCAAGGGACGATTGCGATTCGTCACTTAATCGATACAAAAGGAAAAATATAGTGACGCTGGCGTTGCCCGCGCGGAGCGGCCCAGGCGTCGAGCGGGGAGGCATTGCCGGGACCGCCGTTGCCCGCCTGCGCCACGATAGCGCTCGCCAAATAAGAAAAGGCCCCTGAATCTCAGGGGCCCCGGTGCTGGACGTCGGGCAAGCCACCCCATTCGAGACGGCTTGCTCACTGCTGGCAATACGCCTTAGCCGGCCGGCTTCTGCAACACGATCTTGGTGATGGTCCAGACGCCAGCGCTGGTCGTCCCTTCCACTTCGACGGCCTTGCCGGCCAGCGTGGCCGCTTCGACGTCGCGGAAAACCGTCGAGCTGGTCCACTTCATCGTCAAGGTTTCCTTCGAGGTCGTCAGGGAGAATGATTTGGCGCTCGCATCGACGTTGCTCACCGTGCCCAGGCGCGACAGCACGATCAGCGCGCCATCGGTCTTCTCGCATTTGATCGTCGTCGCTTTGACCAGGCCGCTCGCGTTCATCGTGCCGATCACGCCCACCTGCAGCTCGCTGCCCAGCTTGGAGGTGCCGCAGCTGGCCGCGTCGAGCACCACGCCGGTGGCGTCGACCTTGACGCCACGTACCGTGAAGTTGGCGGCCGAGACGAAATTGGTGACGGTGCCGTGCAGTTCGGCGGCGGTGTCCTTCTGGTCGGTGCCGCGCAGCACCACGCGGGCCGCCTTCAGCACGCCGTCGGCGGTGTAGGTTCCCTTGATCACCACGTAGGCGTCGACCTTCAGATCGGCAAAGGTCTTGCCCGCCTGGTCGAACACCGCGGCCGAGACATCGATCTTGGCGCCGTTGATGGTCAGCGTCTTGGTGGCGGTGTCGACGGTCGAAATCACCCCGCCCAGTTCGACGTCCTTGGCGCCGACCTCAGCCTTGTGGTCGCGCACCTTGATGACGCTGGCTTTGACGGCCGTCGTGCCCGCCACCGTGCCGGCCGGCAGCGCCAGTTGCACTTCGGCGCCGTTGGCCAGCACGGCGTTCGCTGGCAGAATGGACGCGCTGCCGTAATCGACCAACAGGTTGGCCAGCCGGAAAGTCTTGGCGCTGGTCGACAGATCACGGATATTGCCGTTCACCAGGTCGACCGGATTGGGCGCGGTTTTCTTCTCGATGCGGGTCGCCTGCATGGTGACCTTGCCGGTCGCATCGGTTTTGATCAGCGCGTGAATTTCCACCTTGTCGCCCACCACCACGTTCGCCAGCGCGGCGTAGCCGTCGAATACCGTCACCGGGCCGAGCGTGGGATCGGTGTTGATCGTGATGAGCTGGCCGAGCACCGTAATGGTCTTGGCCGTCGTGTCGACCGCGCTGACGGCGCCTTCGGCCTCGGCATTCACGCGCACCTTGGTGGCGACCAGCGAGCCGTCGTGTTCAACTTCCACGTGCTGACCGAGCTTCAGTTCCGCCAGTTCCAGGGTGCCGTCGATTTTTTCCTTGTTGGCGGCAACGGCGGCGTTCTCGATCCGCACGCCGTCGACGATCACGCTGCCGAAGCCGGTGACGGTGCCGGAGACGGTCGATTGGCCCAGCAGGGTGGTGCCGCC
>JBDSTZ010000421.1:0-2081 GCA_039927975.1 Massilia sp. | reverse complement strand
GGGAAATCGGCTTTGAAAATGAGCGAACCGTAACCGAACAGCCATACGCGATGGTGGCCGTCGAACTTGTCCATGCGCTGATTGATGGCGATGGTGTTGTGTGACATGTCACTGGAAACTTGGCGGGCGGAAGCGCTGCTCCAATTATAGCGAAGCGGCAAGCGCAACGGGTTGCTGGCCAGCCTCTCCGGGCGGTGCTTTTCCAGCGTCCTTCCTGACAAGCCGGCCCGCAACGTTCATGCGATGGCCTCACTCGCCCTGGCCCATTCCCTGCGGTATTGGCGCCAGGATGCCCGCAGTTGGCGGCGTCCTTGCCGATCGATCACGCTCAACGCCCTGCGCTGAAGGTGCGTCGCCGAAGCGCATTTCGTCCGATCGACGCCATTCCGCGCGCACGCCGAAATCCGTTTCGCCCGATTCGCTTGGCGCCGGCATCCCGGACCGGGGCGCCGCCACTGGCACACCCTTTGCTAAACAAGTACTCACAAGCGCGACCCCCGCGTTTGCGAGACCCTTGCCAGGAGCTGCCCGTGGACCGACGCCTGCTTGATTACAGCCCCGTGCTCGAAGCTTTCGGCGCCGACGAATTTGCGCGCGAAGCCGAAGCGGCCAACGAGGAGCCGGCCCTGGTGCTGGGCGAAACCAGCGAACTGGCGCTGGCGGCCGAATTGCTGGCCGTGCGCACCGAGGCCGGCCTGCGCCAGTTCATCGCGCGCCTGTTCGACAAGGTCCAGTCGCCCGGCAATCCGCTCCAGGACACGCCGCGCGGGCGCGCGCTGGCCGCGCTGATCGCGCATGCTGCGCGTCCGGTGCTGCTGCCCCTTCTTGCCAGCAGCGGTGCGCGCCGTCGCGCCGCCATCCACCCCGCCGACCAGGCCTCACCCCCGCTCTCGCGCGCAGCCCAACTGCTCGGCCTCGAACTCGAAGGCCTGAGCCAGGAAGACAAGGAGTTCGCCGTGGCGCGCCAGTTCGTGCGCTTCGGCGCCGCCGCCGCCAGCGCCGCCTCGCGCCTGCGCGGCATGCCAGGCGACGTCGCCGCCCAAGCAGTCCACGGAGCGGCCCACGAATACGCGCCGGGACTTCCCGCGCGGCATCGCCCGGCTTCCCGTGCAGGGACGCTGGGAACGGCACGGAGGGCGTCTGTTTGTCCTTGGCTGTTGACGGGACTCGGCCGTCGCCCGGCCACCGCCGCAGCGACCAGTCGCGCTGTCTCGATCGCCATTCGAGCCGGCGTTTATTAACCCGGGCCTCTCGCCGACCGCTTGTTCCGCCCTGTGTTTTCACCCGTTTGATCCACCGTTTGATCCACCCCGTTTCTCATACTTTTCTAGGGAGTTCATCATGCACGACATCGATCGCACGACAATGGAGTATGGCCAGGAAATGTCCGGCTTCGAGGCCGAACAGTTCGAGTTCGGCCAGGGCGAGTGGAGCGGCGAGGGCGGCCTGCTGTCCGAACAGCTGGAGATGGAGTTCGCCAACGAACTGCTCAACGTCAGCAGCGAACAGGAGCTCGAACAGTTCCTCGGCGATTTCATCAAGAAGGTCGGCTCGGTGGCCGGCAAGGTGATGCGCTCGCCGATCGGCCAGGCCGTCGGCGGCGTGCTCAAAGGCGTCGCCAAGAAAGCCCTGCCATTGGCCGGCGGCGCCATCGGCGGCTACTTCGGCGGCCCGCTCGGCGCCAAGATCGGCAGCGGCCTGGCCTCGGCCGCTGGCGGCGCCCTCGGTCTGGAAGGCGAATCCGTCTCCGGCGAAGACCGCGAATACGAAGGCGCGCGCCAGTTCGTGCGGCTGGCCGCCGATACCGTCAGCAAGGCTTCCCAGGCCGGCGGCGGCGATCCGCGCACGATCGCTCAAAACGCCGCGATGGCGGCCGCGCGCCAATACGCGCCGGGCCTGCTCAGCCGGTCCGGCGGCAGCGGCGGCGGCTTGCAGACCATGGAACAGCAGGGCATGAGCCAGCAGGGCATGAACCAGCAGGGCATGAACCAGCAGGGCATGGGCCAGCAAGGCCAGCGCCGCCACGGCCGCTGGGCGCGCCAGGGCAACAAGATCGTCCTCTACGGCGCCTGATGCCATGG
>JBDSTZ010000420.1:0-6970 GCA_039927975.1 Massilia sp. | reverse complement strand
CGGCGCGGCGGCCGGCGAGCAGATGTGCGAAATGGCCGAGGGCATGCTGCGCCAAAGTTTTTCGGTCGACGGCTTGTGCCCGACACCGTCGCGCCGGCTCGCCGCGTATTACCAGGACTGGACCCAGAGGCCGTACGGCGCCGGCTTCCACGCCTGGGCGGCCCACTACAAGGCCTGGGAAATCATGCGCACGGTGCGCCAGCCGATCAAGGAATTTCCGGTGTATATCTGCGGCGAAGCGTATTCGAACGCCCAGGGCTGGGTCGAGGGCGCGCTGTGCACGGCCGAATCGGTGCTCAACGAGAAGTTCGGCATCCCGCGCATCGAAGGCCTCAGTCCCGAGTACCCTTTGCTGACGCCGATCCCCATCAAGCCGGGCAGCAAGGAGGTCCACCCGACCTTCGTCATGCACGACACCCTCAATTCATTCTGACCCTGCACCCACACTGACTTTTATCGGAGCGCGCATGACCAACGCCACCACGGACAACCATTACGATGTCGCCATTCTGGGCGGCGGCACCATCGGCCTGTCGGCCGCCTATTACGCGGCCGCCGCCGGCCACAAGACCGTGCTGTTCGAGCAGAACGCCTTTTACAACGACAAGGGCAGCTCGGACGGCTACTCGCGCATGTTCCGCATCATGTATTCGGAAGAGAACATGGCGATGCTGGCCGAGAGTTCGCTGGCCCTGTGGCGCGAGATGGAGGACGAGACCGGTGTCACCCTCCTCAAGCGCAACGGCCTGCTGTTCTACGGCCTGGCCGGCGCCTCGGTCGAGGGCGACCTGCACCAGTGCCAGCATGTGATGAGCGACCTCGGCATTCCCTACCAGCGTTACGAGCGCGACGAGTTGCTGCGCGCCTACCCGGTGTTTCGCGACCTGCCGGCCGACTACATCGGCCTCAACCAGCCGAGCAGCGCGACGACCGAGGTGCAGCAATCGCTGCGCACCTTCCACGACGCCGCCATCGCCAAGGGCGCGCGCCTGCTCGACCACTGCAAGGCGACGATCGTCAATCCGACGCCGGGTACCAGGACCTACACCATCGAGACCGAGCAGGGCCGCTTCACCGCCGACAGCCTGATCATGTCGCCGGGGGCCTGGTCGAACACGGTGTTCGCGCCGTTTGGTGTGCAGCTCGACTTGCAGATCTGGCAGATGAACGTGGCCTACTTCAAGGTCGACCCGACCCAAGAGTGGCCGATGTGGTTCGAGTTCGGCCCCACCGTGGGCGGGGTGCAGCAGCAGTTCTATGGTTTTCCACCGTTCGAGCGGCCCGGCTACATCAAGGTCAGCTGCGAATTCACCGACCAGCATTACACCGATCCGAGGCAATGCAGCTACCAGCCCAGTCCTTACGTGCTGGGGCAGCTGAGCGAATTCGTCGGCAAGCGTTTCAAGGGTGTCGAGCCTGTCGCGCACGACCCCTCGACCTGCTTGTACACCATGAGCGCGGATGGCCAGATGGTGCTCGACACCTTGCCCGGTTACCCGAACGTGGCTGTGCTGACGGGGGAGTCGGGCCGGGCCTTCAAGTTCACGCCGCTGTTCGGACGCATCCTGACGCAATTAGCGACGACCGGCAGGACGCCGTACGACATCGCCGAGTTCAGCATCAACCGGCCAGGCATCCTCAAGTAAATCGTTGTGCTGGCGGCATCCTTGGCTGGCCGGGATGTCGCTTTTGCGTGCCTCGGCATGCCGGCAGGAATGCAAGGTTTTCTGTCGGAATTTCTTACATTCTTGGAAAGCGTTTTCCTAAAGAGCGAGGAAAGCGCCTGAAATTAAAGGGAAATTTCCTGTTGGCATGCATATTGCTAAACCTTAAGTTCTTGTCAATTTCTGCTTAGGGTGTATCTTGAAAAAGTTTCTCAGTACCTTGTTCCTGCTGACCGGCGTGGTCATCTCCTCCGTCGCGAGCGCGGCTGTCATCAACGGCCAGATTCGTACCATCGACGGCGACAGCGATGGCCAGGTCGACGACCTCAAGATTTCGCGCGTGGTTTTCACGGTTACCGGCGGCACCCATGTGTTTTTCGACTCGCTGGTGCGCGAATCGACCGGCGTCGATCTGAACGGCGACGGCTTCATCACCGGTTTCGACAACTACATGATGCTGTTGAACGGCACGACCCTGTTAGCTGACGACGACGATTCCAGCATCTCCGGCGCCGACGGTTCAGTCCACTCCTACGACTCGACCATCGACTGGACGTTCAACGAGGCTGGCACCTACATGATCACCATTGGTCAGCTGAGCTATTCCGAAAACAGCGCCCTGCAAGGCTACTCCACCGACCGTACCTACGCCGCCTACGACGGCAATGAAAACTTCGGCGCGTGGCGCCTGACGATGACGGCCACCGGCGGCACACTGTCGAACGTCTCGGAAGTCGGCGTTAACAACGTGCCGGAACCAGGCAGCCTGGCATTGCTGGGCCTCGGTCTGGCCGGCGTCGGCGTGGCCCGCCGCCGCAGTCTGCGCCGCGCCGCATAAAGCAAGGCCGCGCTGTCAAACTAGCCCGCCGCGTGCGGGCTTTTTTGCGTCCGCCGATTCGCTAGTCCTTGGTCCCGGTCTTCCACTTCAGACCGAAGCCGAAGCGCCGGTCCATCAGCTCGTGCGCGCTGGTTGCGCCCTGCTGCGAGAAGTATTCCTCCAGCTTGGTGACTACCATTTCGCCGCCGCGATTTTCGATCATCGCGATGGCGCACATGCGCTGGTTGCCGCCCTGGTTCAGGCGCACCTCGACCGGCGTCTGGTTCGGAATCGTCAGGGTGACCACGCCGTCGGTCGCCGCCCAATTGGGCGCGCCGTGGTAGATGAAGGTGAAGATCAGGGCGCGCTTGATCTCGTCGAAGTGATCGCCGTTGATGTAGATGTTCTCGCCACCCGTCACCGCGCCGGTGCGATCGTCGCCTTCGAGCTTGATGTACGGGCGGCGTTCGTAGTCGCCCCAAGCGTTGCCGAGCGCTTGCACCAGGCCCGGACGGCCGTCGGCCATTTCAAACATGCAGCCGATGTCGAGATCGATGCCGGCCGGCTTGCCCGACGGTGCGGCCACGCCGGTCAGGCGCGCGAGAAAACCGGTCTTGGCCGGCGCACCCTGAGCCGGCTGGTCGGGCGCCATGGCCGACTGGTTCCAGTTCAGGTTCACGTGCATGCGGCCAAAGCTCTTGCTGCCGCGCTTGTCGAGCGAGACCTTGTCGCCGCGCTTTTCCAGCGTGACCTTCGACAGGGACACCTTGTTTGGCGCGGGTGCTGGCGATGGTGAAGGTGATGGTGCTGATGAAGGCGCGGGCGCCGGCTTCGCTTCGCTGCCGCCGAAGTGCGCCAGCAAGGCCGACAAGCCGCCGTTGAAGCCTTGGCCGACAGCGCCAACGCGCCAGACCCCGTCCTTGCGATAGAGCTCGGCGACGATCACTGCCTTCTCGTCCTGGAAGTCGGCGCCCGAAAACGGGAAGCGCAGCGCATCGGCGATCGTGAAAGCGCCGGCGCCGATCGCGCGCATGGTGGCGGCGCCGTCGATGGCGGCGGTGAAGACCAGCTTGTCGATGGTGGGCGGCAGTGCGTCGAGATTGACGGCGAAGCGCGCCTTGCCGGACGCCAGATCGAGTCTGATGGCGCCGGCCGGGCTCTCGAGCTGGTTGTAGAACACCATGAAGCGTTCGTCGGACAGCTTGTCGGCGGTGTCGAGACCGAAGCACGAGACGTCGACGGCGAAACCGGGCGCCTCGATCGCCACTTCTGCGGTGAAGCTGGCGCCGCATCCGAGGTCGGCCAGCTTGCCCTTTTGGCCGCGCGAGAATGTATTCATGTTGACTCCTTCAATAGTGTGGAAGCGGCTGCGGCTCAGGCTTGCTGGCGCGAGGGTTTGATCAGCGAGACCACCTTGCGCGGCGGGCCGTCGTGCTGGTGTGCGCCGAACAGGGTCGACTGCATCACGGTGCGTTCGGCCCAGGCGCGGTGGGTCGCCACCTCGCACATCGAGTGGTGCATGCGGAACACGGCCGGGCTGTCCTGGTCGAGGATGGCGATGGCGGCGTCGAGGTCGTGCGGCTTGACCTTGTAGTGCTGCTCGATCGGCTTGATCTGGCTCGGGTGGATCGCGGTCTTGCCGACCATGCCGTAGGCCAGATCCTCGGCCACTTCCTGGTCGAGCAGATCGGACAGGTCGAGGTGCTCGAACACCGGCGCGGTCAGCACGAAGCCGTGCGGCCGGAAGGTGGTGACCAGGCGCGCGATCACGGGGCCGAGCGGGGTGCGGTAGATGGTCATGTTGCGCGGCCGGCGCAGGCCGAGCAGGGCCAGCAGGTCGTTGCCGCCGATGCGCAGCGCGAGGATGCGGCTGCGCACAGCCGGCGTGTTGAGGTAGCGCCGGAGCTGCTGCATTTCGTCGTCGTCGAATACCTCGGCGGTTTCGAGCGTGGGCATCAACAGGTGGTTGGTGTCCCGCACCAGCGCCAGGTAGGCCGGCAGGTTGTCGCGCGTGGCCTTGGGGATGACGAAGCCGCTCAACTTGTCGGCGCCCGGCATGGCCAGCACGCGCGCCATCACACTGGCGTTGCGCACGCGGACAAAGCGCTGGGCCGTGCGCTCGCGCCGCATCGCCGCCAGCACGGTGCCCAGGTTGAACAGCGCAGTGTCGAGTTCGCGCTCGGCGATCGCGTCTTCCGTGCAGAAGATCAGCGAGCGGGCCTGTTCGATCCGTTCGCCGTTGGCCACTTCCAGCAGGTGCTTGTGGGTGGCGGGAATGTAGAGGGACGCGCCCATGCTTTTAAGCATCTGAACCACTCCTTATCAGGGATACTGCATGATAGGGCAAGCCGGGATCGTGTGCGACGGCCACCTGCTTTTCGTGCGCCAGCTGGCGCAGGTGGGCCACCGCCGGATGCTGCGCGTCGCGCAGGATCAGCAGGCGCGGGCTGCGCCGCAGCAGCACGCGGGTGGCTTCGCCGATGCCGGGCTTGACCAGGTTGGCGTCGCTGACGCCGTGTTCGCGCATCGCTGCCCGCATGAAGTCTTGCGAGACGCGGGCGGCGGCCTTGCGGTCGACCGCGCGCGGCGTCGGACGTGGCAGGGCGGCTTGCGCGATGGCGCGCGCCGCCACCGCGTCGGCAAAGGCGCGCGACTGGTCGTGCTCGGCGAACTGGTGGTAGTACACGCAGCCGTGGAAATCGGTCGGCCCGATCGCCTCGTTGAGGATCGAGCGGCTGACCAGGCCCGACACGGTGGCGTTGAGAATGCTCGACGGGATCAGGTAGTCGTCGCACGAGGCGGCGCAGGCGGCGCTGCCGGCCAGGTCGGACAGCACGTACAGGCCGGTGTCGATATCGCAGCCACGGCGCGCGTTGAAGGCGTCGACCGCGCTGCGCAGTTCACGCCCGATCACGCCCTTGCCGGTCCAGCCGTCGACGAACACGATCGATTCGGGCGCGTGGCCTTCGGCGAGGATGAAGTCGAGCGCCACCTGGTCGATGCCGCGGTCGCGGATGATCGACACTGAATAATGGCTGGCGGCGCGGCCGAAGCATTCGGCCAGCACGCGCTTGAGAATCACGCCGACCGGGGTGCCGGCGCGCGCCAGCGAGACCAGCGTGACGGGGCCTTGGCGGCGCTCGGCGATCATGGCGGCGAGCGCCAGGCAGTCGGCCGCCATGCGCTCCAGATTGTCGGCGCAGGCCTGCTCGAACAGCGCCAGGTAGCGCGCCGACGGCAGCGATTCGGGCGACAGCATCTCGCTGTAGTGGCGCTGGCCGCTGGCGATCAGGCGCTCCTTTTCGGGGATGTCGACAAAGTCGGCCATGGCCAATGGCTTGAGCAGGAAACGCACGTCGGCCGGGTGGTAGCTGCCGGAGAAGCTCATAGCGGCTCCAGCGCCAGGCCGGCCAGCTGGCTGCGGCGCGGGATGATGGCGTAGTCGCAGGCGGCCATGAAGCGCGCGTCCGAACGGCTGTCGCCGATGCCGAAGGTGAGGATGTCGCCATGGTCGGCGCGCAGCTGCTCGCTGACGTAAGCCACCGCGTGCGCCTTGTTCAGCGCCACCGGCAGGATCGCCAGGTTGTTGCCATTGCGGTGGATGAAGTAGTCGGCGTGGCCGCCGTCGATCCACGGCTGCACCACGTCATGCTCGATCGGCGCCAGGCGCGCGGCCACTTTGTCCGGGTCCTTGACGACCAGGTAGAACGGCGTGTCCATGTCTTCGATCAGGCGCGCGCGGCCTTTGAAGCCGGTGCGCTCGGCGTAGTCGTCGATCAGGCCGGCCAGCTCGCGCAGGCCGGGCAGGGCGGCCTGCATGGCGCCACGCATTCGCGCCAGCCAGGTCTGGTCGACGCTGCGGTCGGGGCGCAGCACGATGCCGCCGTAGTCGAGCACCGCCCAGCTGTCGAAGGGCAGGTCGACGCGCGAAAAGGCGTTCAGGTTGCGCGCGGTGGCGGGAATGACGGTCATGCCGTCCTGCGCGAACTCGAAAAAGGCGCGCTGGGCGGCGGTGGTGAACGAAATCGCCGCGCCGTCTTTCAGATACGCGGCCGGCTTGAGCGCGGCGTTCGGGTCGCACTTTTCGCGTGACTGAAACAAGGTGTCGTCGAGGTCAGCGAACAGGAATTTGGGATACTTCTTCAACGTCGGTCTCGCTTTTAAAGTGGAACAGGCGCGCGTCGAGCGCGGCCGCAAGGTCGTACAGGGCGTCGCCGGGCGCCGTTTCGTGGCAGATGAACACGTGCTCATACTGGTCACGGCTGACGTTATACAGGTAGTTTGTGACGCCTTCACCATAGTTGTCGGCAAAGCGCAGCGCGCTGCCCACCGCGCCCCAGGTGAGGATCGGCGAACGGGTGGTCGATTGCACTTTCACCGCGATGCCGGCCTGTTCGAGCGCAGCGGCCAGCAGGTAGGAAGGATGCATGAATTCACCGGTGCCGAGCACCAGTGCGCGCTCGCCGGGTTTGATGCTGGCGGCCAGGCG
>JBDSTZ010000419.1:0-3442 GCA_039927975.1 Massilia sp. | reverse complement strand
CGTAGGCAACGGCGGCGCCGTCGTCCTGCGAGATCAGCACGCCGTTGCGGCGGCCGGCCATTTCACCCTTGCTGTTGTCGACCGGTGCGTACTCGTCGAACACGTGGCTCATCAAGCCGGTGCCGCGCGTCAGGGTCATGAATTCGCCCTGGAAGCCGATCAGGCCGCGCGCTGGAATCCTGTACTCGAGACGCACGCGACCCTTGCCATCCGATTCCATGTTCTGCAGGTCGCCACGACGACGGCCCAGTTCTTCCATCACGCCGCCCTGGTTGGCTTCCTCGACGTCGACCGACAGTTGCTCGAACGGCTCGTGACGCACGCCGTCGACCATCTTGAAGACCACGCGCGGACGCGACACGGCCAGCTCGAAACCTTCGCGGCGCATGTTTTCGATCAGAATCGTCAGGTGCAATTCACCACGGCCCGAGACTTCGAAAATCGTGTCGTCGTCGGTCGGCGCCACGCGCAGCGCGACGTTGGCTTTCAGTTCGCGGTCGAGGCGGTCGCGCAGCTGGCGGCTGGTGACGAACTTGCCTTCGCGGCCGGCCAGCGGCGAGTTGTTGACCATGAAGTTCATGGTCAGGGTCGGCTCGTCGACGGTCAGCATCGGCAGCGCTTCCGGGGTGTCCGGTGCGCACACGGTCGAACCGATGCCGATTTCGTCGATGCCGTTGATCAGCACGATATCGCCGGCGACGGCTTCGTCGACCAGCACGCGCTCGAGGCCCTTGAAGTTGAGCACCTGGTTGATGCGGCCCTTGATCGGGGAGGAATCAGGACCGTTCAGGACGATCACGTCCTGGCCGGTCTTGACGCGGCCGCGGTTGATGCGGCCGATGCCGATCTTGCCGACGTAGGACGAGTAGTCGAGCGAGGTCACTTGCATTTGCAGGGGACCGTCTGGATTGTCGTCGCGCACAGGCACGTGTTGCAGGATTGCTTCGAACAGCGGGGTCATGTCGCCTTCGCGCACTTCCGAATCGAGGCTGGCGTAGCCGTTCAGGGCCGACGCGAACACGACCGGGAAGTCGAGCTGCTCGTCGGTGGCGCCGAGCTTGTCGAACAGTTCGAAGGTCTGGTTGATGGCCCAGTCGGCGCGCGCGCCCGGACGGTCGATCTTGTTGACGACGACGATAGGCTTCAAGCCCAGCGCCAGCGCCTTGCGGGTGACGAAGCGGGTCTGCGGCATCGGGCCTTCCTGGGCGTCGACCAGCAGCAGCACCGAGTCGACCATCGACAGCACGCGCTCGACTTCGCCGCCGAAGTCGGCGTGGCCCGGGGTGTCGACGATGTTGATGTGGGTGCCGTTGTATTCGACTGCGCAATTCTTCGACAGAATCGTGATCCCGCGTTCTTTCTCGAGATCGTTCGAATCCATCACGCGGGTCTCGACCTGCTGGTTCTCACGGAAGGTACCGGATTGGCGCAGCAGCTTGTCCACGAGCGTGGTTTTGCCGTGGTCAACGTGGGCGATAATGGCGATGTTGCGAATTGCGCGTTTTTGGTTTGACATGGTCGTAAGGAACGGAAATGTACGTGGTGTACGAAGGTGTACGGGTGCTGCTCAAATCAGGAACCCACTAGTATAGCACGCGTGAACCTTGAATGCGCCAATACAGGATTGAAAACGCCTGCATATTCAAGAGCTTGCTAATTTTTGCGTCAGCCGAGCCGTGCGGCAACGCGCCATCTGCGGCCCTGGGCGACTCGTCCGCTGGCCTCGCTCAGCACTTGCGGCGAGGCAGCGACGGGACCGGCCGCCCCAAACGCGGCGCACAGGAAGACGGCGCGCCTCATGCGGCGCTCCCCTGCAACAGACGTTCGAGCTCGGCCCGCCGCGCCAGCAAGGCCGCGTGTTTTCGGTTGGCGCGGCGCAGCATCAGGGCGGCCGCCGCCGTCATGACCAAGCCGACAACGGCCGCGCCGAAACCCGCCGCCTTGCCGGTGCCCAGGCTCAAGGCGAGTGCGCCGACAAAGAACAGGCTGCAAAAGCACAGGGCCATGCGCGAGGCGATCACCGCGTCAGCCGCCAGCAGCACGCGGCGCGTGCTCAGCAACCACAGCGCGAAGCCGACCCACGACAGACCGATCACGATCATGACGGCGAACGCGATCATGGTGCGCAATGGCAGCGCCGACTCGGTCAGCAGCAGCGAGCTCAGCGCGACGGTCATGCCGGCCGATACCAGCAACAGCAGCACCACAGCGAGGCGTGCCTTGAGCGACAGTTCGCGCGCGGTCAAGGCGCTCAGGTCGGATGGCATGTCGGGATGGGAATAAGCGGTCGATTTCATGAGAGCACTCCTTGTTGGTCCAATTGTTGACGCAGCATTTTGCGGGCTCGAAACAGGCGCGACTTGACGGTGCCGCTCGGAATGCCAAGCAGCGCGGCGATCTGTTCGAGTGTGAGTTCTTGTAAATAAAACAGGGTGAGCACTTCGTTCTCGCGCAGCGGCAAGGCGGCCAGCGCCGTCTGCAGGGCGGCCAGTTCGATCTCGTGCTCGGCCCAGCCCTCATCGGCGGCGGCAAGGCTGTCGAAGTCGGCCTCGTCCGAGACTGGCCAGGCGTACTGCTGGCGCAGGCGGTCCATCAGAATGTTGCGGGCGATGCCGAACAGCCAGGCGCGCAGACCGGCGCCGTCGCGCAGCCGGGCGATGCCGCGCAGTACGCGCAGCCAGACTTCCTGCGCGACGTCGTCGGCGGCGTGCTTGCTGCCGGTGAGATTGCGGGCGTAGCGCCACAGCGGGGTTTGCCAGCGCTTGATCAGCTGATCGAAGGCGGCGCGCTCGCCGAGCTGGCAGCGCACCACGATCAGCGCGTCTTCGAGCGCGGCGCGCTGGGGGGAACTGTCCTTGGTCATCGATTTCTCCAATGGTGATATGGAAGAAGTCGCACGAACAGCTAAAAGGTTCACGCCGACGTTCAGCGGCGTGCAAGGAGATCGAGTGGCGTCAGGATTTGGCGGGCGGTTTGAGGATGGCGTTGGCCTTGCTGCGGTCCTGCGCGGTCAGGGTCGGCCCAATGGCGGCCAGCGCCGCTGCGGCGTTCGGATGGCCCGATGCGTTCGCCAGGCTGAACCAGACGAAAGCCATGCTCAGGTCCTTGTCGCCGCCCTCGCCGCGCGCGGCCATCACGGCCAGATTGAACATGGCGTCGGGATGGCCCTGCACGGCGGCGTCGTTGAACAGCTTGCGCGCGGTGACGAAATTCTGCGGCACCTGGTCGCCGGCGTAAAAATACGTGGCCAGCGCACTTTCCGCGCTGGCGTCGGACTTCAAGGCCGCTTCCTTGTAGTAGGCGATGGCGCGCTGCTGATTGACCGGCACGCCTTCGCCCAGGTCATACATCCGCCCGGCGGCAAACAGCGCGGCGGGAGGGCCGCCCTTGGCCGCTTCGGAAAACCAGGCGCCCGCCAGCTTGATGTCGCGCGGCGTGCCCT
>JBDSTZ010000418.1:0-2493 GCA_039927975.1 Massilia sp. | reverse complement strand
GCTTGAAGCCGTCGAGGTCGACGAACAGCAGCGCCATCTCGACCCGCCTGCGGTCGCACAGCTCGACTTGCTGGCGGGCGATCTCGAACAGCAGGGTGCGGTTGGCCAGGCCGGTCAGGTCGTCGTGCTGGGCTTGGTACTGGGTGCGAAACAGCACTTGCGAGGTTTTTTCCAGCGCTTCGGCCAGCAGGTCGATCTCGACCACGGTGGCGGGCGGCGCGACGAAGCGCTCGGCGCGGCTCAGGTCGCGCGCCGGGCCGACCAGCGCGTGCAGCGCGCCGCTGATGCGGCGGCCCAGCAGGGTGGCCATCAGCAGGCCGAAGCCGAGCGAGACCGCGCTGATCACGGCGCCGATCCACAGCGAGCGGCGCATGCCGGCCAGCAGCTCGCGCTTGGGAATGCCGATCGAGACCACCCAGCCCGAGTCGACCGACTGGGTGAAGGCGGCCATCACCCGCACGCCTTCGCGGGTGACGCCTTCGAGCGTGCCTTCCGGCTCGCGGCCGAGCGCGCGCTGCAGGTCGGGCGAGGCCGGCTGGCCGAGAAAGCGGGCGCTCTCGTGGGTGCGCGCCATGATCACACCGGCGCGGTCGTGCACCGCGACGATCCAGCTCGATGGCAGGCGCTGGCTGCGCAGCAGCGCGTTGAGGCGGTCGGTCGACATGCTGGCGCCGAGGTAGTATTTGACGCGCCCGCCGATCCGCACCGGCACCCCCAGCGCGACGGTCGGACGGCGCGACAGCGCGCCGATGTACAGGCCCGACACCTGCGCGCGGCCGCTGGAGAACACCGCCTGGACCTGGGCCGGGTTGCCGGTCGGCGGCATCAAGGCGCCGTAGGGCCTGAGGGTGTTGAGCAGCTGGCGGCCGCCGTTGTCGGTGACGTAGATATTCGCCGCGTTGAGCGAGGGCATCATCAGCAGCGCCTGGCGGTGCAGGGCCGCCAGGTCGTCCGCCGCGACATACGGCGAGGTGGCCAGCGCCTGCAGGGCCGACTCGACGCTGGCGAGGTCGCGCTCGACCGCGATCGACAGCACGCGCGCGGTGGCGACGGCGTCGCGCAGCATCTGGTCGCGTTCGCGCTCGTACTGGAAATAGATGGCGCCGGCCACCAGCAGCACGGCCGGCAGCACGCAGGCGACCACCAGCAGCGCGAGGGTGGCGCCGATGGTCGGGGTGGCCTGCTTGTAGCGCGCCACCGCCATCGCCAGCGCCAGGCCGATCAGCGCCAGGGTGCCGACCGCCATCGCCAGCAGGTTGCTGTCGAGCGAACCGGCGGTGCCGCTGCACACGCTGTCGGGGGCGAAGCGGGCGGCCGCCATGCCGACGTAATGCATGCCGGCGATCGCCGCGCCCATCGCCAGCGCGGCGGTCAGCTTGCGGCGCCGCCGCGGCCACAGCGCCAGGGCGTTGGCGCGCAGGCGCAGCGCCAGTGTCAGCGCGGCGCCCGAGGCCAGCACCGCGATGAGCACCGACAGCGCCGTCAGGCCGGGCTGGAACACGATCCCCGGGCGCAGCGGGATGGCGGCCATGCCGAGGTAATGCATGCCGCTGATGCCGGCGCCGAGCAAGAGCGCGGCGGCGCCGACGCCGGCGCGGCCTTCGCCGAGCCGTTCGAGGGCGAGCAGCGCCAGCGCCGCGCCGCCCACCGCCACCAGGCACGACAGCACGGTGGCGCCCCATTCGTAAGACAGCGGGATCGGCAGCGAGAACGCCAGCATGCCGACGAAGTGCATGGACCAGACCCCGCAACCGAGGGTGGTGGCGCTGCCCAGCAGGCGCAGGCCGCCGCGGCGGGCGCGCACCAGCACGTACAGCGACGCGTACGAAGCGGCGACGGCGACGACGATCGACAGCAGCACGATCCACGGATCGTAAACACCGCGCACAGTTTCCCCTTGTTGTAGTCGGACCGGTGAGTGGCCGGCGCCGGTTTTATACCAACAGTGTAAGCGATTCGGATTTGCCGTGGTGCATTGAAATGCCGGCGTCGGGCTTTTTCGTTCGCGCCCATTCGCGGCGCCGCGCGCGCATGGTAAAGTAGAAACGAGGCCGGCCGCCGACGGCGCGGCCCCCGCAAGCAGCGCGCACACCAGCACACCACCAGCATGAAGGAGCGACCCGTGACGAACGACATTCTCGACCTTGCAACCCGCGCAGGACGCGCACTCCAGGCCAAGGGCCTGCTCCTGGCCACGGCCGAATCGTGCACCGGCGGCGGGGTCGCGCAAGCCGTCACCGAGGTGGCCGGGTCGACCGGCTGGTTCGATTGCGGCTTCATCGCCTATTCGAACGCCTCGAAGACCGAAATGCTCGACGTCTCGGCCGCCCTCATCGCCCAGCTCGGCACAGTGAGCGAGGAAGTGGCGGCCGAAATGGCGCGCGGCGCGCTGGCCAACAGCAACGCCCACGTGGCGCTGGCGACCACCGGCATCGCCGGCCCGACCGGCGCGGTGCCCGGCAAACCGGTCGGCACGGTGTGCTTCGGCTTGGC
>JBDSTZ010000417.1:0-3540 GCA_039927975.1 Massilia sp. | reverse complement strand
TTCGCCCTCGTTGAACAGATGGCCGATGATGGCCGTGCCGACCGGGCGCGCCTCGCCGCTGGCCGGCTTCAAGTGCGCCAGCAGGCCGGGGCTGGCGTTGACTTCGATGATCGCGCCTCGCTGTTCTTCGAGCGGGCGCGAGATATCCTCGGCCACCAGGTCGACCCCGGCGATGTCGAGCCCCACCACGCGCGCGGCCAGCGCGGCGGCAAACGCCACCGAGGGATGCACCTTGTCGGTGACATCGTAGGCCACATTGCCGTTCGGCTGGATCAGCACCTTCTGGCCGGCTTGCGGCACCGAGTAGGCGGTCATGCCCTGGCGTTCGAGTTCGAGAATGATCTCGGCGCCTTTTTCCGGCGCCAGCGCGTTCAGCGGCGAATCCTCGCCGCTGCCGCGCCGCGGATCGGTGTTGATCTGGCTGTCGACCAGCGCGATGATGTCGGAGACGCCGTCGCCGGTGACCCACAGCGATTCGCCCTTGGCCACCGCGACCACCTGCTTGCCGACCACCAGCAGGCGGTGCTCGTCGCCGGTGATGAAACGCTCGACCAGCACGCTCTCGCTGTCGCCCTTGCGGCTGGCCAGGTGGTAGGCCGCCTCGACGTCGGCCTGGGTCATCAGGTTGAGCGAGACGCCGCGCCCGTGGTTGCCGTCGTAGGGTTTGACCACCACCGGCAGGCCGATGTCCTGGGCTTCTTCCCACGCTTCGGCGGCGCTGCGCACCAGCGCGCCTTCCGGCACCGGCACGCCGCACGATTTGAGCAGCGACTTGGTCAAGTCCTTGTCGCTGGCGATGCTTTCGGCGATCGCGCTGGTGCGGTCTGTTTCGGCGGTCCAGATGCGGCGCTGGGCGCAGCCGTGGCCGAGCTGCACCAGGTTGCCGTCGGTAAGCCGAATCGACGGGATCTTCCGCTCGGTCGCCGCTTCGACGATGTGCGCGGTCGACGGGCCCAGGCAATGGTCGTCGACCAGTTCCTTGAGCACGGCCACCTGCGCGGCCAGGTCGAACGGCGTGTCGTCGATCGCCGCCATCAGCAGGTCGCGCCCGGTCGCGAGCGCGGCGCGGCCGACATGCTCTTCACGGGTGCGGAACGCCATCTTGTAGACGCCGGTCTGGCCGGTCGAGCGGGTCTTGCCGAAGCCGGTGCGCATGCCGGCCAGGTTTTGCAGTTCGAGCACCACGTGCTCGAGGATGTGGCCGGCCCAGGTGCCTTCGCGCAGGCGCTCGAGAAAACCGCCGCGCTCGCCGACGCCGCAGCGGTGCTCGACCAGGCCGGGCAGCCAGGCCAGCAGGCGCTCGTACAGGCCCGGCAGTTTATTCGAGGGGAAGTCTTCGAGCGCGCCGATATCGATCACCGCCTCGATCACCGGGCGGTAGGTCCAGATGTTGGGACCGCGCAGATGGCTCACGCGGAGGAACGCTACTTCTTTCTTCTTGATCATGTAAATAATTTCTTGATAACGAACCCGTGCGTCCAGGCAGGTGTGAGGTCTCGCTCACGTCTCTTGTTGTCACCGCCGCTGCCTCCGCCGCATTCCGATGCCGTTCGGCCAAGGCCGCAATGGCGGGCGGTGCGCAACGCTGCATGTTGTATACTTGCCGGGACGAAGCTTACCGCGCCGAACCGATTTCTGCCAGTCTGTGCCCTCCGATAGAATACCGTAAATTGCTCCAAAACCATGGGGCGACTGCGGTAGCGCACACCAATCCATTGGCCTCGCGTTGCAACCTGAATCGGATGGCAACTTTGCCTTTCTTCTATTTTCCCGGATTCCTCGCCCCGCAACGGGCGGCATGACGATGACAACTCAACAACTATCCTCACCCGCCGCCATCGCGCTGGCCGCCAGTTTCCTGCCGGAGCATTGGCAAAATGAAGTCGAAAAGAAACTTGTGCCTGGGGAGAACGTTTTAAGTAGCGTTGAGGTTGACCTCGATGCCCGTTTACGTTTCACCAAGGGCGTGCTGGTGGTCACCGACCGTCGCCTGCTGGCCCGCGCGCCGGGCGAAACCGACTGGCAGGACTGGGCCTACCGGCCCGGCCTGTCGCTCAGCCACCACGACCACGCCGGCGTCGGCCACCTCGAACTGGTCGACCAGCACGGCATGCTGGCGGCCTGGCGCTTCACCCTCGGCCAGAATCTGCACGCCATCCGCGTGCTCGACCAGTTTCGCGAACAGCTGGCCAGCCACCTGAGTGGCCGGCCGGTCCAGGTCGCCGAACAGGAAGTCTGCCCCAGCTGCAAGGCGCCGCTCGAACCGGAGCAGGAAGAGTGTCCGATTTGCACCAAGGTGCTCTACACCCCGCCGTCGACCTGGACCTTGCTGCGCCTGTGGCGCTTCGCCACGCCCTACCGGGGCCAATTGTCGGCCGGCTTCATCCTCATGCTGCTGAGCACGGCCGCGCACATGATTCCGCCCTACCTGACCATGCCGCTGATGGACAATGTGCTCATTCCATTCCAGAACGGCCAGCCGGTCGACAGCAAGCTGGTCTGGCTGTACATGTCGGGCCTGCTGGGCGCGGCGATCCTGGCCTGGGTGCTCGGCTGGGCCAAGACCTACATCCTGGCGCTGGTGTCCGAACGCATGGGCGCCGACCTGCGCTCGGCCACCTATGAACACTTGATGAAGCTGTCGCTCGAATTTTTCGGCGGCAAGCGCACCGGCGACCTGATGTCGCGCATCGGCAGCGGCAGCGACCGCATCTGCGTATTCCTGTCGCTGCACCTGCTCGACTTCGCCTCCGACGTGCTGATGATCATCATGACCGGCGTGATCCTCTGCTCGATCAATCCCATGCTCGCCGTCATCACCCTGGTGCCGCTGCCCTTCATCGCCTGGATGATCCACATCGTGCGCGACCGCCTGCGCACCGGTTTCGAAAAGATCGACCGGGTCTGGGGCGAAGTGACCAACGTGCTGGCCGACACCATTCCCGGCATCCGCGTGGTCAAAGCCTTCGCCCAGGAACAGCGCGAGGCGGGCCGCTTCCGCGAAGCGAACAAGCACAACCTCGCGGTCAACGACAAGCTCAACAAGGTGTGGTCGCTGTTCTCGCCGACCGTCTCCTTCCTCACCGAGCTCGGCCTGCTGGTGGTGTGGGTGTTCGGCATCTGGCAAGTGTCCAAGGGCGAGATCACGGTCGGCGTGCTGACCCTGTTCATCACCTACAGCAGCCGCTTCTACGGCCGCCTCGACTCCATGAGCCGGATCGTCTCGGTGACCCAGAAGTCGGCCTCGGCCGCCAAGCGCATCTTCGACATCCTCGACCATGTGTCGAGCGTGCCGGAGCCGGCCAACCCGGTCAAACTCGACAAGATCGAAGGCCGCATCGACCTGCGCGAAGTCGGTTTCCGTTATGGCAACCGGGCCGTCAACCGCGGTATCACCCTCAACATCAAGGCCGGCGAATTCGTCGGCCTGGTCGGCCACAGCGGCTCGGGTAAAAGCACGCTGGTCAATTTGATCTGCCGCTTCTACGATGTCTCGGAAGGGGCGATTTTGCTCGATGGCGTCGACATCCGCTCGTTCGC
>JBDSTZ010000416.1:0-2562 GCA_039927975.1 Massilia sp. | reverse complement strand
GCCGGCATCGCGCCGACGCCGCAGGTGGCCGCCGCGCCGGCCGGCATCGAGACGGCCGGCGCCGAGACCGTGCTGATCGAATTCGCCGGGCGCCTGACCGACACGCCGGGCGAACTGGCCGAGTTCGGCCGCCGCTTCAACCGGCTGGTCAAGACGCGCGACTGGGAAGGTTACGCACGCGGGCTGGCCCAGCTGGTCGAGCGCCCGGCGCGCACCGGCATGATCGAACTGGCCGCCAGCGACGACGCCGCGACCAGGCAATTGCGCGAACTGCTGAGCCGCACCTTGAGCTTCGCGGTCGCCTCCCTGCTGGCCGGCGCGCCGGCGCTGGTGGGCGAGGCCGAATCGCTCGGCGCGGCCGTCAAGCACGCCCACAGCGAAGCCGCGCTGGCCGAGATCGCCAGCCGCCTCAAGCAACTGTGCTACCAGATCGAGATCAAGAGCGGCGACGTGGCCGAGCAGCAGGAATTGCTGCTGCGCCTGTTCAAGCTGCTGCTGGAAAACGTCAGCGAACTGCTCGACGACGACAGCTGGATGCGCGGCCAGATCGACGCCGTGCAAAACCTGATCGCCGGCCCGCTCGACCATCGCGGTCTGGAGGACGCCACGCGCAGCCTCAAGGACGTGATCTACAAGCAAAGCCAGATCAAGCACAGCCTGAGCGACGTGCGGGTGACGGTGAAGAACATGATGATGACCTTCATCGACCGGCTCAGTTCGGTGGCGGCCAGCACCGGCGACGTCCACGAAAAGATCGGCGGCTTTTCGGAAAAGATCAGCAGCGCCAACAACATCGACGAACTCAACGCCATTCTCGACGAGGTGCTGCGCGAGACGCGCGCGGTGCAGGCCGAGGCGCTCAAATCGCGCGACCGGATGGTGCTGGCGCGCCAGGAAGTGCAGGAGGCCGAGCAGAAGATCAACGCGCTGGAAGCCAAGCTGCGCCACATGAGCGAACTGGTGCGCGAAGACCAGTTGACGGGCAGCCTGAACCGGCGCGGCCTGGACGATGTGTTCGAGCGCGAGACCGCCCGCTCGGACCGCCGCGGCACGCCGCTGTGCATCGCCATGCTCGACCTCGACGACTTCAAGCGCCTCAACGACACCTATGGCCACCAGGCCGGCGACGGCGCCCTCAAGCACCTGGTGAAAATCGTCAAGGAGACGCTGCGCTCGATGGATGTGATCGCCCGCTTCGGCGGCGAGGAATTCCTGATCCTGCTGCCCGAGACCACGGTCGAGGCGGCCGCGATGACGATGACGCGCTTGCAGCGCGAGCTGACCAAGCACTTCTTCCTGCACGATAACGAGAAGGTGCTGATCACCTTCTCGGCCGGGGTGGCGCTGCGCCAGCCCAACGAGGAGCAGGGCGCGCTGGTCAAGCGCGCCGACCAGGCCATGTATCAAGCCAAGCAGAGCGGCAAGAACCGGGTGATTGTGGCGGAGTGACGAGCGTCACGAATAAAACTCTACCGACGACATTGTGATGAATTCAAAGCTGATCAGCACGCAAAGCGCCCGCGTGGCCGCCATGCATGAGTCTGCGGCGGCTTTGCACGGTGTCGGCGCGAGCGAAGACAGGACAATGCGGCATTTCGACGCCTTGTGCCTGGCACCCGTCGCCAACCTGGCGCCCGAGGAAATCAAGTCGATTCGCGTCTCGCACAAACTCAGCCAGGCGCTGTTTGCCAACCTTATCAATACAAGCGCGAGCACCGTGCAGAAGTGGGAATCGGGCCAGAAGCATCCAAGCGGACTCCTAAGCGGACTCGCCTTGAAAATGCTCCAGGTTGTCAAAAAACATGGAGTGGATGTACTGATAGCCGGAGTTGCCGATATCACATGATGGAAAAGCACGGGGGACCAGACGAGCCCCTTTTCTTTTGTAATGCGTGTTCAAAGCAGCTCGTCGGGACTGGCAGCACGGACGCAGCGCCATCGCTGGCGTCCTAGTGCGGAGTTCAGGCGCATGCAGAGCGCATTGGGTCAGATTGAGGTACCCCGGGCTCTGCCCCCTGGCTCTCCGAGCGGGCGCCCGCATCGCGCCGGTTATGCACAGTATGGACGAGCGGATGCTGGGATAACCGGGGCAATGACGGCGCCAACGAACCGGCCCCAGGTTTTGCCAGGGATGGCTTTCGCGCGACCCACAGCCGGATGGGGCAGCGCAGCGCAATGCGAACAAACGTGGGAGAAGTGTCGATGGCCTGAGCACTTTTATCAGATAAAATGCAGCCACCAGCTTCAATTTATCAATGGTGTTTCAAGGAGTTATGATGAGCGAGCACATCATCGACACTGCGATGGCGAAACGCTTGGCCGCCGCAGGCGCCATTCATGGTGTCGCTATCGTCGGCCAGCCAGGCGGCTGGTCAGTCATGCTCATATTCGGCAAGACCGAGAAGCCGCTAGGCGCTCAACGCACCGACAAGCCCCGTTTGTGGCGAAGTCTCGACCGTTGCATTGAATACTTGAAGTCCGAACTGCACATCCGAAATGCCCAGCACCTCGGCCAGTTCGGACGACACCATGATGATCGACATGCCCTGCTTGGCCAGGTCG
>JBDSTZ010000415.1:0-3340 GCA_039927975.1 Massilia sp. | reverse complement strand
GCCGTGATCGAACTGGTGGCTGCGGGCGCGGTCAAAGCAAAAGAAGGCGACTACCGCGGCGCGGTCGCGCTGATGGTCGAGGCGGTCAACAAGCTGCCCGACAATCCGCAGGTGGTCTTCAACGCCGCCGTCGCGGTGCTCAAATGCCTCGAAAACATGGGCTGGGAAGAGCGCCTGGGCCAGTACGCGCTGTCGCTGATCGACACCGTGCGCCGGCTCGATCCGGTCAATCCCAAGCTGCCGGCGCTGGCCGGCCTGCACCAGCAAATTCTGAAAAAATACGACAAGGCGCGCGCCCGCAAGGCTTGACGGCCGCGCTGCGCCGCGTCCCTGACACTCGCACGCTTCGAAACACGGATTAACTATGGCAGTTGCTTCACCTCCGCCCGCCACTGGCGGCGAGCAGCGCAAGGTGCGCGCCGCGCTCATGACCAAAGTGTGCGGCGACGACGACATGTTCGCGCTCGGCACCTCGATCACCCGCGTGGTGCAGATGGCTTCCTCCGACGACCAGGGCACCCACGACCTGGCCTATTACGTGCTCTCGGACGTCGCCCTGACCCAGCGCATCCTGCGCCTGTCGAACACGGCCACCTACCGCACCGCCTCGGGCAACTCGGTCACCACCATCTCGCGCGCGATTTCCCTGCTCGGCTTCGACAACGTCAAGACCACGGCGCTGGCGATGCTGCTGGTCGACGCCCTGTCGAGCAGCGTGCACGCCCACAGCGTGCGGGTCGAGCTGGAGGCCGCCCTGTGCGCCAGCCTGGTCGGGCGCGAGCTGGCGCGCCACAGCTTTTACCAGGGCGCCGAGGAGGCCGCCATCGCGGCGCTGTTCAAGAATCTGGGACCGCTGCTGGTGGCCTCGCACGAACACGATCGCTACCGCGAGATCAGCGCCCTCATCAACACCGGCAAGCACAGCCCGGCGCAGGCGTCCCAGATGATCCTCGGCTGCAGCTACGACACCCTGGCCGAGGCGGTGCTGGGCGAGTGGAAGATTCCCGAAGTGATCGTCCGTTCGCTGGCGCCGCTGCCGGCCGGCGCGCAGAAGCCGGCCGCCAACCGTGGCGACTGGATGCGCCAGGCCGCCTCGTTCGGCATGGAAGTCTCCAGCCTGCTGGCGCACTCGATCAACCCGGCCGCATCGAGCGAGGCGCGGGCCCTGCTGACGCGCTACGGCGTCGCGCTCAATCTCGACGCCGGCAAGATGGAAGCGCTGTTTACCACGGTGCAGAACGAGATGAGCGGCCTGCTGCAGAGCATGAACATGCAGCCCCAGGCCAAGGCCGAGCAGCCCGCCGAGACGGCCGGCCTGCCCAACGTGTTGCTGCTGGCGACCATGGACGCCGGCGAGGACGAGCTGCCCGGCGCCCACCCGAGCGGCAAGCCGTACAACGCCCGCGAGCTGCTGCTGGCCGGCGTGCAGGACGTCACCCTGATGCGCGCCACCGGCAACACCAAGCCCAACGAGCTGATCCAGGCGGTGCTCGAGACGCTCTACAGCGCGATGGGTTTCCGTTTCGCCACCGTCTGTCTGAAGGACGCGCGCAGCGGCCAGTACCGCGCGCGCCTGTCGTTCGGCGACGACCAGCAGCGCCTGCAGGCCGGCTTCAGTTTCCCGGCCGCGCCGGGTTCGCGCGACCTGTTCCACCTGGCCATGGAAAACGACGCCGACCTGATGATCGCCGACGCCAGCAGTCCGAAGATCCGCGACCTGCTGCCGGGCTGGCACCGCAGCCTGCTGCCCGACGCCAAGAGTTTCATCGTGCTGCCGCTGGTGATCGGCAAGCTCCAGCTCGGCATGTTCTACGCCGACCGCAGCGAGCCCGCGCCGGAGGGCGTGCCGCCCGACGAAACTTCGCTGATCAAGGCGCTCAAGGCGCAGGTGCTGGCGGCGCTGACGCCGGGGTAGTCAAGTCGGTCCGGCCGTGTTCGCCATCCCACCGGCCGTCACCTGCCGCCTGCCACCTGCCACCCGCCACCTGCCACCCGCCACCTGCCACCCGCCACCCGCCACCGGCTACCGACTACCCGTCGCTCGCGCGCAGGCGGGAACCCATGGCACCGCAGCTTAGACGCGCCATGGAATGCCAGCGCCGAAACGACGTTTGGAGACTGCCCAGGCCGCCGCTTTCACTTACTTGCCTTCCTCCTCCAAAAAACCAATCTAACAACCCTTGCGCACTTGCCGGGCCACCGGTTACAATCACGCCCCGAAGCAAGGCGTCAACAAAAACCGCAGGGCGTTATACTGCAAAGCTGTTGACAGTGTTTTGTTCTTGCTTCATACTCTGCGGTTCCTCGCGGAGGGGTGGCCGAGTGGTTAAAGGCGACAGACTGTAAATCTGTTCTCTATGAGTACGCTGGTTCGAATCCAGCCCCCTCCACCAAGATTTTGCAGGAAATGTTGTAGCGGTTGTGGAGTACCTCGCGGGTGTAGCTCAATGGTAGAGCAGAAGCCTTCCAAGCTTACGACGAGGGTTCGATTCCCTTCACCCGCTCCAGTAGTTGCTGCAATGCATGATGTGCAACGCATAGGCATCGCAATTTAGCCCTTTTAGCTCAGTGGTAGAGCACTCCCTTGGTAAGGGAGAGGCCACGTGTTCAATCCACGTAAAGGGCACCAGAATTCAGTACCGCAAAAAAAGCAGTATCAGGCAGGTCGCAGTATTTCAAATCAGACAGTCGGGCGTGTGCCTGGGCATTTCTCAAAATCGTTAGGAGTCTAAAATGGCAAAAGGTAAATTCGAACGGACCAAGCCGCACGTCAACGTCGGTACCATCGGACACGTTGATCACGGCAAGACCACCCTGACGGCAGCAATCGCAACCGTCCTGTCGAAGAAATTCGGCGGCGAAGCAAAAGCATACGACCAGATCGATGCGGCGCCAGAAGAAAAAGCACGCGGCATCACCATCAACACCGCGCACGTCGAGTACGAGACTGCCAACCGTCACTACGCTCACGTTGACTGCCCAGGCCACGCCGACTACATCAAGAACATGATCACCGGTGCCGCGCAGATGGACGGCGCGATCCTGGTGTGCTCGGCCGCCGACGGTCCAATGCCACAGACCCGCGAGCACATCCTGCTGGCCCGTCAAGTTGGCGTTCCATACATCATCGTGTTCCTGAACAAGTGCGACCTGGTCGACGACGCCGAGCTGCTCGAGCTGGTTGAAATGGAAGTGCGCGAGCTCTTGTCGAAATACGAGTTCCCAGGCGACGACCTGCCAATCATCAAGGGTTCGGCACGTATGGCCCTCGACGGCGACACCGGCGAAATGGGTGAGCAGGCGATCATGGCCCTGGCCGAAGCGCTCGACACCTACATCC
>JBDSTZ010000414.1:0-16119 GCA_039927975.1 Massilia sp. | reverse complement strand
AGCGCGCCTACTTCAAGCAGCTGGTGGCGCAGGCGGGCCTGAACGACGTCGAGATGCTGCTGGTCGACGGCCAGTCGCACACGGCCATTGCGGCCGGCGACGCGGTGCTGGTCGCCTCCGGCACTGCCACACTGGAGGTGGCGCTGTTCAAGAAGCCGATGGTGATCGCGTATAAAGTGATGCGGGCGTCGTGGGAAATCATGCGCCACATGGGCTACCAGCCGTGGATCGGCTTGCCGAACATCCTGGCGCGCGAATTCCTCGTGCCCGAACTGCTGCAGAACGCGGCCACGCCGCAAGCCATGGCCGACGCGGTGTGGCAGCAGCTGAACGATGCGCCGGGCCGGCTGCGGCTGGTGCAGCGCTTTACCGACATGCACCACAGCCTGCTGCGCAACAGCGCGCAGGAGAGCGCGGCGGCCGTCATGAAGATCATCACCTCGTCGAAGTCCGGTTCAGCATGAGAAAAGCGCGCGTCAATTTTTATCCGGGCCTGAAAAAGTCCCAGCTGCCGTTCACCCTCGACGATATCGTCTGCGGGGTCGATGAGGCGGGACGTGGCCCCTTTGCCGGCCCGGTGTTCGCCGCCGCCGTGATCCTCGATCCGCGCCGTCCGATCGATGGTTTGCGCGACTCGAAGAAGCTGACCGGCGCGCGGCGCGAGGAACTGGCGCCGCTGATCAAGGAATACGCGCTGGCCTGGGCGATCGCCGAATGCTCGCACGAAGAGATCGACACCCTCAACATCTTGCAGGCGACCATGCTGGCGATGCGCCGCGCGGTCGAGTCGCTGCACACCGCGCCGACCGTCTGCCTGATCGACGGCAACCGGGTGCCCTTGATGACGATCCGCGCGCACGCCATCGTCGAAGGCGACGACAAGGTGCACGCGATTTCGGCCGCCTCGATCCTGGCCAAGACCGCGCGCGACGCCGCCCTGGTGGCGCTGCACGCGGTCTATCCCGACTACGGCTTCGACCAGCACAAGGGCTACGGCACCGAGCTCCATCTGGAACGGCTGCGCGCGCACGGGCCGTGCCCGGTGCACCGCCGCAGCTTCGCGCCGGTGCGCAACCTGCTGCCGCCGCCGCCTACCACCGTTGACATGTTCGCCGCGTGAAGACCATCGTTAAGACCGCCGTATGAAAACCGCCGTATGAAAACCATCACCTCGCGCGAGAATCCGCTCTACAAGGAGCTCAAGGCTTTGGCCGGCAGTTCGCAGGCGCGCCGCAAGGCCGGCCGCACGCTGCTCGACGGCGTGCACCTGTGCCAGGCCTACCTGGCCATGCGCGGCGCGCCGCTGCAATGCGTGGTCAGCGAGAGCGGGCTGGGCAACCCCGAAGTGGCCGACATTGTGCAGCAATGCGAGCAGGCGCACGCCCACTGCACCGCGCTGCCGGACGCGCTGTACGCGCCGCTCAGCCAGGTCGAACACGGCGTCGGCCTGGTGTTCCTGATTGATACTCCGGCGCGCGAGGTGCCGGCGGCGCTGAGCGAATCGGCGGTCCTGCTCGACAATCTGCAAGACCCCGGCAACGTCGGCTCGATCCTGCGCAGCGCGGCGGCGGCTGGCGTCAAGCAGGTCTATTGCAGCGCCGGCACCGCGTTCTGCTGGTCGCCCAAGGTGCTGCGGGCGGCGATGGGCGCACACTGCGTGGTCGACATTTTCGAGAACGTCGACCTGGCCGCGCTGATCCGCGGCGCGCGGATTGATGTATTGGCAACCAGCGGCTACGCCAGCGAACGCGTGTACGACGTCGACCTGCGCGCGCCGCTGGCCTGGCTGTTCGGCCACGAAGGGCAGGGCGTGGCCGACGACCTGCTGCGGCTGGCCACGCGCACGGTGGTGATCCCGCATCTTGGCGAAATTGAATCACTCAATGTGGCGGCGTGCGCGGCCGTTTGTTTTTTTGAGCAAGTAAGGCAGAAAACCGCATAGACGCTCGGCGAACTTCGGGGTAGATTTTGCTTCTGGAGTTTTGAGGAGCCGAGATGGACATCACTCATCTGCACTTCCTGGTCGCCGAAGCGGACGACGCGCAGCGCGCCATGCTGGTCGCATTGCTGGAGCGGCTGGGCGCGAGCCGCATCAGCGCCGTGGCCGACGGCCATTCCGCGCTGGCCTGCTTCGATCCCGCATTCACTCCGATTGTCAACATCGCAATCGTCGACCTGGCCTTGCCCGGCGTCGACGCGCTCGCGCTGCTGCGCGCGCTGGCCGACACGCAGTCGCAGGCGCGGGTGGTCGTCACTGGCGCGCACAGCGGCAACCTGCTGCTGTCGGTCGAGACGCTGGCGCAAGCCTACGGCATCGAACTGCTGGGCACCATCGCCAAGCCGGTCAGCCCCGAGCAGCTCGAAGCGCTGATCGCGCATTACCGGCCGCCGCGGCCGGCCGAGGCGCTCGCCTCCGGGCCCTTGCTTAGTTTTGCGGAAGTGGCGGCCGGCCTGCAAGCGCATGAATTCCTGCCGTTTTTCCAGCCGAAGATCGAGCTTGAGACCGGCCAGGTGACGGGGCTCGAAGCGTTCGCGCGCTGGCGCCATGCGGACCATGGCTTGCTGGAGCCGGGCGCCTTTATCGATGCGCTCGAACGCCACGGCCGCATCGATTTTCTCGACTGGACCATGATCGAGCAGTCGGTCCAGCGCTGCCGCGAGCTGCACGACCGGGCGATCCGCATCGGCGTGTCGATCAACCTGGCGCCGGCCACGCTGGCCCATCCGGCTTTCATCGAGCAGATCGGCGCCTGCGTGGCGCGCCACCGGGTGGCGCCCGAATTCATCACCTTCGAACTGCCCGAGTCGTCGGTGCTGTCGTCCGACGCCGATTTTCTCGAACGGCTGCTGCGCCTGCGCATCGCCGGCTACGGCCTGGCGATCGACGACTACGGCACCGCGCGCTCGAACCTGCAACTGCTGGCGCGCATCCCGTTCACCGAGCTTAAGATCGACCGCAGTTTTGTCGACGGCGCCTACAACCGGCGCGCAATCGGCACCGTGCTCGGTTCGTTCCTGGGCCTGGCGCGCAGCCTGGGGCGCATGTCGGTGGCGGTGGGCGTCGAGAATCGCCAGGACTGGGATTTTCTGCAGGGGCTGGGCTGCACCTACGCGCAGGGTTATCACATCGCCAAGCCGATGCCGGCCGAGGACTTCCCGGCCTGGCTCGACGATTGGCGTCACTTCTTTTAAACGTCCACCGGCGGCGCGAGCTTTTTAATACTCGCGGCGGTCCGGTTTAATTTCCTGCAAAATCGTGGTGGCGATTTCCTCGATCGACTTGGTGGTCGAGGACAGCCAGCGGATTCCCTCGCGCTTCATCATCGCTTCGGCCTCGTTGACCTCGTAGCGGCAGTTCTCGATCGAGGCGTACTTGCTGCCGGCGCGCCGCTCGTGGCGAATCTCCGACAGCCGCTCCGGCGTGATGCTCAGGCCGAAAATCTTGCCCTTGAACGGCGGCAGCGAGGACGGCAGCTTGCCGCGCTCGAAGTCGTCCGGAATCAAGGGATAGTTGGCCGCCTTGATCCCGTACTGCATCGCCAGGTACAGGCTGGTCGGCGTCTTGCCCGAGCGCGACACGCCGACCAGGATCACATCCGCCGACGACAGATTCTTGTGCGACTGGCCGTCGTCGTGGGCCAGCGAGAAGTTGATCGCCTCGATGCGGTTCTTGTACTCCTGGCTGTCGACGATATTGTGCGAGCGGCCGATGGTGTGGGTCGACTTGAGGCCGAGCTCCTGTTCGAGCGGGGCGACAAAGGTCTGGATCAGGTCCATGTGCATGCCGTTGGCGCGCTGGATCACCACCGACAGCTCGGCTTTCACCAGAGTCGAGAAGACGATCGGCCGGCAGTTGTCGGCCACGAAAGCCTCGTTTATCTTGCGCGCCGCTTCACGCGCCTTGTCGAGGGTATCGATAAACGGCACGCGGATCTGGCGAAAGCGCGTTTCGAACTGGCTCAGCACCGCGTGGCCGAAGTTCTCGGCGGTAATGCCCGTTCCATCGGAGACAAAAAAGACGGTGCGGGCCGATGCCGGCAGAGGGGGGCGGGTGTCTGTGTTCATGTTTTTCCGTTAAATCTGGCGCCGCCAGCGTTTCAAATCTTTGGGCCATGTACATTCACAGCGCAGGCTGTAGAATGCTCAGCAGAGTGATTTATTGTGCAGCACCCGGCTAAGAATAACAAGAAAACGCCCCGCGCCTTCGTCACGTCAGGATTTCTATCATCAGTAAGGGTGTTTATCATGACCAGCTTGTTCAATGCAGGATTAAAGGAACCAGACCGCAGCCAACCAGTGTATGTCGCCTCGTTTGAAGACTTGCGCATGACCGACGTCGAGTCGGTCGGCGGCAAGAACGCATCGCTCGGCGAAATGATCAGCCAACTCGCCGAAGCCGGCGTGCGGGTGCCGGGCGGCTTCGCCACCACGGCGCAGGCCTTCCGCGACTTCCTGTCGCATGGCGTCAACGGCGGCGCTTCGCTGGCCGAACGCATCGCCACCCGCCTTGAAGGCCTCGACATTGACGACGTGCGTTCGCTCGCCGCCGCCGGCGCCGAGATCCGCCAGTGGATCGTCGAAACCCCGTTCCAGCCCCGCCTGGCCGAAGAAATCCAGCAGTTCTACGACCGCCTGGTGGCCGATTCGACCACCGAAATGTCGTTCGCGGTGCGCTCGTCGGCCACCGCCGAAGACCTGCCCGACGCTTCCTTCGCCGGCCAGCAGGAGACCTTCCTGAACGTGGTCGGCATCGACAATGTGCTCGAAGCGATGAAGCACGTGTTCGCCTCGCTGTACAACGACCGCGCGATCTCCTACCGGGTGCACAAGGGTTTCACCCACGCGGAAGTGGCCCTGTCGGCCGGCGTGCAGCGCATGGTGCGCTCCGACCTGGGCGCGGCCGGCGTGATGTTCACCATCGACACCGAGTCCGGCTTCAAGGACGTGGTGTTCGTCACGTCCAGCTACGGCCTGGGCGAGACGGTGGTGCAGGGCGCGGTCAATCCCGACGAGTTCTACGTCCACAAGCCGATGCTCGAACTGGGCAAGTTGCCTGTCATCCGCCGCAATATCGGCTCGAAGCTGATCAAGATGGAGTTCACCGCCGAAGCAAAGGCCGGCCGCTCGGTGCGCACCGTCGACGTGCCGATCGAACTGCGCAACCGCTATTCGCTGGCCGACGCCGAAGTGGTCGAGCTGGCCAAGTACGCCGTCATCATCGAGAACCACTACGGCCGTCCGATGGACATCGAGTGGGGCAAGGATGGCCGCGACGGCAAGCTGTACATCCTGCAGGCGCGTCCCGAGACCGTCAAGTCGCAGCAGAAGTCGACCGACGCGCAGCAGCGCTTCAAGCTCAAGGGCAGCGGCACGGTGCTGGTGTCGGGCCGCGCGATCGGCCAGAAGATCGGCGCAGGTCCCGTGCGCGTCATTTCCGACCCGTCCGAGATGGAGCGGGTCCAGCCTGGCGACGTGCTGGTGGCCGACATGACGGACCCGAACTGGGAGCCGGTGATGAAGCGGGCGGCGGCGATCGTCACCAACCGCGGCGGGCGCACCTGCCACGCGGCGATCATCGCGCGCGAGCTCGGGGTGCCGGCGGTGGTCGGCTGCGGCGACGCCACCGATGTGCTCAAGGACGGCACCTTCGTGACGGTGTCGTGCGCCGAGGGCGACGAGGGCAAGATCTACGACGGCTTGCTGGAGACCGAAGTGTCGGAAACCGCGCGCGGCGAACTGCCGCCGATTCCGGTCAAGATCACGATGAACGTCGGTAATCCGCAGTTGGCCTTCGACTTCCAGTCGATTCCGAACGACGGCGTCGGCCTGGCGCGGCTTGAGTTCATCATCAACAACAACATCGGCGTGCACCCGAAGGCGATTCTCGAGTATCCGCACATCGACGCCGACCTGAAAAAGGCGGTTGAATCGGTGGCGCGCGGTCACGCCTCGCCACGCGCGTTTTATGTCGACAAGCTGGCCGAGGGCATCGCGACGATCGCCGCCGCGTTCTGGCCCAAGCCGGTCATCGTGCGCCTGTCGGACTTCAAGTCGAACGAGTACAAAAAGCTGATCGGCGGTTCGCGCTACGAGCCGGACGAGGAAAACCCGATGCTCGGCTTCCGTGGCGCGGCGCGCTATCTGTCGGAAGACTTCGCCGAGTCGTTCGAGATGGAGTGCGCGGCCATGAAGCGGGTGCGCAACGACATGGGCCTGACCAACGTCGAGATCATGGTGCCTTTCGTGCGCACGCTGGGCCAGGCCGAGAAGGTCGTCGCCCTGCTGGGCAAGAATGGTCTCAAGCGCGGCGAGAACGGCCTGCGCCTGATCATGATGTGCGAAGTGCCCTCCAACGCCATCCTGGCGCACCAGTTCCTCGAGCATTTCGACGGCTTCTCGATCGGCTCTAACGACCTGACCCAGCTGACCCTGGGCCTCGACCGCGATTCCGGCATGGCGCTGCTGGCGGCCGACTTCGACGAGCGCGACCCGGCCGTCAAGGCGATGCTGTCGATGGCCATCAAGGCTTGCCGCGAACAGGGCAAGTACGTCGGCATTTGCGGCCAGGGGCCGTCGGACCATCCGGACTTCGCGGCCTGGCTGATGAACGAGGGGATCGGCTCGATGTCGCTCAATCCCGACTCGGTGATCGAGACCTGGCAGAAGCTGGCCAAGCTCGGAAACGGCGCGTAACAAAAAACTGCCGCTGGCCTGAAAAAGCGGCTACACTGGTGTCATTGAGTATTTGATAAGTCCACTATCAATTCACTGCGCACCGTTTTACAAAACCCTCGTCGCCCTTTGCGGGCAGCGGGGGTTTTTGCTTTGGCGATTCGATTTTTCCCACGCTTGTCTTTTGATTCTTTGAAAAGGAGCTGACATGGCAGACTGGATCTACTGGCTGGTCGCGGCCGGCGTACTGGTTGTATTCGAACTGTTCACCGGGACCTTCTATGTGCTGATGATCGCCGTCGGCCTGGCCTTCGGCGCCCTGGCGGCCTGGCTGGGATTGAGCGGGGCGCTGCAAACCATTGTCGCGGCGGCGGTGGGCGTGCTGGCGACCGGGCTGCTGCATCGCAGCCGGTTCGGCCGTCCGACGCGCGGCGATGCGGCGCGCGACCCGGATGTGAATATCGATATCGGCCAGCGCTTGCAGGTCGAGCAATGGCAGAACGGCCGCGCCAGGGTCAAGTATCGCGGTGCGCTGTGGGATGTGGAACTGGCGCCGGGGGCGATGGCCGAGGCGGGCAATTTCAGGATCGTCGAAGTGCAGGGTAGCCGTTTGATCGTCGCCGCGGCCTGAGCGCCCGGCCAACAAGAAAAGGAAAAAACCATGGAATTTAACTTCGGAACTGTCGCCCTGGTGCTGTTCGTGATCGCGCTGGTGTTTGTCTTCAAGACGATCAACGTGGTGCCGCAGCAGCACGCCTGGGTGGTCGAACGGCTCGGCAAATACCACGCCACGCTGGCGCCCGGCCTCAATATCGTGGTGCCGTTCATCGACCGCATCGCGTACAAGCATATTTTGAAGGAGATCCCGCTCGACGTGCCGCCGCAGGTCTGCATCACGCGCGACAATACCCAGTTGCAGGTGGATGGCATCCTGTACTTCCAGATCACCGATGCGCGCCTGGCTTCGTACGGCTCGTCGAACTACATCGCCGCGATTACCCAGCTGGCGCAAACCACGCTGCGTTCGGTGATCGGCAAGATGGAGCTCGACAAGACCTTCGAGGAACGCGATCACATCAACACGGCGATCGTCAACGCGATCGACGAGTCGGCCGCCAACTGGGGCGTAAAGGTGCTGCGTTACGAGATCAAGGACTTGACGCCGCCGAAGGAGATTCTGCACGCGATGCAGGCGCAGATTACCGCCGAGCGTGAGAAGCGCGCGCTGATCGCGGCCTCCGAGGGGCGCAAGCAGGAGCAGATCAATATTGCCACCGGTGAGCGGGAAGCGGCGATCGCCCGTTCGGAAGGCGAGAAGCAGGCGTCGATCAATCGCGCGCAAGGGCAGGCGGCGGCCATTGTGGCGCTGGCGGAAGCGAGTGCGACGGCGCTGCGCCAGATCGGCCTGGCGATTCGCGAGCCGGGTGGGCAGGACGCGGTCAATCTGCGGGTCGCCGAGAAGTATGTGGACGCGTTCTCGAACCTGGCCAAGACGAATAATTCGATCATCGTGCCGTCGAATCTGGGCGAGATGAGTGGGCTGATCGCCAGCGCGATGCAGATTGTGAAGACCCAGAAATAGGGGGGCGATGCGTTGCAATCGCCTGCCGTGGCTAACCAATGCAATTGAACGGACAAACTTTGAAACCTTCATTGGCAAGTGTTGCCCAGTATTTCCGCATCGGACTGGAAATCGGGATTTGTGAGCCCGAGCAGGCCAGAGAATGGGCAATTTCCGCCATCGATCAGTTGGATGAACCTCCAGGCGAGATTATCGAAGTCTCATGGCGAAAGCCGCTGGCGCAGCTGATCTCCGATCTCAATGAGGTCAAGGGCGAGCCCGAGATGGGACTCGTTTGTAGCTGGTTGCTCGGCGGGCTTTCACTGACGGTGGCATCCACAAACGATTCGCTTGGCCGAGCGGTTCGCCAGGCGATGTTGATTGCACGGATGGTGGGCGCTTCCGATCTATATTATCTTTTCGATACGATTGAAGACGAATGTCATCTCGCTGAAAGCCAAACGTATGGCACATTCGAACAATGCCGAGAAGAGTTTGCCAAGGCATTGAATGAGCATGGGACGCCGCCATTCACACTTCATATGCCATAGCGCTTCTTACTTGTGGAGTTCAGGTGCCGCGCTTTCGTCATCGGTACCCCAGGTTTCGAGCCAACTTCGTATTTCCTGGCCAGTCAGATGACGCTTGTTTTCCTGATGGGCAGCCCAAGAGGTCAGGGCTTCCTGCCTGAAGTTCTCGCGGACCTCCTCGCGCTCGACGTACTGGCGGATGGCTTCGCGCATAATCCAATGTGGTGAGCGGCGGCGTTGGCTGGCAAGGCGTTGGAGGCGGCGTTTCAATGTGTCGTTGATCTTGAGGGAAATTGCCATGGCGGCGACTCCAAGCAGCTACTAAACATTTGATAATTTAGCCCATCGCACACTTTCCTTCAAACGGTCAGTCGCTGCCGTCGCCCAGGTCTGTTCGCATGCTTAAGCGGCTTTAAAGCCAGCAGGTTTATAACAGCGTTACCACAACACCACCGGGGATCGCGATGAAACGCTGGCTGCACCACAACAAGGGCTTCATTGCCTTCCTGTTCCTGTTTGGGATTTTCCGCACGGCGGTGGCCGACTGGAACCCGATTCCCAGCGGCTCGATGCGGCCCAACTTGCTTGAAGGCGACGTGGTGTTCGTCAACCGCCTCGCCTTTAACTTAAAAGTGCCGCTGACCGACATCATCGTCACCCGCACGGGCGAGCCGAAGCGGGGCGACGTGGTGACCTTCTCGTCGCCGGCCGACGGTACCCGCCTGATCAAGCGCATCGTGGCGCTGCCGGGCGACGTGGTCGAGATGCATGGCGACCAGCTGATCATCAACGGCAAGCCGGCCAGCTACACGCCGCTGTCCTTCGAAACCGAGCAGGTACGCGGCCAGGACACGCCAGCGCAGCGCCTGCGCGAGGCCAGCGGCGCCTCGGTCCACACCATCCAGCTGCTGCCGACGGTGCAGTCGCGTCGCGATTTCGCCGCCGTGACCGTGCCGCCCGACCAGTTCCTCATGCTCGGCGACAATCGCAACAATAGCGGCGACTCGCGCTTCTTCGGCTTCGTGCCGCGCGCCTTGCTGATCGGCCGCGCCGAGCGGGTGTTGGTGTCGGCCGACCTCGACCATCACTGGCGCCCGCGCACCGAGCGTTTCGGCCAGAAGTTGGAGTAGGGCGCGCGCCCCGGGATATGGGGCGGCCCGATTCGCCAATCGTTAATTGCCGGTAAAATAGCGAGCTGGTCGCTTGCATGGTGCAGTGTCCTGTGAATACAAAGGCGACACCGCATGCATCGTTTGCTCACCGTCATACTTGCCTGCCTGGGAATGGTGGGCGCCCTGGCGATCGACACGTATCTGCCCTCGATTCCGGCCATCGGCCAGTACTTCGCCGTCGGTCCGCTGGCCGTGCAGCAGACCCTGAGCGTGTTCCTGTTCGCTTTTGCTTTCATGATGCTGTTTTACGGCACCTTGTCCGATTCCTTCGGGCGACGGCCCGTAATCCTGGTGTCGCTGGTGGTCTACACCTTCGCCTCGCTTGGCGCGGCCGTGGCGCCGACCTTCGGCTGGCTGCTGGCCTGCCGGCTGCTGCAGGGCCTGTCGGCCGGCGCCGGTTCGGTGGTCGGCCAGGCGATCGTGCAAGACCGCTTTTCCGGCGCCCAGGCCCAAAAAATGATGTCGCACATCATGATGGTGTTTGGCCTCGCGCCAGCCATTGCCCCTGTTCTGGGCGGCTGGCTGCACGTGCATTTCGGCTGGCAGTCGACCTTTTATTTCCTCGCCGCCTTCGGCACCCTGATGATCATTCTGTGCTGGCGCGCGCTCGATGAATCCCTGCCGGCCGCGAAGCGCCAGGTGTTTCATCCGGCCGCCATCATGAAAAATTATCTGATGGTGCTCAGCCATCCTCGGTTCTTGCTGCTGTCGCTGTCGGTCGGCATGGCCTTTGGCGGCCTGTCGCTGTACATCGGCTCGGCCGCCCACTTCGTGATGGATATCCTGCACCTGCCGGAGACGGCCTTCGCCTGGATGTTTATTCCGCTCATCAGCGGTATGGTGGTCGGTTCGGCGCTGTCAGGCAAGTTGGCGCACAAGATGGCGTTGGAGAAGATGAAATGGATCGGTTTCGGCGTGATGGCGGCCGGCGCCGTCATCAATGTGGCCTACACCGCGACCAATGTCGCGCAGGTGCCATGGGCGGTGTTGCCGCTGTTTGTGTACACCTTCGGCCTGGCCTTCGCGATGCCGGCGGTGCAGATGCGGGCGCTGGCGCTGTTTCCCGACAACCGCGGCCTGGCCTCGTCGATGATGGGGTTTATCCAGATGATGGCGTTTGCCATGGTGTCGGGCCTGGTGGCGCCGCTGCTGTTCGACAGCGCCTACAAGCTGGCGATGGGTGTGCTGGCTGGCCTCGCGCTCAGTTTCGCGTTCTGGCGCCTGAGCCAAGCCAAGGCGATCGCCGGTGCGGCGGAAGTGCAGGCTTAACGCCGATGCTGCTTCATCGCTGACGCGACTTCGCGCTTGCCGTCGCGTTCTTTCTCGGTGGCGCGCTTGTCATGCATTTTCTTGCCCTTGGCCAGGCCCACTTCGCATTTCACGCGCCCGCCCTTGTAATGCAGGTTGAGCGGCACCAGGGTGTAGCCCGAGCGCTCGACCTTGCCGATCAGCTTGTCGAGCTCGGCGCGGTGCAGCAGCAGCTTGCGGGTGCGCACGGCGTCCGGATGGGTGAAGGCGGACGCCGTCGCCAGCGCGCTGATGTGGGCGCCGAACAGGAACAGCTCGTCGCCGCGCACGACCACGTAGGCTTCCTTGATCTGCACGCGGGCGTCGCGGATGGCCTTCACTTCCCACCCTTCGAGCACGATGCCGGCCTCGAAGCGGTCCTCGATGAAATAGTCGTGAAAGGCTTTTTTGTTGTCTGCAATACTCATGAAATATCGAAAATGCGCGGGTCGGTTAAACTACTGGTGTCGCGCCCGCGTTCGCGTAATTGGTCGCAGCGGGCGGAACTGATGCAACGTATTCAACATCATAGCAAACGGTAGACTAATGGCAGTAGTGCACAAGACAGTTTTTCTCGGCTACAGCGCGGAACAGATGTTCGATCTGGTCGCGGCGGTCGAAGATTATCCCAAATTTCTGCCCTGGTGCGGCGGCGTCAAGGTGATCGAGCGCGGTGAGGACAAGCTTGTCGCCTCGTTGGCGATCAACTTTCACGGCGTAAAGCAAAGCTTCACGACCGCCAACCACAATGTGCGTCCGACCGAAATGCGCATGAAGCTGGTCGACGGGCCGTTCAAGCTGATGGATGGCACCTGGACCTTCAAGGCGCTGCGCGCCGACGCCTGCAAGGTCGACTTCGACCTGCACTACGAGTTTTCCAGCATGCTGCTTGAGCAACTGATCGGGCCCGTGTTTGGCATGATCGCCAACAGCATGGTCGATTCCTTTTGCAAGCGGGCGGACACGGTGTATGGCAAAGCAACCGTCTGAGCAGACGCTGGCGCCTGTGCTGGCGGGCGCGCTGAGCGATCCCGGTTTGCTGGTGTCGGTGTGCTACGCGACGGCCAGTAGCGAAGATCTGCGCGAATTGCGGGTGTTCAGCGGCACCACCATCGCCCAAGCGATCGAGCAATCGGGCGTACTGCGCGACCATCCGGAGATCGACCTCGCCACACAGCCGGTTGGTCTTTATGGCAAGAAGAAAGCGTTGGAGACGGTGCTGCGCGAGCGCGACCGGATTGAAATCTACCGGCCCCTGCTGGCCGACCCGAAGGAAACCCGCCGCAAGCGGGCCCACGAGCGGCGCACGGTGGGGACAGGGCAATAGCTAGCCGAGGTGCCGGGCAATGAATGGTCGAGGCCGTGTACGAATGTCGTAACTGACCCCATGCCCTTCCATGCCCTTCCCATGCCGTTCCCACCTGAGCCCATGCCTTGCAGCGAAGGAAGCCCGCCGCAAGCGGGCCCCCGAGCGGCGCACGGCGGAGCAGGGCGGCAACTAGCTGACTTGGCGGGCGATCTTCACCGCGCCGGCACCTTGATCAGCCCTGTTTGATTCGGCCCGGTGTGCACCGGGCCAACCGTTCTGCCCTAATTGCACCCCGCCAGCGCGGTGGCGACGCGTTTGTTTTCCTGCGCGCGGCGGACTTCATCCATGACGACGCGCTCGCCATTCTTGTCGATCGAACCGATTTGCTGGCCCGAGTCGAGCACCAGCTTCGCCTCGCGCGCCCGGGCGCAATTGTCCTGCTTTGCCGCCTTGGCTTCGGTTTCCTGTTTTTCCTTCTCTTCCTTGTCGGCCTGATCTTTCACGCGCTTGCGATACTCGGCATTGCGCTCGGCGATGGTGGGACTTGCCGCCGGCTTGGGCGTCGGCGCGGCAGGCGCTGCGGCAGGCGCTTCGGCCACCGCAAGCACGACGTCGCTGGCGCCGGCCGGGCCGTGTCGCTGGCCGGGCGCCTGCAAAATGTTCTTCAGCGGAATGGAAGTTGGCGGCGGACGGTCGGAAAAGTGCTTCTGTCCCTTCTCGTCGACCCATTTGAATTGGGCCTGGGCGAGTGCGGACACGGTCATCAGCGCGGCGACCACCAGCAGCCGCGCCGGCAGGGTGGAGGTGTCGTTCATGTGTCGATCCTGGAAAATAGTTGCCATGCGTCACTACACCAACATTCATTCCCCTTGTCAACCAAGTTTCTCCCCTTGCAGCGAATTTTTGCCCCCGGTGCACAGACGGCGGGCGCGAACTTCTGTATAATTCGATTTTGCGCCAATAGGAAAATGCTATGCGTCTACTTCAAAAAGCACTCACGTTCGATGACGTGCTCCTGGTTCCGGCTTATTCGAATATCCTGCCTGCCGACACCTCGCTCAAGACCCGTCTGACCCGCAACATCGCCCTCAACATCCCCCTGTTGTCGGCTGCCATGGACACGGTCACCGAGGCTCGCCTGGCAATCGCCATGGCGCAAGAGGGCGGCATCGGTATCATTCACAAGAACCTGGGCCCGAAGGAACAAGCCCGCGAAGTGGCGCGCGTCAAGCGTTTCGAGGCCGGCGTGCTGCGCGACCCGATCACGATTCCGCCGACCATGAAGATCCGTGACGTCATCAAGTTGACGGAACAATACGGCATCAGCGGCTTCCCCGTGGTCGAAGGCAAGACCGTGGTCGGCATCATCACCAACCGCGACCTGCGTTTCGAGGAAGAGCTCGACGCCGAGGCGCGCGCCAAGATGACCCCGCGCGAAAAGCTCGTCTACGTCAAGGAAGACGCCGATCCGATCGAAGCCAAGCGCCTGATGAACAAGCACCGCCTCGAGCGCGTGCTGGTCGTCAACGACGCCTTCGAGCTGCGCGGCCTCATCACCGTCAAGGATATCCAGAAATCGCACGAGCACCCGTTCGCCTCGAAAGATGCGCAGGGCAAGCTGCTGGTCGGCGCCGCCGTCGGCGTCAGCCCGCGTGACGAAGAGCGCATCGACCTGCTGGTCGCCGCCGGCGTCGACGTGCTGGTGGTCGACACCGCCCACGGCCACTCGCAAGGCATCCTCGACCGCGTGAAGTGGATCAAGACCAAGTACCCGCATGTCGACGTCATCGGCGGCAACATCGCCACCGCCGCCGCCGCCCTGGCGCTGGTCGAATACGGCGCCGACGCGGTCAAGGTCGGCATCGGCCCTGGCTCGATCTGCACCACCCGCATCGTCGCCGGTGTCGGCGTGCCGCAAATTACCGCCATCTCGAACGTGGCCGACGCCCTGCGCGGCACCGGCGTGCCGTGCATCGCCGACGGCGGCATCCGCTTCTCGGGCGACATCTCGAAAGCGCTGGCTGCCGGCGCCTCGACCGTCATGATGGGTTCGATGTTCGCCGGCACCGAAGAAGCACCTGGCGAAGTCATCCTGTATCAGGGCCGCAGCTACAAGTCGTATCGCGGCATGGGCAGCCTGGGCGCGATGGCGGACGGCTCGGCCGACCGCTATTTCCAGGACGCCTCGTCGAAAGCCGACAAGTTCGTGCCGGAAGGTATCGAAGGCCGTGTTGCCTACAAGGGCAGCGTGCTGGCCATCATCTACCAGCTGGTGGGCGGCGTGCGCCAGTCGATGGGCTACTGCGGTTGCGCCTCGATCGACGAACTGCGTGAAAAAGCCGAATTTGTCGAGATCACCTCGGCCGGCATGCGCGAGTCGCACGTGCACGACGTGCAGATCACCAAGGAAGCTCCGAACTACCGTTCCGAGTAAGCCTTCGCCGTCCCGCGCCTGCAACAGGCGCGGGCGGTCTGCGCGGCCGCCGCGCGCCGCCGGTTCCATTGTCCAGTCTTCCTTATTTCCATCCTTCCCCTGATTCCTTCCATGCACTCAAAAATCCTCATCCTCGATTTCGGCTCCCAAGTGACCCAACTGATCGCCCGCCGCGTGCGCGACGCCGGGGTGTTCTCCGAAGTGTTTCCCTACGACGTCAGCGATGAATTCGTACGCAACTATGGCGCCGCCGGGGTGATTCTGTCGGGCAGCCATAATTCGACGCTGGAAGGGGATGCGCCGCGCGCGCCGCAAGCCGTGTTCGAGCTGGGTGTGCCGGTGCTGGGCATTTGCTACGGCATGCAAACCATGGCGGCCCAGCTGGGCGGCAAGGTCGAGAACGGCCTGGTGCGCGAATTCGGTTACGCCGAAGTGCGCGCGCGCAGCCATACGGCGCTGCTGAACGGCATCAACGATTTCGTCACCGACGAAGGCCACGGCATGCTGCGGGTGTGGATGAGCCATGGCGACAAGGTGCTGGACATGCCGCCTGGATTCAAGCTGATGGGTAACACCCCGAGCTGTCCGATCGCCGCGATGGCCGATGAAGAGCGCCGCTTCTACGGCCTGCAGTTCCATCCGGAAGTGACGCACACCTCGCAAGGCAAGGCCATCCTGGGCCGCTTCGTGCACGAGATCTGCGGCTGCAAGTCGGAGTGGAACATGCCCGACTATATTTCGGAAGCGGTCGCCAAGATTCGTGAACAGGTTGGCACCGACGAAGTCATCCTCGGCCTGTCGGGCGGGGTCGATTCGAGCGTCGCTGCCGCGCTGATCCATCGCGCCATCGGCGACCAGCTGACCTGCGTGTTCGTCGATCACGGCCTGCTGCGCCTGGACGAGGGCAAGATGGTGATGGACATGTTCGCCAAGAACCTCGGCGTGAAGGTGTTGCGCATCGATGCGGAAGGGCAGTTCCTGGGCCACCTGGCCGGCGTGGCGGATCCGGAAGCCAAACGCAAAATCATCGGCCGTGAATTCGTTGAAGTGTTCCAGGTGGAAGCGGGCAAGCTGACCAATGCCAAGTGGCTGGCTCAGGGCACCATCTATCCGGACGTGATCGAGAGCGCGGGCAAGGGCAAGAAAGGCCAGAC
>JBDSTZ010000413.1:0-11179 GCA_039927975.1 Massilia sp. | reverse complement strand
CGGTGTAGTTGGGGAACCAGACCAGCTTGACCTTGGCGCCGTGCTTTTTGAAGAAGCCTTTTTGGTCGGCGATGTACCAGGCGACCCAGCCGGGCCAGTCGGACAGGCCGACCTTGACTTCGGCGTGGGCGACATTGACGGCGCCGAGGCCGAGGGTGGTGCACAGAAGGGATGCGATGAAGGTGCGCAGAGTGCGCGAGGAGAAACGAGATTGCATGGCCAGGCTCCCGAGAAAGTAAAAGGACGAGAGGCGAGCACCACATGCGCAACGTGATGTCCTCCCGGGCTTTTATCCCTCCGTGGAGCGGCGAACAGGATTCGATGGCTGTTCGCTGCCGGCTGCTCTCGGACCAGGCATCGCCAACTGCGCGACCGGAACCCTAGCGACCAATCTCAAGAAACGCTGACGGTGTATGCCGCGCCTCTCGCTATGGATTGGTAGAGCAAGACGTGTGCCATGCAAATTGCATGGGTTTTTGGGCTTTTGTGCATCGTTTCGGTGCGCGGCGCACTAATGTTGTGCGTGCGCGGTGCAGAACTGGTCGCCAGGGGAACATGCCTGAGTTCGAACTTGACCTGACCGACTATCTCAGATCAAATCCGATGCAGCCGGTTGCGGCGAGCGACCGACGCCGGCCCAACAGCGGACCCATCGGTCGAAGGAATTTATAGTTGAGCACCATTGACGAGCAAAGAGGCATCATGAATCTGGTCCAGGCAAGAGAAATATTTGAACGGGATGTATTGGCCACCAAATCTGATTGCGTCCTCGTTGAAGATGCAACGCTTGAATTTCCGCGCTGCTTTGTATTTGGCTATCAAAGTAAAAAGTTCTTCGAAACGGGTGATATTGCCGATTCACTTGTGGGTCATGGTACCGTTTTGATAAGCCGTGAAGACGGCCGGGTTTTCGAAACTGGTTCTGCATTTTCGACTGCGCATTACGTTAAAGCATTCGAGGCTTGTGGCGATCCATACGGCCAGCCAACTAACGAGGTGAAGATCCTTGGCTGGAATGCGGCGGCGAGGAAAGTAAGCGCAGTGGAATTGGTGAAGGCAAAATCGGGGATGGGACTGGCAGACTCGAAGGCAGCAATAGACAGTTTGTTTTCGGTGGGAAAGTCGTTTTTTACTGCCTGGACTGTCGAAGATGCCGAAGCTGCGGTGGTAAAGCTCAAAGAATTCGGTTTTGAGTCAGTACAATTGTGGAGCAACGGGGGTGTACGGGATTTTGTGTAAACGGGATTTCGTTTAACTGCTCGACATCCGGTCATCGAACTGGATGGTGAAGCGGTTGAGCGCTCCTTTCCAGTCCCGTATTGGCATCGTCCATTTCTTGCTGATGTTGTTGAGCGCCAGGTAGAACAGCTTGCTGACGGCTTCATCGGTGGGGAACGAGCTGCGTGTTTTGATGACCTTGCGCAGGCTCATGTTAATCGATTCGATGGCATTGGTGGTGTAGATGACCTTGCGGATCTCCGCCGGGTAGTCGAAGAACGGAATGATGCGCTCCCAGTTGCGGCGCCATGATTGTCCGATGGGCGGGTACTGCGCATCCCACTTGAGTTCGAATTCGGCGAGCATCAAGCCGGCCTCGTCGGCGGTGGCAGCCGTGTAAATGCGGCGCAAATCGGCAGCGACTTCCCGCTGAACCTTCCACGGCACGAAGTGCAGGCTGTTGCGCACCATGTGAACGATGCAGAGCTGGACGGCCGCCTTGGGATAGACCGCCTCGATCGCGTCGGGGATGCCTTTGAGACCGTCGACGCAGGCGATGAAGATGTCCTGCACGCCGCGATTTCTCAATTCGGTGACGACCTGCAGCCAGAATTTGGCGCCCTCGGTCTGGGCGATCCACAGGCCCAGCACTTCCTTGTGGCCGTCCATGTTCACGCCGATGGCCAGGAACACGGCCTTGTTGCGCACGGCGCCGGCATCGCGCACCTTGACGTGGATGCAGTCGAGATACAGGATGGGATAGAGCGCGTCGAGCGGACGGGCCTGCCAGACCTTCACATCCTCGCTGACGGCGTCCGTCACGCTCGAAATGAGCGCTGGCGACACCTCGGCGCCGTACATCTCCTCCAGGTGACCCTGAATCTCCCGCACGCTCAGGCCGCGGGCGTAGAGCGAGATGATCTTGTCGTCAAAGCCAGTCCAGCGGGTCTGGTGCTTGGCAACGATTTGCGGTTCGAACGTGCCCTGGCGGTCTCGCGGAATCTCGATTGGCAGGGCGCCAAAATCGCCCTTGAGCGTCTTGCCGCTGTGGCCATTGCGGGTGTTGGCGCTGTCGTTGCTGACGGCCCCGCTCTTGTCGTGGCCTAGGTGTTCGGTCATTTCGACCTCCAGGGCGCGCTCGACCAGCATCTTGGTCAGCTGCTTCAGCAGGCCATTTTCGCCGATTAGGTCCTCGGGTTTCTGGTAGTTCGCCAGCAGGCTATCGGCCAGTTTGAGCAGCTCCGGGTCGGCTTTCGCCCGCTTGTTACGCTTTACAACGGTCATCATTTCTCCTTGAGGGTGGCAGTGTCCTGCCAAATGACCGTTTACACAAAATTAATTACACCCTCGGAGCAACCAGCGCTAGCAATGGCGACAAGTTCGCACGGGATCGCCGGCGTTTTTTGACAATGTGTTGCGTCGGCCGAGGACGGCCCCGATGACCCGGCAGGCATCAAGCGGCTGAGGCCCCAGTTCAGGCTGAACCACATTCTTGCAATGGGCTGAAGTGCCATTGATTGCGATCAGAAATCCAGGCCTTTGCAACCATCGCGCGCGGCGCGCTCTTTTTCCGGTGCGACCGTCCACCATCCCCGCCACCAGCATGAACAGCCCAATCGGCCAAGCGTGCGGCAGGCTGTCCACCAGCGTGTTTCCCTTCAACAAAATCCCCGCACGATGCGCAGGAAGTGGGTCAGCGGCAGCGCTTCGCCGATCACCTACGCCCAGCCAGGCATGCCGCGAAACGGGGGGCACCTCAGGTCCGACATTTCGACACGACCTCGACAGCGCCGCATAAGCTCTCGACCAATCTTTTTGTAAATGCCGATTGCGTCCCAATGCTGTTGATTGAACTGATCTCGGTTGGTCGTAAAAACCAAATCAATAGCTATTTTCTTACCGATCGCGCGGCGCCGTTTCGATATACATGACATCAGTCCGCAGCACATACTTGGTGCCCGAGATCACAGGCGCGCCCTGATGCCGCAGCCGGTGCGGAAACACCAATGCCGATCCGGCTGACGGCTCCACGGTCTCCCATCCGAACTGCGTGTCGCCGCCGGCGTATTCGTCGTTGAGATACATGATAAATGTGAGGAAGCTTTCTTCATGTTCCGAGCGCCGGAAGGTGCCATCCTGGTGCCACTTGAAATACTGCCCGGGCGAGTAGCGGTAAAAGCGCATGCGCTCGTTGAATCCCGAGGGGCGCCAGCCGTCAATCTCGGCCGGCAGGAAGGGTAAGGCGCGTTCGAACAGCCCGGCGGCCAAAGGCGCGTTGTCGTGCAGGATGCGGTCGTTGTTGCGCGCATCCTTCATCAAGCGGTCACCGTCGTCGGTGCTGATCACCGCTTCGGTGTAGCCGATGGTTTCGCTCTCCCTGCGGAATGCGGCGCATTCTTCCGGCAGCAAAAAATTGTTGATGGTGAATATGCCAGCGCCAATGGGCGTGACGCTGGTAGCGGACGAGTCCGATGTTTTCTTGTTCATTTGTTTTCCTGGCTGGATGTCGCACACGGTGCGAAAAGCCAGGCGTCATTCACGCCTGGCAAAATGAGCGGCGGCGCAGATCCTACGCAGGCAGGCACGGCGCGAGCGCGCCGGAGCAGACAGGAAACCACTTGAGGAACGTGAACATTTTTGTTCGCTGGGAAATGACAGAACGAGGTAAGGCATCAATATAGCATGACCGAATCGACGGCATCGCTGATCACTAACGCACTCAATCCAGCGTCTGCCGAAACCGCAACAACGCCACCATCCCCGCCACCAGCATGAACAACGCAATCGGCCAAGCATGCGGCAGGATGTCCACCAGCGTGTTCCCCTTCAACATAATCCCCCGCACGATGCGCAGGAAGTGGGTCAGCGGCAGAGCTTCGCCGATCACCTGCGCCCAGCCCGGCATGCCGCGAAACGGGAACATGAATCCGGTCAGCAGCATCGACGGCAGGAAGAAAAAGAAGGTCAGCTGCATCGCCTGCATCTGGTTGCGCGCGATGGTCGAGAAGGTGAAACCGATCGCCAGGTTGGCCGCGATGAACAGGATCAGCGCCGCCGACAGCAGCCACAGGCTGCCCACCATCGGCACCTCGAACAGCAGCGCCGCCGCGATCAGTATCACGCCGACCTGAATGTAGCCGATCAAAATATACGGCATGATTTTGCCGGTCATGACCTCCAGCGGCGAGACCGGCGTCGCCAGCAGGTTTTCCATGGTGCCGCGTTCGCGTTCGCGCGTCATCGCCAGCGCCGTCATCATCACCATCGTCATGGTCAGGATCACGCCCATCAAGCCGGGCACGATGTTGTAGCGGGTCAGTCCTTCCGGATTGTAGCGGCGCTGGGCGCGGATTTCATACGGCGCCTGTCCGGGTCGAAGGTGGGCGAGGGGGCCGGTCAGGTCGCGCCCGATGGCGCGCGCGGCGATCGCGTTGATCGATGCGAGCGCGTTGCCGGTAGCCGCCGGGTCGGTGGCGTCGGCCGCCAGCAGGATCACCGGCCGCTCGCCGCGCACCAGCTTGCGCGAAAAATCGCCCTGCACGACCAGCAGGAACTGCACCTCGCCGCGCGCCAGCAGATCGTCGCCTTCTCCTGCGCCGCCTACCTGGCGCACCACGCGGAAGTACTGCGAGGTCTCCAGCGCGGACACCAGACTGCGCGAGAACACGCTGCGGTCGACGTCGTAGACGGCCAGCGGCAATTGGCGCACGTCGCTGTTGATGGCGAAGCCGAACAGCACCAGCTGGATGATCGGTATGCCGACCATCATGCCGAAGGTGAGGCGGTCGCGCCGCACCTGGCGCATCTCCTTGAGCAGCACCGCCAGCATGCGCCGCCAGTTCATGGCTGCTCCCCGCCGTAGTTGTCGCGCGCGTTCTGCATCAGGGCGATGAAGGCGTCTTCGAGGCTGCTGGCGATCGGCGTGGCGACCAGTTCGCGCATCGCCGGCTTATTCAGCGCGGCGCGCAGTGCCTCCTCGGAATCGGCGCTCACATGCAGCGTGGCGCCGAACGGGGCGACGGTGCGGATGCCGGCCGCCTGGCGCAGCACGTGCGCCGCCTGCATCAGCTGCGGCCCGCTCAGCGACCAGGTCTTGAGCGCGGTGCCGGCGATGACTTCCTCCACCGTGCCGCGCGCGAGCAGTTTGCCGTAGGCGATGTAGGCCAGTTGATGGCAGCGCTCGGCCTCGTCCATGTAGTGGGTCGACACCAGCACCGTCATGCCGCCGGCGGCCAGGTCGTGGATCTCGTCCCAGAAATCGCGCCGCGCCGATGGATCGACGCCTGCGGTCGGCTCGTCGAGCAGCAGCAGTTGCGGGTCGTGGATCAGGCAGGCGGCCAGCGCCAGGCGCTGTTTCCAGCCGCCGGACAGGGCGCCGGCCAGCTGTGCGCGGCGGCTGTGCAGGCCAAGGCGCTCCAGCGTGCTGTCGATGCGCTCCTTGCGCTGTTTGATGTTGTAGACGCGCGCGACGAAGTCGAGGTTCTCTTCGATGCTGAGGTCTTCGTACAGCCCGAACTTCTGCGTCATGTAGCCGGCCTCGCGCTTGATCAGGCGGGCCTGCTTGCGAATGTCGTAGCCGAGGCAGGTGCCTTCGCCGGCGTCCGGCGTGAGCAGGCCGCACAGCATGCGGATGGTGGTGGTCTTGCCGCTGCCGTTGGGGCCGAGAAAGCCGTAGATGCGGCCGCGCTCGACGCGCATGTCGAGATGGTCCACCACCATCCGCCCGCCGTAGGACTTGGTCAGCCCGCGCACGTCGATGACGGTGTCGTCGCTCACAATGCCGGCCTGACGGTGAGCGGCTGGCCCGGATGCAGGCTGGCCGCCTGGCCCGGCTCGGGCGCCGCCTCGACCATGAACACCAGTGCGGCGCGGTTCTCCTTGCTGTAGATGAGCGGCGAGGTGTATTCGGCCTCCGGCGCGATGAAGCTGATGTGCGCCCTGATCGGCGCCGCGCAGCCATCGCAGGCGATGCTGGCCGCCTGGCCCAGCTTGATGCGGCCCAGCTGCGCTTCGGGAATGAAGAAGCGCGCCTTGATGTTGGCCGGCGGGAGCAGGGTGACGATCGGTGCGCCGGCCGGCACCCATTCGCCGACGCGGTAGGCGATGTCGGTCACCACGCCGGCCACCGGAATGGCGCTGGCTTTCTGGTCGACCCGCCACTGCGCCTGCGCCAACTGGGCGCGCGCGGCATCGGCTTCCTTCTCGGCGGCGGCGATCTGGTCGCGCCGGGCGCCGGCGCTGGCGCTGCGCAGCCGCGCGCTCGCCTGCGCCACGCGGGCGCGGTTGGCGGCGACGTCGGCGTCCGCCTGGTCGAGCCGCGCGCGCGAGATGAACTGGTCGGCCACCAGCTTGCGGTCGCGCGCCAGATTGGCCTGCGACAGTGCGAGCGCGGCTTCGGCCTCGCGCAGTTCGGCCGCGATGGCCGCCAGCTCGTCCGAACGCGCGCCTTTCTTCAGGTCGGCCACCACGGCCTGCGCGTGTTCGAGCCGGCTTTGCGCTTCCTGGCGGGCGGCCGATTCGCTGGCCTGTTCGAGCACATACGCCGGTGCGCCCAGGCGCGCCTGCTGGCCGCGCTGGACGTCGAGCTTGACCAGCGTACCGGCCAGCGGCGCGGAGAGGCGCACGTAGTCACCTTCGGCGTAGCCGGCGAAGACGCCGCTGTCGGGTTGGCCGCAGGCGCTGCACAGCATGGCGCAAGCGATGGCGATGGCGCGCTTCATGGCGATGCCTCCCGGGTGAAGGCGCGCATGGCGAGCAGGAGGCGCTGGGCCAGCGCGGCCTTTGACAGCAATGCATGCTCTGCCAGTTTGGCCAGCTCCGGCGGCGCGGCGGGCAGGCGTTCAAACGCGGCGCCAGCCAACAGGGGCCCGGCCACCGCACCCATCACAAAGGGGAGCAGCTGCGCCACTGGCAGGTCGATGATATCGCCCTCGTCCTGGCCCTGCCGCATCAGGCGCGCCAGCAGGCCAAGGTGGCGCGGCAGGTTCGCGCGCAGGAATTCCTGCGGCAGCGCTTCGCCGCGCATCGCTTCGGACGCCAGCATCAGCAGCAAGCGCCGGTGGCGGTGGGTGAAGCCGGTGAGGGCGCCAAGCGCCGCATGCAGGTTGTCGATGCCGCTGTGCGCGGGATCGGCCTGCAATTGCAGCGACGCGAACATCTCTTCATACATGTGCTGCAGCACCGCGCGGATGAAGTTGTCCTTGTTCTTGAAGTGGTAGTGGAACATGCCGAGGTTGACGCCCGCGCGGTCGGCCAGCTTGCGCACCGACAGCCCGGCGCAGCCGGTCTCGGGCAGCAAGGCCAGGCCGGCGGCGATCAGTTGCTGGTCGATCTGTTGGGAGGGGCGGCTCATGAACTTATTATACGAGCGTATAGTAATTGCGCAAGCGCTTTCCAATTCATCGCGTTCGGGGCAAGAAAGGCAGCCCAGGATCGCGGTCCGGATGGACCTGGCCGAAGCCGTGGAGGTGAATGTCGACTGATGAAGCACGCGATGCCGTGCCGATTGCGTCATCAAAAAGCGCTGGACTTATCTCGGCAGATTGTCAATCGCGTTTGCGGCGAGTTCATGAATAATCAACATTGCGATTAAATCATTTTTGGTAAAACGTCCTTGTTTTTCTGAAATATACTGGATTTCCCTTACGTCAGCCGCGGGGCCCACCACCTCGATATGTCGGTGGCGCTTGGCGGCGGGTCGGGGAAGGAGACAGCGTCGTATACAAAAAACTACAAGGAGATTTACTTGCTTAACAAAATGAAGAAGCTGGCTTGCGCGTTGCCGCTGTTGATGATTGGCGGAATGGGTTCTGCGCAAGCATACAATGATTGCGCCGCCGGCACCTACACCCAGGACATCTCGGAGCCTACCTATTTCACCAAAGATGTCTTCACCGTTCCGGCGATGAGCAACTGGGACGTGCTCACGATTTCCGCGTTCCGAACCGTCTACCATAACGGCGTCCTTATTTATTCAGGGGAAGGCCAGACATACCATTTCAGTTGTGAGGACGGTTACGTCTCGGTTGACGCCCCGTATATATCAAACGCCCGCAGTTATTGGGATTAAGCGTACGACGCTGGCGGCGTTTTTCGGGGGATAGCTCGCCAAAATCCTGCCGCCGGAAGTTCACCACAAAAACTACAAGGAGATAAAAATGTTGAAGAAGTTGACGAAACTGGCGTGCGCACTGCCACTGTTGATGTTGGCCGGAATGGGCTGCGCCCAGGCGGAAGTCACGTCGAACTACGTGCCCGAAGGCTATATGAACTACGATTGCGGCGCCAGCACCTTCACCCAGAATTATTGGCCTTCCGGCTACGATGTGTACGCCGTGTACTCGGTGCCGGCGATGACCAACTTCGGGGTGACGTCGGTCACGTCGATGGAAACGGAGTATCGCAACGGCGTGCTCATTTATTCGATGAGCGGCGGCAGCTATGACTTCAGCTGCGAATACGGTACCGTCTACGTCAATGTGAATTATATTTACAACGGCCGTTACTACTGGGACTAAGTCGTCCTGGTTAGGGGGAGGGCGCTACCGCCAGGCCCCAGCACCAGTCGAACAACGCCGGATATGTCCGGCGTTTTCTTTAAACGATATAACTTTCCAATATCTTGTAGCCGGTTTGCGTCGACAGCGTGACGCTGGCGATTGCCGCCGGAATCAGCACGCATTCGCCCATCTCGATATCCATCGCCTCGTCACGGTAATTGAGCGTGTACGAGCCCTGCACGCACACGTGGATCACGAACGAATCGAATGAATAGTCGCGCGTGACCGCCTGGGTATAAGTCAGGATATTGGTCCTGAAGTGCTCGCAGGCGACCAGCTTGACCGGCGCGTTGGCTGTCCTTGAATAGGCCAGCTTGTAGTCGTCATGGAAATCGTAGTCAAGCGCAGCCAGCGCTTCCTCGGTGTGCAGGGCGCGCGGCTTGCCGTCGCCATCGACCCGGTCGAAATCGTATATACGGTATGTCACGTCCGAGGCTTGCTGGATTTCGGCGATCAGCAAGCCTTTTCCGATCGTGTGCACCCGTCCGGCCGGCAGGAAGAACACATCCCCGGCGGCGGCCGTTTCGACATTCAGGATGTCGCAGAGCCGGCCGGCTGCCACTTTGTCGAGATAGATCTGCGGGTCGATTTTGCGCTTGAATCCCGACACCAGCGTTGCACCCTCGTCGGCCTGCACCACATACCACATCTCGGTCTTGCCGAAGCAGCCGTGGCGCTGCCTGGCCAGCTCGTCGCCGGGGTGCGCCTGCACCGAGAGGTCATCGGCAGCGTCGATAAACTTCACCAGCAGGGGAAACTCGTCGCCGAAGCGTTGGTAAACCGCGCGCCCCACCAGCGCACCCTGGTAGCGCGCCAGCAGCGACGCCAGCGAGTGTCCCTCCAGGGCGCCGTTGGCGACCATCGACATGGCGGACCTGACGCCGGAAATCTCCCAACTTTCGCCGCAGTTGGGCAAGGGGGCGAAGTTCTTGCCAAGATAAGTGTCGATCTTCTGGCCACCCCAGATCTTGTCTTTGAAGATGGGGGCGAATTTGAAGGGGTATAGGAGCGTCATTGTGGTGTCGGGCACGGTGGCGTGGCGATGTCGGCCGGCGCTACTGAAGCGCCAGACGGGCGCGCCGCGCCGCGCCGTCTTTCGCCGAATCGGTCGCCGCATCCTTGCCGGCCGCTTTTCCTGGCGCCGTCGCCGCATCCACCTCGAAGCGCGCCACCGCCCGCGCCAGTTGCGCCGACTGCTCGCGCAAACCTTCCGCAGCGGCGGCGGCCTGCTCCACCAGCGCGGCGTTCTGCTGGGTGATCGCGTCCATATGGCCGATCGCCACGCTGATCTGGCCGATGCTGTCGCTTTGCTCGGTGCTGGCCGTCGAAATCCGCGTGACCAGCCCGGCCACCTGCTGTACCGCGCCGACGATCTGGCGCATCGTGGCGGCGGCCTCGTCGACCAGCTTGTGACCGCTGTCGACATGGTCGACCGAGGCGCCGATCAGGGTCTTGATCTCGCGTGCGGCGCCGGCCGAGCGCTGCGCCAGCGCGCGCACTTCGGCGGCGACGACGGCAAAACCGCGTCCCGATTCGCCGGCGCGCGCCGCCTCCACCGCCGCGTTCAGCGCCAGGATATTGGTCTGGAAGGCGATCGAGTCGATCACCGATATGATGTCGACGATCCGGTCCGAACTGGTCTTGATCGCGCCCATGGTGTCGGACACGCGCGCCGCCACCGCGCTGCCGCGGGTGGCGCATTCCCATGCTTCGGCGCCGACCGCGCTGGCCTGGCGCGCGTGCTCGGCGTTCTCGCGCACGGTCGTCGCCAGCAAATCGATCGAGGCGGCGGTCTCTTGCAGCGAACTGGCCTGGCGCTCGGTGCGGGCCGACAGGTCGGCGTTGCCGGCGGCGATTTCTTGCGAGGTCCCCAGCACCACCTTGCTGCCGCGTGTGATCTGGCTCATCGCTTCCGACAGCTTGGCCTGCATCAGCTTGAGAGAGCGCATCAGCTGGCCGGCCTCGTCCTCGCCGCCGGCGCCGATCGCCACGTTCAGTTCACCGCGCGCGATGCTGTCGGCGATGCGCGCGGCGTGCCGCAGCGGGGTGGTGATCGAGCGTGTGATGTACAGCGCACAGGCGGCGCCGAACACCAGCGCCATCAGGCCGGCGGCCAGCATGCCGGCCTGCGCGGCGCGGTAGTGCGCGCGGGCGTCGGCGCCGGTGCGCGCCATGGCAGCCTGCTCGGTCTCGGCGAGGGTGGCGAGGCGCGCGATCCAGCGCGCGTGCAGGGGCGCGAAGTCGGTCTTGAGCAGCGCCGCCGCGTCGAAGTAGTTGCCGGCGCCGACCGCCGCTTCGATCTTGCGCAGCGCCGGCATCGCTGCTTCCTTGCTGGTGCGCGCCGCCGCCAGCGCGGCCGGGTCGATCGCCTCCTGCAAGGCTTGCTCGGCGCCGGCGTAGGC
>JBDSTZ010000412.1:0-6775 GCA_039927975.1 Massilia sp. | reverse complement strand
CGTGCACAAGAACAAGGGCTGCCTGATCACCCACCGCGAGGTCGGCGTCGATACGCTGTCGTGGCATAACGCGCTCAAGAACACACTGCGCCAGGCGCCTGACGTGATCCTGATCGGCGAAATTCGCGACACCGAAACCATGGAACACGCCATCGCGTTTGCGGAGACCGGGCACCTGTGCCTGGGTACTTTGCACGCGAACAATTCGAATCAGACCATGGACCGCATCATCAATTTCTTCCCCGAGGAGCGGCGCAACCAGCTGCTGATGGATCTGTCGTCGAACCTGCGCGCCATCGTCTCGCAGCGCCTGGTGCGCACGGAAGACGGCAAGGGCCGCAAGGCGGCCATCGAGATTTTGCTGAACACCCCGACCATTGCCGAGATGATCTTGAAGGGCAACTTCCAGGCGATCAAGGAGATCATGCACAAGTCGCGCGAGCTGGGCATGTGCACGTTTGACCAGGCCCTGTACGAGCTGTATAACAAGGGCTATATCGGCTACGACGAGGCGATCCGCAACGCCGACTCGGCCAACGGCCTGCGCCTGCAGATCAAGCTGCGCGGCGACCGCAAGGAACCGGGCGGGGCGGTGGCGTCCAAGTCGGACGACCTGTCGATGCTGGTGGAGGAAGAGCCGGAAGACGAGGCGTAATCCTCCGTCGTTCCCGCGCGGGCGATCGATCCGTCGTTCCCGCGCAGGCGGGAATCCATGCCATCCATGCGTCAATGGCGGTCCGCTTCTTTTGGGATGCAGAGACCGTGACGTCAGCGATAACGGTAACGGGCGAGCGAGGAGTGAGCGATGGACCTGCACCTGCACGAACTCGAATCGGCCATCAACTACTGGCGTGAGCAATGTCCCGCGCACGGCACCGAAATGGCACTCTCGCCCGAAGTGAAGATCCTCGCCACCATCTACGCGCTGATGATTTTTCGCGGCGCCGACACGATCGCGCTCGAACAGTTAAACAGCAGCGCGCGCCAGCTTGTGCAGGGCTGGCGCGCTTTCCACCTGCAAACATCCCCGGCAAGCTGATCGCTTGCCTTGAAAAACCCGTCCGCTGTGCGAATGACATCGCCTTGGCGCTGTAACGTCGCTACAACACGGCCGGACCGGGCGGCGCTGGCCGCTGGCGGCACAAGCCAATTTGCCCAGCCTTCCATGGGCAATGCATAATGGTTCGCTCGTGCAAGCAGCACAACGGGACTGGGCCGGCGCGCGCGACCGACAAGACGGCAACCAGCATTTCTAGGAGACAGGCATTGCAAACAGCTTATAAACGCATCGTGGTGGTTGGCGGCGGCACGGCCGGCTGGATGACGGCGACGATGTTGGCGGCGACCATGCCCGGCAGCAAAGTGGAGCTGGTCGAATCGGAAGAGATCGGCATTGTCGGCGTCGGCGAGGCGACCTTTCCCACCATCCGCGAATTTCACAAGCTGGTCGGCATCGACGAAGCCGAGTTCCTGCGCGCTACCAACGGCACCTTCAAGCTGGGCATCGAGTTTCGCAACTGGCGCGCCCAGGGCCACCGCTTTTTCCACACCTTCGGCGATTTCGCCGACCTGGCCGGCCCCGCGGCCCTGTGGGCCCAGTACCTCCGCATCAACGACCCGGCCATGGGCCCGCTGAGCGAGCAGTGCCTGCCGAGTGTGATGGCCAGCCAAGGCCGCTTCATGACGCAGCCGCCGGAACAAAGCAATCTCTATAACTACGCCTACCACTTCGACGCCTCCCAGTACGCCGGCTTCCTGCGCACCATCGCCCTGCGGCGCGGCGTGCGGCGCACCGAAGGGCGCATCGTCGAAGTCGGGCGGCGCGCCGACGGCGGCGTCGACGAGCTCAAGCTCGAAGACGGCCGCGTGGTGGCCGGCGACCTGTTCGTCGACTGCTCGGGCTTCGCTTCCCTGCTGCTGGGCCGCACGCTGGAAGAACCCTTTGTCGATTTCAGCCGCTGGCTGCCGGTCGACCGGGCCTGGGCCGTGCCGAGCGAACCGACTGGACCGGAGCTCACGCCGCACACGGTCGCCACCGCGCTTGAAGGCGGTTGGGCCTGGCGCATTCCGCTCAGTAACCGGGTCGGCAACGGCCACGTGTTCTCCACCCGCTATATCGACGAGGAGCGCGCGCGCGCCCAGTTGCTTGAACAGCTGGACGGCCCCGCGCTGGCCGAACCGCGCCTGCTGCGCTTTACCACCGGCCACCGCGAGCGCTTCTGGGTCAACAACGTGGTCGCGGTGGGCTTGTCGTCGGGCTTCCTCGAGCCGCTTGAATCGACCAGCATCCTGTTGATCCAGCGCGGCGTCGCCAAATTGATCGAGCAGCTGCGCGCGGCGGCCCAGCCCGACGCCGCCGCCGTCGCCGCCTACAACCGGGGCATGGTCAACGCGTTCGCGCGGATCCGCGACTTCATTATCCTGCACTACTGCCTCACCGAGCGGCGCGACAGCCAGTTGTGGCGCGACGTGGCCAGCATGGAGCTGCCCGAGACGCTGGCCTTCAAGATGCACGCTTGGCGCCATACCGGCGCGCTCAATATGTATCCGGAAGAAGGGTTCGAGGCCGCCAGCTGGCTGGCGATCCACGCCGGCATGGGCAACTGGCCTGAGCGCACCGACCCGGTGATCAACGAGGTGCCGCGCGAGGAAGCTGTGCGCGCCCTGCGCGAGCGGCACGCCAACATCGCCGCCTATGTGGCCGGCATGCCCACCCACGACGCCTTCCTGCGCAGCGTGCTGGCCAGGTAGTCCGCCACCCTGATTTTTTTAATGAAGACTCATTCCATGCCCGATTTTGAAAACAAGCTGTGCTCCCGCGACGAACTGCGCCAACGCGTCGCCGCCCTTCCCAAGCCGGTGGTGCTGACCAACGGCGTGTTCGACATCCTCCATCGCGGCCACGTCACCTACCTGGCGCAGGCGCGCGCGCTTGGCGCCTCGCTGGTGGTGGCGGCCAACACCGACGCTTCCGTCAAGCGCCTGGGCAAGGGCGACGACCGTCCGCTCAACACGGCGCAGGACCGCATGGCGGTGCTGGCCGCGCTCGAATCGGTCAGCCTGGTGGTGGACTTTGACGAGGACACCGCGCTCGAAGTGGTGCTCGAAGCGCGCCCCGAGATCTACGCCAAGGGCGGCGACTACGACATGGCCGCGATCCCGGAAGGGCAGGCCGTGCTGGCCTACGGCGGCCAGGCCGTGGCGATCGATTTCGCCCACGACCGCTCGACCACCAAGCTGCTCACCAAGGTGCGCGCCGGCGCCTGAACTCCGGCCGCTTGCAAGCGCCGCTCAGCGCCCGCCGTCCGGCAGCGGGTTGCCGTCGACGATGGTCGCGCCGGCGCCCCACTGCAGTTCGATCTGCTCGCACAACTTCTCGATATCGTGGCCCTTGGCCTCGGGTTTCCTGGCCTGGGCGGCGGCCCGTTCGAGCGCCAGCATGCCGATCCGGTAGCCGAGCGCGCGGTAGCTCTCGAACTGGGTCTCGTCGAACCACTGGTCGGCCGTGGTCTGGTGCGGGAAGGCCTTGTTGGTCTTGCGGTAGTTGAGCACATCGGCGCATTCGGTTCCCAGCAGCGATGGCTTAATGTAGAGCAGGATGCCGCTCTGCGCGCCCGGATCGACCTTGGCGTACTCGATCGTGCCCTGCACGCAGTGCGCGCGGCTGAACTGCGAATCCTTGCACAGGTCGATCTTGCCGACGTCGATATCGATCGGCACGCCCAGGTCGGTGCCGCACTTGCGGATCGCGTTGCCCAGGTCGTCGAAATCGAGCTTGCCGTCGGCGCTGGCGTCGACCACCACAATCAGGCGGCAGCGCCGCCGCACCAGTTCATACACGCCGAGGTTTTCGAAGTGGCCGCCGTCGGACAGGTAGACGTAGTTGGCCTTGGCGTCGGACAGGCCGAACAGCTCCTCGAACAGATAGCGCAGACCGAGCTTGGGCGAGGTGGAGTCGCCGGGCGTGTGGCGGCGGCGCGGATTGATGAACCAGCGCCCGAGCCGCACATTAAACAGCGTCATTAAAAACGCCAGCGGCGGCGACGAGTGGAAGCCCATGTTGGGGCTGGCCGCCGCGCCCGAGACGGCGACCGCGGTGCCGAGCCGGATTCCGGCTTCCTGGTCGTTGACTGAACGCGGACCGACGCGGTAGCTGCGGGTGCGGCGGTAGCTGCCACGGGTCGATTCCTGGCCGATGCGGATGCCGCCCGGCGCGGCCATGCACGGCAGCTCGAAGCCGCAAAAGCCCGGCGCGAAGGTGAAGCCGGCCGCCTTGCGGGCTTGCCACGCCAGTTCCTCGCCATTGCACAGGTTGAGCGTGGTGTTGACCAGGTGGTAGGGACGCTGCACCGACCCCTCGGTCTCGAACAGCTCGTCCATGTGGACCTCGTCGCGCTGGTCGAAACCGGTGAAGGGATGCGGCTGGCGCCGCACATTGCTGGCGCCCAGGTAGGCGCGCACCAGCCGGTTCCGGTACATCATGTGCAGCGAAAATTCATTGATGTCGATGCGCCAGGCCATCAGGCTGCCGAGCGCCACCAGCGCCGCCATGGTGCTCCACATCGCCGCCCAGCTGCCGGCGATGGTCTGCTCGTAGAACACGTAAAAAAAATTGCCGATCGTCGCCTGCGGACCCAGTGCGGCCAGTTCGGCCGGGCTGCCCATGGTCATGAAGTGCACCAGGCTGGAGACGGCGAACAGGGCGCCGATCGAAAACGCGTACGGCGCGGCGGCGGCCACCATTTCGAAGCGCGGCTTGGAGTCGCGCTCGCCGGTCGCCGCGCTGCTGCCGGCGGCCACACCGGCCAGCGTGGTGGCGAACCAGGCGCTGCCCAGCAAGGCCGAGGCCCAGCCGCTGCCCTTGGCCTGCATCCAGGCGGTGACGGCCGGCGCGTACAGGCTCACCGACACCAGCGCCAGCCAGCCGATCACGAAGATGGCGCACCAGGCGCCTTGCCGGCTCCACCATTCGCGGCTGGTGTCGCGGTACATGCGGCCGACCAGCCCGACCGACAGCACCATCGTCACGCCGAACACGGTCAGCAGCACCGGCATGCCGAACGCCACCAGGTGGATGATGGCGCCGCGATAGTGCAGGCTGTCGCCCGGCTGCCAGCCGGCCACCGTGACGGTGGTGACGATCGCCAGCACCACGCCGGCGGCCAGCGCGACGACCGCGCACAGCAGGTGGCCGACGCCTTCCTTGAGGGCGCGCCGCGCGGTGTAGGGCGCGGCCGGCACGCGCAGGTCGGCCGGCCTGGCGGCGTCGCGCGCGGCCCTGCGGCGTGCCGACACGGCGTTGTAGTACTGCGCCAGCGCCCAGCCGCACACCCACACCAGGAAGTACACCACGCCGGGCGCCAGCAGCCAGACGATGATCGGATTGTCGAGGCCCGGATCGGCACGCAGCAAGCTCCAGGCCGCGCCGATCGCCGAGCGCGCGTCCCACAGCGCCACGCTGCCGGTGAAGGCGGCCAGCAGCAGCGGCAGCACGATCCCGCTGATCACCGCAGCCTGGCTCTGGCCGCGAATCCAGACCGTGCGGGTGCGGTCGGGCACCGTCGAAATACTGACCGCGATCCAGAACACCGCCCAGATCACCGCGAGGATCGCGGTGGCGCTGAAGGCCGAGGCGCGCGCCGGAAACAGGTGCGCGCCGAACACCTCGGCGGCCGGGGTCAGGTGGTAGTCGTGGACGAAGCGCGCCAGCACGCGCGGCACGATCAGCACGGCGGCCATCAGCGACACCAGGATGCTCAGGTTGAGGATGGTGTTGCGCACATAAGTGGTCAGCACCGACCAGGTGTCGGCGCTAAAGAAGCCCACGCGCGGCGTCAGGTAGTTGCTGTACTGGCGCAGAAAGCGGATCTCCTCGGCTTCCTTCTTGACCTCGTCGCCGGTGGCGCCCGGCGTGAGCGCCGCTTCCATCGCGTCGATGTCGCCCTTGAGGCGCTTGAGCCACTTGGAGAACCAGGCGCCGATGTAGCCGCCGCCCGAGACGGTCGACAGGTAGTCGAAGTCGCGCAGCATGCCCAGTTCGGCCAGCGCCTGCAGGATGCCGAGGTTGAAGGTGGCGCTGCGGATGCCGCCGCCGGAAAATGCCAGCCCGGCCAGGCCGGCGCCGTGCGCACGCTCGATCAGCGCCGCCTCGCTGGCCGGGCGCACCTGCTCGGGCGCGCGCTCGCCGCGCAAGGCGTCGAGCTCGAACTGCCAGGCTTCGGCAAACACGCTGCCGGCCTGCTCGTCGAGAAGGCGCCAGGTGGCCTCGTCGCACACGCCGCTGGCCGGCGCGATGTGGTGGCGGCGCTGGAAAGCCGCCACCGCCTTTTCGGTCTCGACGTCGTAGATACCCTGGCTGACGCAGTTGCGGAACAGGCGCAGCGCAGGGTCGCGGCCATCGTCGAGCGCGGCCAGCTTGCGCTGGATGGCCCGCACGGCGTCGCCGTGGTCGCCCGGTTTGAATTCGATCGTCATCTGCGCTCTATCCCGTGCGGATTGTTGAGCGGAAATGGTACACCGAAAGGTTGTCTAAATTCCACAATTGAAGAGGATGGTATTCATTTTTACAACGTTCGCGACGCCGGAAGGGGCGCGATAAAAGTTTCCTCCGTGCAAAGTAAAATGGTACAAATTGATTTTCCGATATAGTTTCGAGCTAGTCCTCGCGGCGCCCACAGCGCGGCGAGACATCGACCGCGGCGCAGTTCGCGTGACGGCGCATCGCGCGCCGCCGCCGGCGCCGCGTTTGCCGCGCCAAGGCGGCGTCCTCCCCAAT
>JBDSTZ010000411.1:0-9853 GCA_039927975.1 Massilia sp. | reverse complement strand
CATGTGCTCGATGCGGCGGCCGGGGCCGGCGCCAGCGTCACGCTGAGCGCGCCGAGCCGCGAACGCGGCTGGATGGCGCCGCCGCGCGTGCGCCTGGTCACCCGTTTTCCGCTCGGCCTGTTTCGCGCCTGGAGCTACTGGCAGCCGGACCTGCGCACGCTGGTCTATCCGGCGCCGGAAGCGGGCGCGCCGCCGCTGCCGATGAGCGAAGTGGCCGGCAACGAGGGCAGCGGCCAGGCCGGCCAGGAAGACTTCGCCGGCATCCGCAGCTACCAGCCGGGCGACGCCCTGCGCCACCTGGCCTGGCGCCAGATCGCGCGGCTCGATCCCTCGCTCGGCGGGCAACTGGTGACCAAGCATTTTGAAGGCGGCGCGATGGAGCGGCTGGTGCTCGACTTCGACACCCTGCCGGCCGCGCTCGACCTCGAACTGCGCCTGTCGCGCATGACGCGCTGGGTGCTGGAGGCCGAACAGCGCGCGCTGCCGTACGCGTTCCGGCTCGGCGCCTACGATTATCCGATGGCGCTGGGCGCGGCCCACCGCGCCGCCTGCCTGCGCGCGCTGGCGCTGTACGGCCTGGCCGACCAGGGCCACGCGCGCGAGGCCGAGGCCGGCATCGAACGGCGCACCAGGGAGCGCGCGTGAAGGCGCTGGCGCGGCTCGGCATCGGCGCCGGCGCCGGGCTGGCTCGCGACAAGGCCGACACCTTGCTGTTGCTGGCCGGCGCCCTGATGGTGCTGATCCCGCACGCCGGCCACCTGCCGCTGTGGGTCTCGGCGCTGTGCGCGGCCACGCTCAGCTGGCGCGCCGCGATCACCCTGCGCGGCACCCGCATGCCATCCGGCGCGCTGCTGCTGCCGCTGGCGCTGGCGGCAATGGGCGCGGTATATATCAGCTACAAGACGCTGCTCGGGCGCGACGCCGGGGTGGCGATGCTGGTACTGCTGGTCGCCTTCAAGATGCTGGAAATGCACGCCAAGCGCGACTTGCTGGTGGTCATCTTCCTGTGCTTCTTCCTGGTGCTGACCAATTTCTTCTATTCGCAAAGCATGCTCACGGCGCTGATGATGGTCGGCTCGATCATCGCCCTGCTCAGCGCGCAGTTGTCGTTCCAGTTCGCCAACCGGGTGCCGCCGCTGCGCCAGCGCCTGCTGATGGGCGCGCGCATGTTCGCCCTGGCCGCGCCGATGGCGCTGCTGCTGTTCGTGCTGTTTCCCCGTCTTCAGGGGCCGCTGTGGGGCATGCCGGGCGATGCCCGCAGCGGGCGTACCGGGCTGTCGAACAGCATGTCGCCGGGTAACCTGTCGAGCCTGGCGCAATCGGAAGAGCCGGCCTTCCGGGTCAAGTTCCTCGACCCCGCTCCCGGCCAGGAAAAATTGTACTGGCGCGGCCCGGTGCTGGGCCGCTTCGACGGCCGCACCTGGAGCGCGGCGCGCGGTACGCTGCGCGGCGCGGCGGTCGAGGCGCATTTCATCGGCCAGCCGATCCGCCAGGAAATCACGCTCGAGCCGAGCGGCAACCGCTGGCTGTTCGCGCTCGACCTGCCGGTCGATCCGCCCCAGATCGACGGCAACCCGAGCCGCGGCACGGCCGAATTCGAACTCAGCGCGGCCAGCCCGATCGAGCAGCGCGTGCGCTACGAAGTGGCCTCGCATGTCAGTTACCGGCTGCAGGCGGGCGAGGAACTCGACGAGCGCGAACGCTGGCTGCAGCTGCCGGCCGGCTACAACCCGCGCGCGCGCCAGCTCGCCCTCACGCTGCGCGACTTGCCCGAGCCGATGGCCCGTGCGCGCGCCGTGCTGAGCATGTTCAACACGGGTTTCAGCTACACGCTGGAACCGCCGCTGCTGGGCACGAACTCGGTCGACGAGTTCCTGTTCGACACCCATGCCGGCTTTTGCGAACATTTCGCCAGCGCGTTTGTCGTCATGATGCGCATGGCCGAGGTGCCGGCGCGGGTGGTGACCGGCTACCAGGGCGGCGAACTGAATCCGGTCGACGGTTTCATGACGGTGCGCCAGTCCGACGCGCATGCCTGGGCCGAAGTATGGCTGGCGCAGCGCGGCTGGGTAAGGATCGACCCGACGGCGGCGGTGGCGCCGGAGCGCATCACACGCGGCCTGGCGCGCGCGCTGCCGCCGAGCGCGCCGTTCGGCATCGAGAGCCTGGGCGGGCTGGTCGATTTCCGGCCCGACCCCAACGGCTGGCTGGCGCAATGGCGCTTTCGCGCCAGCGCCCTCAACAACGGCTGGAACCAGTGGGTGCTCAACTACACGCCGGCGCGCCAGCGCGGCCTGGTGGAGTCGCTGCAAACGGCCCTGCTGAGCCGCGCCACGCTGGCCGCCCTGCTTGCCGGCATCGCGCTGATCCTGGCCGCGCGTGCCTGGCAACAACGGCACCGGGGCGATCCGGTCGATGCGCTATACTCGGCCCTGTGCGAGCGGCTGGGCCGGCTCGGCCTGGCGCGCGCCAGCGACGAAGGACCGGGCGGCTACGCCGCGCGGCTCGCGCCGGGCCCGCTCGCGCCGGCCAGAAAAGCGGCCGCGCTACGCTTTCTCGCGCTCTACAGCGCCTACAAATACGGACCGCCGAGGCCCGATCCGCACCTCCTTGCCACCCTCAGAAGTCTGCTCGCAGAAACACAATGACCCGACGCCCCGCCCTCCAGACCGTCTGCCTTACCCTCGCCCTGCTGGCTGCCTGCACGCTGGCCAGCAGCGCGCCGCAACGTGGCAAGGCCGCCAAGCCGGGCCGCGCCGCCGCGGCCAAGGCGGCGCCGAAAATCGACTACGCCGGCGAGCAGATCAATTTCAGCGCATGGCAGGCGGTTGACGAATTCCAGCGGGAAATGGTCAGCAAATATGCCTTCGATCCGGTCGAGCTGAAAACGCTGATGGCCCAGGTGAATTACATCGACTCGGCGGTTCAGCTGGTCAAGCCGGCGCCGCCGGGCAAGCCGAAGAACTGGCAAGCCTACAGCAGCCGCTTCATCGAGCCGATCCGGATCGACGCCGGCGTGACATTCTGGAACGCACACGCCGACCTGCTGGCCCAGGCCGAGGCGCGCTACGGCGTGCCGGCCGAGATCATCGTCGGCATCATCGGGGTCGAAACCGTGTATGGCCGCAACACCGGGCGCTTCCGGGTGATGGACGTGCTCACCACGCTGGCATTTGCGTATCCGGAAACTCCGAACCGCGACGCCCGCATGGCCTTCTTTCGCGGCGAACTGGTCAACACCTTGCTGCTCGCGCGCAAGGAGGGGATCGATCCGTTCTCGCTGCTTGGCTCGTTCGCCGGGGCGGTCGGCCTGCCGCAATTCATGCCTGGCAGCATACTCGCCTACGGCGTCGACTTCGACGGCGATGGCATCATCGACCTGCGCAATTCGGCCGCCGACGCGATCGGCAGCGTCGCCAATTTCCTGGTGCAGCACGGCTGGCAAAGCACGCATCGCGGCCCGCCCGTGTACGCCGCCACAGTGGCGCCGAGCATGGCCTGGCAAGGCATGCTCGGCCAAGGCTTGTCGGCCAACTTCAGCGCGCCCCAACTGGCTGCGGCAGGCGTGACAACCCCGAACGCGCTGCCCGAGGGCATGCTGTTCGGCCTGGTGGACCTGCAGAACGGCGCCGATCCGACTGAATACTGGGTCGGCAACGATAATTTTTTCGCCATCACCCAATACAATCGCAGTTACTTCTACGCTATGTCCGTGGTAGAGCTGGGCCGGGCGGTGCGCTTGAGCCGTGGCGGATGAGTTGGTGAAGAACAAACTTGTAAGCGACTGTAACGAATTTCTTACAGGACAAGCTTCTACAAGTGCGCGCGAGGAAACCGATACCCCCGGTGGTATCGTTCACTATTCCGCCACCAGCCCGGCGCGGGCGCCCGCTCCGCTTCATACCCCCGAGAAAGTTGCTATTTGCCTAGCAATTTAAGGAATTGTGCGGCAGAGCATCTCCGCTTATCCAGCGCTTAAAGTTTCGCTGGAGACAATTTTCTTTTTGTGGTTTTGTGAGAGAATTGCGCTATAGCTATGTTGCGATTAGACAACACAGGATTGGAATCAATCTTTTAATCTTTATTGCTTTTGAGTACGAGATTACAAAAGGTTGTACAATTGTGTATATATTGTTTTAAAAGTGGTTTCCCCAATCCATCGCAAACCAGACACAAGCAGTTGCGGCTGCAACCCCGAGCGCAACTAAGCACGACAACCAACAGAGGAATTTTGACATCATGACAAACCAAGTCGGCATTGATATGAACAGCGATTCGGATTCCGATGATCTCCTTCAATACAACCCTAACCGGTTGCTGGATACGCTCATCGAGAATCTGCGTTTGAAGAACGACGCCGCGCTGTCGCGCGCACTGGAAGTGGCCCCGCCGGTCATTTCGAAGATTCGCCACCACCGCCTGCCGGTCGGCGCTTCGCTGCTGATCCGCATGCACGAAGTGAGCGATCTGTCGATCCGCGATCTGCGCTACCTGATGGGCGACCGCCGCAACAAGTTCCGCATCAGCGACAAGCAGTTCAAGCCGAAAGAAGGCGAACAGCCAGGCTGATCGTGGCGCGCGCAAGCGTGCTGCCTCGCGATCCGAAAGACCGTCATTCCCACGCAGGTGGGAATCCATAGCACCTCCAACGCGAAGGTGGCATGGATTCCCGCCTACGCGGGAATGACGGTTTTTTTGGTTTGCGAAAAGAGATTAGTGTGAGGCAGGTTATGAGTCATCATCAGCTCGGCACGTGGCCGGTCGATTGGAACCGCATGTGTGCGAGCAGCAGGACGCCTTTGCCAGGTCTGGGGCGGCCAGGCGCCGACGATTCTTACAGCTCAGGCGCTCAGGCGCCGTCAGTCCTCACAGCTCAGGCGGCCAAGCGCCGCCAATCCTTACAGCTCAGGCGGCCAGGCGCCGCCAATCCTTACAGCTCAGGCGGCCAGGCGCCGCCAGTCCTCACAGCTCAGGCGGGAAACACCCCGGTCGACAGGTAACGGTCGCCGCGGTCGCAGACGATGAATACGATGGTGGCGTTCTCTACCGTCTGAGAGACGCGCAAGGCGATCTCGCAGGCGCCGGCCGCCGAAATGCCGCAGAAGATCCCCTCTTCCACCGCCAGCCGGCGCGCCATGTGCTCGGCTGCGGCCTGGTTCACGCTTTCGACCTGGTCGACCCGCGCCTTGTCGAAAATCTTCGGCATGTAGGCCGCCGGCCACTTGCGAATACCCGGAATCGACGAGCCTTCCTCCGGCTGGGCGCCGATGATGCGGATCGCCTCGTTCTGTTCCTTCAGGTATTGCGACACCCCCATGATGGTGCCGGTGGTGCCCATGGCGCTGACGAAATGGGTGACCTGGCCGTCGGTGTCGCGCCAGATTTCCGGGCCGGTGCTCTCGTAATGCGCGCGCGGATTGTTGGGGTTACCGAACTGGTCGAGGATGATGCCCTTGCCTTCCTTCTGCATCTGCTCGGCCATGTCGCGCGCGTACTCCATGCCGCCGGTCTTCGGCGTCAGAATGATCTGCGCGCCGTAGGCCGCCATGCTCTGGCGCCGCTCGATCGACAGATTGTCCGGCATCAGCAGCAGCATCTTGTAGCCGAGAATGGCCGCCGCCATCGCCAGCGCGATGCCGGTGTTGCCGCTGGTCGCCTCGATCAGCGTGTCGCCCGGCTTGATGTCGCCGCGCTCCTCGGCCCGGCGCAGCATCGACATGGCGGCCCGGTCCTTGACCGAACCGGCCGGATTGTTGCCTTCCATCTTGCCGAGGATGATGTTGTTGCGCGCGGCGGCGTCGGCGCCAGGCAGGCGCATCAGGCGCACCAGCGGAGTGTTGCCGATGGTGTCTTCGATAGTCTTGTATGGCATAACGGTCCGTGAGCGGTTCTACAAAGATATCATTGTAAACCGAGCAGCACTTGCTTGTGTGAGTCGGGTCATCTTGCTGCTAGACTGGATGCCATCTTGACACTCACCGGCCACGTTCATGTCCACCATCACGCCTGATTTCATTCCCGACCAGACCGCCAGCGCCCCGAGCGGCGGCGCCATCGCCGGCTCCAGCCTGGCCTCGCGCGCCCACCAAATGTTTCCCACCTTGAGCGAGGCCGACATCGCGCGCCTGCGCCGCTTCGGCGCCGAGCGCGCCTGGGCCGATGGCGACACCATCTACGGCGCCGGCGACGACAACCCCGGCATGCTGCTGATCCTGGCCGGGCGCGCGCGGGTCACCCAGTGCGACGGCCTCGGCCGCGAACGCGATGTCGCCGAGCACGGACCGGGCGACTTCTCGGCCGAAGTCGGCCAGTTGTCCGGCCGACCGGCGATGGTCAATGTGCGCGCGATGGGGCCGGTGCAGGCGCTGGCCATTCCGCCGGCCTCGCTGCGCGCGCTGGTGATCGCCGAGGCCGAACTGGGCGAACGCATCATGCGCGCCCTGATCTTGCGCCGGGTCGGCCTGATCGAATCGGGCTCCAGCGTGCCGCTGCTGATCGGTTCGCCCGGCAACGCCGACCTGTTCCGTCTGCAAAGCTTCCTGTCGTCGAACGGGCAGCCGCACAGCGTGCGCAACCCGGCCGACAGTCCGGAAGCGGCGGCGCTGGTCGAGACGCTGCGGCCGGCGCCCGGCGAACTGCCGCTGGTGGTGTGCCCGGATGGCAGCGTCAAGAAAAATCCCAGCAACCTCGAGATGGGACGCTGCCTCGGCATGATGCCCACGCTCGACGCCGACACCGTGTTCGACGTGCTGGTGGTGGGCGCCGGACCGTCGGGCCTGGCGACCTCGGTGTACGCGGCCTCGGAAGGCTTGTCGGTGATGGTGGTCGAGCAGCAGTCGTTCGGCGGCCAGGCCGGCGCCAGCGCGCGCATCGAAAACTACCTCGGCTTTCCGACCGGGGTATCGGGCCGCGCGCTGTCGGGGCGGGCGTTCGTGCAGGCGCAGAAGTTCGGCGCCGAAGTGGCGGTGCCGGCGCGCGCCATGCGGCTCGATTGCGACCAGCGTCCGCTCGGCCTCACACTGGCCGACGGCAGCACCCTGCGCGCGCGCGCGGTGGTGCTGGCCTGCGGCGCGCGCTACCGCAAGCCCGCCCTGCCCGACCTGGCCACCTACGAAGGCTGCGGCGTGTACTACTGGGCCTCGCCAATCGAAGCGAAACTATGCAAGGGCGAAGAGGTGGTGCTGGTCGGCGGCGGCAATTCGGCCGGCCAGGCGGCGGTGTTCCTCGCCGCGCACGCCAGGCACGTGCACATGCTCATTCGCGGACCGAGCCTGGCGGCCAGCATGTCGAGCTACCTGATCGAGCGGATCGAGGCGACTGCCAACATCACCCTGCACACCGGTACCGAACTGACGGCGCTGCGCGGCGACGGCGAATGCCTGAACGGCGTGAGCTGGCGCCACAAGAGCGGCGAGACGCGCGAACTGCCGATCCGGCGGGTGTTCCTGTTCGTCGGCGCCGATCGGAATACGGACTGGCTGGAAGACTGCGGCGTGCAGGTCGACGAGGGCGGCTTCGTCATGACCGGCACGGCGGTGATGATGGCGCGCTGCCGCGTGACGGGCGAAATGCTTAATCCGGACGGCTCGCTGCATGGGCATCTGGAGACCACGGTGCCGGGCGTGTTCGCGATCGGCGACGTGCGGGCCGGGTCGACCAAACGGGTCGCGGCAGCCGTGGGCGAAGGCGCGGCGGTGGTGGCGCAGTTGCACGCGTATCTGTCGGCGTTGCCGGCGACGGCGTAACGGCGTTGGCGGCGTTGGCTTGAGGCGTCGCCGGTGATGGCGTAAGAGTTGGCGTTAAGCGCGGCAGATCGCCAGGTAACCGGCGATCACGCGCTCGATGCCCATCTCCAGCGATTCGGCGATCAAGGCGTGGCCGATCGACACTTCGAGGATGCCGGGGATGGCGAGGAAGGCAGCCAGATTGTCGAGGTTGAGGTCGTGCCCCGCATTCACGCCCAGACCCAGCGCCTGTGCGCGGGCGGACGTTTCGGCAAATTTTTCGACGATAATCGCCTGGGTCGCGGCGCCGAAATTTTCGGCGTACGGTTCGGTGTACAGTTCGACCCGGTCGGCGCCGAGCGCGCGCGCCTGTTCGAGGCCCGGGCAGTCGGCGTCGACGAACAGACTGGTGCGAATGCCGAGCGCTTTCAGGTCGGCGATGACGGGGCCGAGCAGGCCGGCGTCGCGCCCGATATCCCAGCCGTGATCGGAGGTGAGTTGGCCGGGGGCGTCGGGCACCAGGGTGCACTGGGCCGGGCGCACGCGCTTGACCACGTCGAGAAATTCTCCCTCGGGGTAACCCTCGACATTGAGTTCGCGCCCGTGCGCGAGGCAGACCGCCTGCAGCTCGACGACGTCGGAATAACGCGCGTGGCGCTGGTCGGGACGCGGATGCAGGGTGATGCCGTCGGCGCCCAGATCGAGACAGCGCGCGGCGAACGCGGCGACGTCCGGGAAATTGCGGCCGCGCGAATTGCGCAGCAGCGCGATCTTGTTGATGTTGACGGACAGTTTGGTCATGACGGGCGGTGAAGTGCGATAGGCGGATTGAAATTGTAGCCTATCGCACCGCACGGCGGTATGAAGCGGACGGGTTGCGGGCGCCGCCCGTCCATAGCGCGCTACATCGACGCCTTGGCGGGCGCCGCCTTGGTCTTGCTATCGACGGCCGGCTTGGCCTTGGTTTCAGCAGCCGCCGGCTTGACGACCGCCTTGGTCACTGCTGGCGCGCCGGCCTCCATCGCGGCGCCCTCCTTCGATTTTCCCGCCACTTGCAGCCCCGCCTTCGACAGCTTGATCGAACTCTTCTCGCCGACGCCCTTGACGCGCTTTTCGAGGTCAGGCCAGTCCTTGAAGTCGCCGTCCCTTGGCGCGTTCGTCGAGAATCGCCTTCGAGGTTTTCGGGCCGATGCCCCTGATGCTATCAAGCGCGGCGGCGTCGGCCTTGTTGACGTCGACCTGGGCAAACGCGAAACCCATCGTGGCAATCATCGTTGCAACTGCAAGCATCAATTTCTTGATCATGTCGCTAATCTCCGTGTGTTGTGGAATGCGGATGGCGGATGCCCTCCTGCTCGATTAACGCGGGGAGAATAGTGACGTTGACGACAGAACCTTGAGCAGCTTCAACGGCGAGCATGCAACTTTTTAAGCGAGGGGCGCAGGAAAGAAAAGCCAATGCAAGGGGTCTGATGCGAGGCAACCCGTGCGGTGCCCCCTTGCAGGTAGCGAGGCGTAGGCGTCGACCACTACGGTCGCGATCCGGTCGTGCAAATAGGGCTGCTTATATGGGCCGGACCGGCACCGTCGGCGCATGTTCGGCGCGCGTCTTCATCAGCCCCAGTATCGACTTGTGAAAGTCCGCCAGCACAAAATGTCCCCACAGGTCGCCATACAGCTTGAGGCGCGACTTGTTCTGGAAACGGGTGCTCAGCTTGAGGACCACGCCGCCAGCCGGATCAGGTGCGATATCGTAGCCGCCATCGAGCACCGTGAAGTAATCGCCGCCCATCTCGACATGCTCGTCGAGCGCTTCGCGCGGAATCGAGCCGGGCGGAATCTCGAAGCGGTAGTGCATCGCATATGGACGCTCCCACGCAGTGATCACTTCCTTGAAGCGCACGCCTTTCTGCCAGGTGGAAGTGCGCACGCTGCCCACGCCGGCGCCGTCCATCGCCGCCGACACCGGCTTCGGCAGACCGACCAGGTGAACCCAGGCGAAGCCTAGGAGTGTGCGCGGCAGATGGAATTTGATTCAGGCTTCTTGATGCGCTTGCGGCCGGAGTTTGATGGCGATTCCGCTTTCACCGGTGAAAGTTGGGTGAAATTGGATTGCCGAGGACGTCATA
>JBDSTZ010000410.1:0-4625 GCA_039927975.1 Massilia sp. | reverse complement strand
GCATGTCGCGCAAGTTCTTTTCCAGGCTCGACCAGAAGTTATTTTCTGAACGGTTGACCACCGAACTGGTCGAATTATTATTGACCGTCGTGGCGGGCGTGCCGGTCTGGGCGCCAGCGCCGCTGTTGCTGCCGGTGGTAGAAATCTGGGTCGCGATGTTGACGCTGCTGTTGGTGCTGCGCGCCATGTTCACGTAGTCGACCTTGTATTGGCGCCAGAAGGGCGTGTCGGGCATCACGCTCAGCACGCCGTTCTCGACCTCGTAGCGCAAGTCGACCTGGCGCGCCACGCGGGCCAGCAGTTGCGGCAGGGTCTGATCGAGCGCGTTGAGGGTAACCGTGCCTTCAAGGCCGTCGTGGATGTCGACGTCGAGGCCGGCGTCGCGCGCCAGCGCGAGCAGCAGCGAGCGCACCGGCACCTTGTTGACGGTCACGCTGTAGGTCTCGCGCTTGGGCAATGGCGTGGGCGGCGGCAGCGGCGCGGCCGGCATCACCGGATCGGGAATCGCGCCGGCCACCGGCGTCCGCGCCGACAGATGGGAGGGCGACGGCGGCAAGCTAGGCGCGGCGCAGCCGGCCAGCGCAGCGCAACAGAGGGATAAGCGCAGGTAGCTTGCTGATTGCCTGGCGGTCGGGTAATTTCTTTGCTTCATGGAGGGCCTTGAATGCCAAGCATCCATGATCGCCGAAAAATATTTCGGCGGAAAATGTCACATTATTATTTTCCAGGACTATATTTTAAGGGCTTGATTGTTAAATAACTGCGAAAGCGAACCGGGAGGCATGGCTGTTCGCGCGCGCCGTTCTTACTGAATCGCGGCGAGGAAAGCTTGTTCAAGATTGTCGGCGCCGTAGGTGGCGAGGCAGGCGCCCGGCGTACCGGCGAAGGCGATGCGGCCGGCGTGCAGGATCGCCATGCGGTCGCACAGTTCGGCCACGTCGGCCAGCGCGTGCGAGCTGAAGAACACGGTGGCGCCGCGCGCGCGTTGCAGTTGCAGTTGCACCTTGAACAGCGCGCGCGCCTTGGGATCGAGCCCGCTCATCGGCTCGTCCAGCACCAGCGCGTCGGCGCCGGTCAGCAGGGTCGCGGCCAGGCCGAGCTTTTGGGTCATGCCTTTCGAGTAGGCGCGCACGGGCCGGCTGAGGGCGTCCGGATCGAGGTCGAGGGCGTCGAGCATCATGGCCACTTGCTCCTGTCGCCATGGCAGGCCGCGCAGCTTGAGCAGGTGGCGCAGGAATTCGGCGCCGCGCATATACCAGGGCGGCTGGAAGTGCTCGGGCAGGAAGGCGAGCGGCGCGCGCGCTGCCGGCTCGGTGTGCGGACGGCCGAAAATCTCGATGGCGCCGCCGTCGAGGGTGGTGAAGTCGAGCAAGCACTTTATCAGGCTGGTTTTGCCGGCGCCGTTGACGCCGACCAGGCCGAACAGTTCGCCGGCGCCGATTTCCAGGTCGATGCCGGCCAGCACCTCCGCGCGGCCGAAGCGTTTGACGACGCGCTCGAAACGCAGCGCTGGCGACTGAATGAGTTGGCGGGGCGTTCCGGTGCGCAGTGCTGGCGAATGCATGAGATGGTGGGGCGGTTCGGCGCGCGGTGCTGGCGAGTGCATGAGTTGGCGGGGCCGTCCGGCGGCGCTTCCGAATCGGCGATGGTCGCGATGAAGCGCGGGACTGTAGCGCGTAAGCCGCGCGCGGGCAATGGCAGTTCATCAAGGCGGCACAAAATAGTGCTCAGCGTAAAAGTTCTGACATAGAATGGCCCCGAAGCAAACACTTATCTGAGAAGGCAGTTCATGGCGCGGCCCGAAAAAGTTCGACTTGGTGAAATCCTGGTGCAGCAAAAGCTCTTGTCCGAAGAGCAGCTCGGCGCCGCGCTGGCCGACCAGAAGCGCACCGGCCGCAAGCTCGGCCGGGTGTTCGTCGAGAACGGCTTTGTCACCGAAGAGCAGATTTCCGGCGCGCTGGCCAAGCAGCTCGACATCCCCTACATCAACCTCAAGTTCTACAACATCAGCGCGAACGTTGTGCGGATGTTGCCGGAAACCCAGGCGCGCCGCTTCCGCGCGCTGGTGCTCGAGGTGCGCCCCAATTCGCTGCTGGTCGGCATATCGGACCCGACCGACCTGTTCGCCTACGACGAGATCGCGCGGCTGGTGAGGAACACGGTCGAACTGGCCGTGGTGAACGAGACCGAGGTGCTGGCCGCGATCGACCGCATCTACCGCCGCACCGACGAGATTACCGATTTTGCCCGCGAGCTGGAACAGGATCTGGGCGACACGTTTGTCGACTTCGGCGCGCTGACCGCCAATCCGAACCTGGAAGAAGCGCCCATCGTCAAGCTGCTGCAATCGGTGTTTGACGACGCGACCCAGGTGCGGGCCTCGGACATCCACATCGAACCGCAGGAAGCGCGCCTGCAAATCCGCTTTCGCATCGACGGCGTGCTGCACCTGCAGACCGAGGCCGATATCAAGATCGCCACGCCGCTGGCGCTGCGCCTGAAACTCATGGCCGACCTGGATATTTCGGAAAAGCGCCTGCCGCAGGACGGCCGCTTCGCCATTAAGGTCAAGGCCCAGCGGGTCGATGTGCGTATCTCGACGATGCCGACCCAGTACGGCGAATCGGTCGTCATGCGGCTGTTGAACCAGGGAGGCACCACCTTGCGGCTCGACGCGATCGGCATGCCGAGCCGGCTGGTGGAGAAATTCCGCGCCATCGTCAAGCGCCCCAACGGCCTGGTGCTGGTGACCGGGCCGACCGGCAGCGGCAAGACCACCACGCTCTACAGCGCGCTGGCCGAACTCAATTCGGTCGAGAAAAAACTGATCACCGTCGAGGACCCGGTCGAGTACCGCCTGCCGGGCATCAATCAGGTGCAGGTGAACGAGAAGATCGACCTGTCGTTCGCGCGGGTGCTGCGCTCTGCGCTGCGGCAGGATCCCGACATTGTGCTGGTGGGCGAGATGCGCGACCAGGAAACCGCCCAGATCGGCCTGCGCGCGGCAATGACCGGCCACCTGGTGCTGTCGACCTTGCACACCAACGACGCCGCCAGCACGCCGCTGCGGCTGATGGACATGGGCGTGCCGCGCTACATGGTGGGCAGTTCGCTGCAGGCGGTGCTGGCGCAGCGCCTGGTGCGGGTGATCTGCGAGAGCTGCAGCACCGGCTACGAATTGACGCCGACCGAGCATGAATGGCTGCGCGCCGAGTTGAAGGAACATGTCGCGACGACAAAGTTCTTTCATGGTAAAGGTTGTTCGCATTGCAATGGGATGGGGTATCGCGGCCGTACCGGCGTGTACGAGTTGCTGGAAATGACGCAGACCGTGGTCGACGCCGCCAACCATCCCGATCCGGCCCACTTCCTGCGCGCGGCGCACGCCGAGATGGCCGGCGAGACCTTGCGCCGCCACGCGGTGGCGCTGGCGGTGCAGGGCCGCACCACGGTGTCCGAAGCGATGCGCATCAGTAACCAGCTCGAGGAATAAATGCCATTCTTCGCCTACAAGGGCCGCAACGCGCGCGGCGAACTGCTGCAGGGCATACTCGAAGGGGCCGACAGCGGCGCCATCGCCGACCAGTTGTTCGGCAATGGCGTCACGCCCATCGATATCGCGCCGAGCAAGAAGACCACCGCCGAGGCGGACGGCGAGAGCTGGAGCGACAAGCTGTTTGAGAAAAAGGTCACGTCGATGGACGTGCAGCTGTTCAGCCGCCAGCTGTACACCCTGCTCAAGTCCGGCGTGCCGCTGATGCGCGGCCTGGCCGGGTTGCAGGAGTCGGCCATCAGCAAGTCGTTCGGCAAGGTGATCAAGGACTTGCGCGAGTCGCTCGACTCGGGGCGCGAACTGTCGGTGGCCATGCGGCGCCACCCGACCGTTTTCAATAATTTTTATCTGTCGATGGTGCGCGTCGGCGAGATGACCGGGCGCCTCGAGGAAGTGTTCCTGCGCCTGTTCGACCACCTCGAATTCGACCGCGACATGCGCGACCGGGTCAAGACGGCGACCCGCTATCCGAGCTTTGTCTGCATCGCCATGGTGCTGGCGATCGTGGTGGTGAACATTTTCGTCATCCCCCAATTCGTCAAGGTGTTCGCCAGCTTTCATGCGGAGCTGCCGCTGATGACGCGCATGCTGATCGCCAGTTCGGCCTTCATGGTTGCGTACTGGCTGCCGATGCTGGTGGCCGGCGTTGGCGCGGTGTACGGCGCGCGCAGCTATGTGCGGACCACGGCCGGACGGCTGTGGTGGGACCGGGTCAAGCTGCGCCTGCCGGTGGCCGGCAAGATCATCCTCAAGGGCACCATGGCGCGCTTTGCCCGCAGCTACGCGCTGGCGATGAAGAGCGGGGTGCCGATGGTGCAGGGCTTGACGGTGGTGTCGCAGACGGTCGACAACGCCTACCTGTCGGCGCGGGTCGACGGCATGCGCGACGGCGTCGAGCGCGGCGAGAGCATCCTTCGTACGGCGGTGGCGGCCGGGGTGTTCACGCCGATCGTGCTGCAGATGATCGCGGTGGGCGAGGAGACCGGTTCGCTCGACGACCTGATGGATGAAATCGCCCAGATGTACGAGCGCGAGGTCGACTACGAGCTCAAGACGCTGTCGGCGCAGATCG
>JBDSTZ010000409.1:0-6692 GCA_039927975.1 Massilia sp. | reverse complement strand
GCACAACTAGCCGCGACACGGTCGCGGCACGGTTGCCATATGCATACCCCAACGACAGGCTCAACTATGAAATCCCCCGCAAGCGCAAGCGCCAGCCCCTTCCACAAATACCGCGAAATCATCATCGCGGTCGCGCTGTTCCTGCTGTTCGACATGTCGGTGCTGGTGCTGAACTTCTACACCTCCTTCCAGATCGACCAGGACGCGGTGGCCATTAACTTGTCCGGCCGTCAGCGTTACGTCTCGCAGCGGGTGGCGCGCACCTTGCTCGAACTCGACGCCGCGCGCGCCGCCGGCCAGCCGCGCAAGCAAGCCACGCTGGACGAACTGCGCGCCGGCGCCAAGATCTTCCAGGTCTCGATGGTCGCGTTCCGCCAGGGCGGGGTGGTGCCCGGCGGCGACGGTAAGCCGGTCCAGCTCGAGGCCGTCGCCTCCGAGCACGGCCAGGCCCTGCTGGGCCGCGCCGAGGCCCTGTGGAATCCCTACTTCCACCTGCTGCAACCGCTGCTGGCCGACAACCACTACAGCGACGCCCAACTCTCTGCCGCGCTCGCCTACAGCCAGGCCAACAACCTTGAGTTGCTCACCGTGGCCAACGATTTCGTCAGCGAGGCGCAAGCCATCGGCGCCTCGCGCGCCAGCCGCCTGCGCACCATCCAGACCATCGGCATCGCGCTCTCGCTGCTCAATTTCGCCTACACCGTGTTCGCCTCGCTGCGCCACCTGTTCGCCAACGACCGCCAGGTCGCCATCGCCCAGCAGGAAACCGCCGAGATCCTCGACACCGTCAAGGAAGGCTTGTTCCTGCTCGACGCGAATATGAAAGTCGGCTCGCAGTATTCGACCTCGCTCGCCAGGATGCTGGGCCGGCCGGTCGGCGCCGGCACCGATTTCCGCTTGCTGCTCCAGTCGATGGTGTCCGAGCAAACCTTCACCCTGGCCTGCGACTATATCGAACTGCTGTTCGGCGAGCGCGTCAAGGAAGCGCTGACCGGCGACCTCAATCCGCTCACCTTCCTCGAAGTCAACGTGGCCGGCGAGAACGGCGTCGCCACGCCGCGTTTCCTGACCCTGCAATTCAACCGCGTGCTCAAGGACGGCAAGATTTCGCACTTGCTGGTGACGGTGTTCGACGTCACCTTGCAGGTCGGCCTCGAACGCGCGCTGGCCCAGGCCAAGCTCAAATCGAAGGCCGAGATGGAAGTCATGCTCGACCTGCTCAAGGTCGATCCGGCCACCCTCGGCGTGTTCCTCAAGAGCGCCGAACACAGTCTGCTGGAGATTAACGGCCACCTGCGCGCGGCCGGCGGCGCGCTCGATTACCGGCGCACCGTCAACACCATTTTCCGCAAGATCCACACCCTCAAGGGCGAGGCCGCCATGCTGGGCCTGGAGATGTTCGAGAACCTGGCGCAGCAGTTCGAAACGCTGCTCTCAAGCCTGCGCGAAAAGGGCGCCGTCAGCGGCGAGGACTTGCTGGCGCTGCCGTTTCCGCTGGAGGAATTCCTCCAGCGCGTGGCGATGGCGCGCGACCTGACGGCGCGTCTGGCGGCCTACCACGACGCCTTTGCGGCGCCGGCCGAGCGGAGCGAGGACAGCGCCGGCGACGCTTTCGCGGCCCGCCTGGACGCGCTCGCGCAGCGCGTCGCCCACGACCAGGGCAAGCAGGTGCAGCTGGTGGCCGAACTCGATCTGCTCAAGGCAATGCCGCACAAGACCCGCACCGAACTGCAGGACATCACGGTGCAACTGCTGCGCAACGCGGTCGCCCACGGCATCGAAGCGGCCGACGAGCGCGCCGATCTGGCCAAGAGCGCGAGCGGCACGATCTATGTCGGCCTCAAGCCGGCCGAGGCGGGCGAATACGAATTGATTCTGCGCGACGACGGCCGCGGCCTGGCGCCGCCGGCGATCCGCGCCGCGCTGCTGCGTTCGGGCCGCTACTCCGAACAGGCGCTGGCCCAGCTCGACGACCGCCAGGTGGTGATGAAGATTTTCGAGCCGTGCTTTTCAACCGTCGAGCGGGCCGGCCGCGACGCCGGTCACGGGGTCGGCATGGATGTCGTCAAGCAGCGCATCGAGCAGCTTGGCGCGCGCCTGCGCATTTCCTCGCGCAGCAATGTGTTCACCCAATTCAGCATCCATTTCGCGACCTGATGGCGCGCCCGCAGAATACATTTCAAGGAGAGGCCAGCGCACCATGAAGCTGTTGATTGTCGACGATTCAAACATCATTCGCTCGCGCATCGCGCGCATCGCCCTGCATCCGCGCCTGGCCGGCATCTCGGTCGTCGGGCTGGCCAGGAACGGCCGTGAAGCGCTTGAGCTGGCGCGCCGCAGCCTGCCCGACGTGGTGACGATGGACCTGACCATGCCCGAGATGGACGGCATCGCCTGCATCACGCGCCTGGTGGCCGAGCAACCGCAGCTCAACATCCTGGTGGTGTCGGCGCTGGGCGACAAGACCACCGCCATCGCCGCGCTCAAGAAGGGCGCGCGCGGTTTTTTAAACAAGCCGTTTTCCGACGAGCAGCTGGTCGCCGCGCTGCTGGAAATCGACAGTTAAGGAGAACATCGCATGTCCCAGCTCAGCGAAGTCGAACTGAAAGTGTTCATCGACGCGGTGTCGCATTATTTCGGCACCCTGACCCAGGAGGCGGCGCTGATCCGCTCGTCTTACCTGATCGACGCCGAGATGCCGCATTTCGATTACACCGGCCTGATCACCCTGTCCGGGCGCTTTCGCGGTTGCGTGTACTTCTCGGCGCCGCGCCGCCTGGTGCGCGAGTTGCTGGTGCAGATGCAGGAGCCCGACACCTGCGAGCAGAACCTGCTCGATGCGGTGGGGGAGGTGGCCAACACCATCGCCGGCAACGCGCGGCGCCATTTCGGCAGCGCGCTCGACATTTCGGTGCCGGTCTCGATCAAGGGGGAGAACGCCGGCATCAAGTCGGCGGTCAGGACGCGCCCGTTCGCCATCCAGCTCAGCTGGCAGCGTTACGAGGCGGTGGTGGTGGTCGATCTGGAGCCGGTGGAGTAAGCACGGCGGGCGATGGCCGGCGCGGCGGCGGGGCGTTGTGCCCGCGCGCGCCAGCCGGTAGCACGTCGCCGGCGGGGACGGCGGCGCCGGCCGCCCAGGCCAGCAGCGGCCGGGGCTGCGCGGCGCGCGGCGGTCAGGATTGGCGCGCCGCTTTCGGCTTGAGCGCCAGGTCCGCCTTGCTGCGGTCCTCCGTGCTCAGTTGCGGTTCGACCAGCTTGAGCGCGGCGGCGGCATTCTCATGGCCCGCCTCCTTTGCGCGCACCAGCCAGACATAGGCGTTGGCCATGTCCTTCTCGCCGCCTTCGCCGCGCGCGCACATCGCGCCCAGGTTGAACATCGCATCGGCCTGTCCGTGCAGGGCGGCCAGGTTGAACCACTTGCGCGCGATGGCCAGGTCCTTGCCGACGATTTCACCCGAATAAAAATAGGTCGCCAGCGCGTTCTCGGCCGACGGATTCTTGTAGACCGCCGCCTCCTTGTAGTACACGATGGCGCGCGGCTGGTCGACCGGAATGCCTTCGCCCAGGTCGTACATGCGGCCGACCGCGTACAGCGCGCGGGCATCGCCTGCCTTGCCAGCCGTGACGAACCAGGCGCCGGCCGTCTTGAGGTCCTTCGGCACGCCGGTGTCGCCATGGTAATAGAGCTGGGCCAGGTGGAACTGGGCCGGGCGGTAGCCTTGCTCGGCCGCTTCCTTGAACAGGCGCAGCGCTTTTGGCGCATCCTTGCTGCCGCCGTAACCGTTCAGGCAAGCCAGGCCGAGCGTCACATGGGCCGGCACGAAGCCGATTTCAACCGCCTTCTCCAGCCATTTGCGGGCCTCGGCCGGCTTCTTGTCGGTGCCCCAGCCCACCAGGTAGATGCGCGCCAGGTTCATCGTCGCTTCCGCGCGTGGCGTGGTGAATTCCGGCGAGCGTGGATAGAATTTCAGGCGGTCGGTGACCGGATCGAAGCGGTCTTCGGCCACTTTCTTGAGCCAGTACACGGCCTGGGCGGTGTCGGGCTCGGTGCCGATGCCGTAAAGGTACATACGGCCAACCATCATGCCGGCGCCGTCGTAACCCATTTTCTCGTACGAGATTTTGAATTGTTCCAGGGCCTTTGGATAATCCTTGCTGTCGAAGCTGGCAAACGCGTCGTCGAGGGTTTTATCCTTGCGCGCAATATGCGCGCGGCCTGCGGCAAAGCGCAGATCGGCCGCCTTGCAGCCACCGGCGGCCCGACGTTCGCTCGAGCCGCGGCCGGCGGTATCCATCCGCGAACTGCTCAAGTGGGCGCGGTCGGTGGAGGCGTCGCCGCCGGGGCTGTTTTCACGCAGGATTTCGAGATTGCTCGACAAGCCGGCGTTGTCGACGTCCTGCATATAGTTGAGAGTGACGTCGTCCATGTCGGGGGAGAATCGGCTCATGTAGTTGCACGAGGACCCACGATTGCGCGACAACACCTTGCTGCGCGCGGCGAAGGTCGCGGTGCGATCGGTCGGGTCAAAGCGCTTGCCGGTGACCACAATGCTGTTTGCTGGCAGAGACGGCGCAGTTACGGGGGCGGCGGCCGGCTCGGCAGGCGCGCCGGGCGTTTGTCCCTGGGTCACGCCGGCGGCGCAGAGGGCCGCCAGCATCAAGGCCAGCTGAACGCTGAGCCGTCGATATGTTTTCATTGAATTGTCCCGTTTTTGGAATTAGTTATTAAGAGCGTTTTTTAATATGCCGGCGTTGATTGCCGCGCTGCGAGCGTGACTTACTATGTTGAAGTCGTCAAGATTATCTCTGTGCAATCGCTTGATCATTACACGGCGCTAAAAAAATGCCACCCGTATCGGATGGCATTGGCTGATTCAATCAGTCGGTGATTCAGGATTTGGCCTTCGGTTTCAATATGGCCTGCGCCTTTTCCAGGTCCTGCGCGCTCAACATCGATTTGACGGCTTTCATGCCGGCTTCGGCCGATTCGTGGCCCGCATCCTTGGCCAGCGACATCCACACATACGCCATCATGGGATTCTTTTCGCCGCCTTCGCCGCGTGCGTTCATCACGGCCAGGTTGAACATCGCATCGGGCTGGCCCTTGAGCGCGGCGGCCGAGAAAAACTTGCGCGCCGTCGCCAGGTCTTTCGGCACCATCTGGCCGGTGTAGAAATACGTGCCCATCGCGCTTTGCGCGCCCGGATTCGACTTGAGCGCCGCTTCCTTGTAATAGACGATGGCTTTCTGCTGATCGACCGGCACCCCTTCGCCCAGGTCGTACATGCGGCCGGCGGCGAACAGCGCACCGGCGTGGCCGGTCTTGGCGGCGGCGGCGAACCAGGCGCCGGCCTGCTTGAGGTTCTGCGGCACGCCGTCGGCGCCGGCGTAATAGATCTTGCCGAGATTGTACTGGGCCGGCGCGTAGCCGGCCTCGGCGGCGGTGGTGAAGTAAGCCATCGCCTTCTTGATGTCCTTCTGGCCGCCGTAGCCGTTCAGGTAGGCCTGGCCGAGCGTGTTGTTGGCCGGGATGAAGCCGCTGTCGACCGCCTCGCTGTACCACTTCTTCGCCTCGGCCGGATTTTTCGCCACGCCGATGCCGGTCAGGTAAATCTTGGCCAGGGTCAGGCAAGCTTCCACCCGGTCATTGGTGTTGGCAGGCTCTTCCGGATTGTATTGCAGGCGGTCGGCCACCGGATCGTAGCGATGGTCGACCACCTTGTGCAGCCAGGTGAGGGCGGCCGGCGTGTTTTGCGGCGTGCCCAGGCCGTACAGCTGCATGCGCGCGAGCATCAGCGCCGCCTCGTCGTAGCCGACCTTGTTGAACGCGGTGGTAAACAGCTTGGTGGCGCCGGCGTAATCGTTGGCATCGAAAGCGACAAAGCCTTCAGCCAGGCTCTTGTCCTTGCGCGCGATGTAGTTGCGGCCGGCGGCCATCTTCTTGTCCGCGCCGCTGCAGGCGCCGGCGGTCGGATCGGCTGCCGGGGCGGCGTCTTCTTTTTCAATCGAGGAGGAGTCGACGATGCTCGAGACGTCGCCTTCCGGCGCCGATTCGCGGATCCGCTCGGCGTCGTTGGAGGAACTGTCCTCCATGTTGAAGTCCTTCATGTACTTCTGCGTGACGTCGTCCTCGGCGGCGCTGTAGGCGCTCATGAAGTTGCACGAGGAGGCGAGGTTGCGATTGAGTACCTTGCTCTTGGCGTTGGTGATCAGCTGCGGATCGTTGGTCGCGCTGCGCTTGCCGTTGACGGTGACAGTGGTGCTGTCGGCCGGCGCGGCCGGTGCAGCGCTGGCGGCGGCGGTTTGCGCCTGGGCAGCGGGATTGAGCAGGAGGGTCGATGGCATCAGCATTGCCAGGCTAAGCCCGATCATGCGCCTTGAAATGGACATTACAGTTCCTTGGAGAGTAGCCGTTCAACGGCCATGGTGAAATGGCGCGCCGGCTGTATTGACGGCGCCGGGCGCCGATTAATTAATATGTTAGAAAATCAAGTCTACCGCAAAGAATCGGAACAACGCAATTGCCCTTGGGGCCAGTGCCGAATTGATCGCGCCGGTTGTCGGTTAAATGCCGCACGCTTGGCGGAATAATCACCGATTATCACGCGCGGCCACCACGCATATAGTTTTGACCAGCCCTTTATATTTTTGCGCAGCCAAAAAAAAGCCCGACCTTGAAGGGTCGGGCCATG
>JBDSTZ010000408.1:0-5863 GCA_039927975.1 Massilia sp. | reverse complement strand
CTGCGCCTCGCAGGTCGCCACGGCGCCGAATCCACCACCGAGCCATCCGCTGCCGGACTATACGCCGCCGCCGATCACGCAACCGAATCCGCTGGACCCATCGGCACAACGCAGACCGTCTTGGATTTCCCCCAACCCGGACGACGCGATAGTCGCACACGTAACGGCGCAGATGTCCCAAGCCGCGGCGAAAGCGCCGGCACCGGCGCCGCCGCCGCCGGCGGTGGGACGTTTGAGTAAATTCCAGATGAACCGGCTGTTCGCCGCCATCCTGTTCAACCGGGACGAACACACGCCGGCCGGGCCGCTGTCGGCCCGCTTCCTCGTCGAGCTCGACGCTTCCGGGCTGGTGAAAACGACCAAGCTGGAAAAAGGCTCGGGCGATATGCGCTTCGATGCCGCAGTCGAGCGGGCCATCGACTCCTTGACGCCGTATAACGAACAGACCCCGCGAACCTTCCAGGTGGGCGTTGTCAGCACGCCGGGTCCGGCCCAGAAACCGCAGGCCGACGAAGGCGCCGAGCCGGCGCCGGCAAAGCCGCCAGCCGACAGTCCGCCCGCTTCCAGCTAGCCGTCCAAAGCGCCTGTGTGCGTCATCGCACCGAAGCCCGCAGGCGCTTGAGGCATCCTGATTTCTTTACAGGAGGCGTTATGAACAACAGGGATGAAACGCCGGCAGCATGCCGCAAGGAGGCCGTATGAGCCAATCGAACCGCTATGAATGGCGCGACCAGCAAGCGTCGCTCAACGCCCGCATGAAGGGCTTCATGGAAAACCCGGGCGCCGAACAACTCGAGGCGGTGCTGGTGGCCATGCGAGCGTATGCCGACGCGGCCAAGCGCGGCTCGATCGAGATTCCGGCGCGCTGGACCAGCACGACGTAACATACAAACGCAATCGCGCCAGCATCGAGGCTGGCATCGGCGCCCACGACGGGCGCCAGCAGCAAGACCGGCAGGTCGCAGCAAGCGGTGGTAAAACACCCATGATAAAAAAACCGTGGAGTCGCCCAGGCGATCCACGGTTTTTTGTTGTCCGCAGGGTGGCGCGCCACCCTGCCCGGTACTGACTAGCGCTTGCGCGGCGGCGGCAGGTCGGTGCACACGCCTTCGTAGACTTCGGCCGCCATGCCGATCGACTCGCCCAGGGTCGGGTGCGGGTGGATCGTCTTGCCGATGTCGACGCCGTCGGCGCCCATCTCGATGGCCAGCGCGATCTCGCCGATCATGTCGCCCGCATGGGTGCCGACGATGCCGCCGCCGACCACCCGATGTGTCTCGGCGTCGAACAGCAGCTTGGTGAAGCCCTCTTCGCGGCCATTTGCCACGGCGCGGCCGCTGGCGGCCCACGGGAAGTGACCTTTTTCGAGCTTGATGCCCTTGGCCTTGGCTTCGTCCTCGGTGATGCCGACCCATGCCACCTCAGGATCGGTGTAGGCCACCGACGGAATCACCTTGACGTCGAAGTAGGCCTTCTCGCCATGCGCAGCTTCCGCCGCGACGTGCGCCTCGTGCACCGCCTTGTGCGCCAGCATCGGCTGGCCGACGACGTCGCCGATGGCGAAGATGTGCGGCACGTTGGTGCGCATCTGGGCGTCGACCGCGATGAAGCCGCGATCGCTCACCGCCACGCCGGCCTTGTCGGCGGCGATCTTCTTGCCGTTCGGGCTGCGGCCGACGGCGACCAGCACCATGTCGTACAGTTGCGGCTCGGGCGCGGCGACGCCGGCTTCGGCCGATTCGAAGGTGACGCGGATCCCTTCGGGCAGCGCTTCCACGCCGACCGTCTTGGTCTTGGTCATGATCTTGTCGAAGCGCTTCTCGTTGAACTTCTGCCACACCTTGACCATGTCGCGGTCGGCGCCCTGCATCAGGCCGTCCATCATCTCGACGACGTCGATGCGCGCACCCAGGGTCGAGTACACGGTCGCCATTTCGAGACCGATGATGCCGCCGCCGATGACCAGCATCTTCTTCGGCACGGCGCGCAGTTCGAGCGCGCCGGTCGAGTCGACGATGCGCGGATCTTGCGGCACGAAGGGCAGGTTCACCACTGCGGAACCGGCCGCGATGATGGCTTGCTTGAAGCCGATGACTTTCTTGCTGCCGTCGGTGGCCGTCACTTCGATGTGGTTCGGGCTGACGAACTGGCCGACGCCCTGCACTACCGTGACCTTGCGGGCCTTGGCCATGCCGGACAGGCCGCCGGTCATCTTGGTGATGACCGAATCCTTGTAGCCGCGCAGCGCGTCGATGTCGATTTCAGGCTTGGCGAAGGTGACGCCATGCTTGGACATGCCGGCCGTTTCGTCGATGACGGCAGCCACGTGCAGCAGCGCCTTCGACGGAATGCAGCCGACGTTCAGGCACACGCCGCCGAGCGTGGCATAACGCTCGACCAGCACGGTGTTCATGCCCAGGTCGGCCGAACGGAAGGCGGCCGAGTAGCCGCCAGGACCGGCGCCCAGCACCAGCATCTCGCATTCCTGGTCGACGGTGCCGGCGTAGCTTGAAGCGGCCGGCGCAGGCGCGGTTGGCGCCGATGGCGTCGGCGCGGCGGGGGCCTGCGATTCGGTCGGCTTGGCGCTAGCGGTGGCCGCTGGGCCAGCGGCGGCAGGAGCGGCCGCGCCTGCGCCCTCTTCCAGCGTCAGCAGGAAGGAGCCTTCGGCGACCTTGTCGCCAACCTTGATTTTGATTTCCTTGACCACGCCGGCGTGGGAGGATGGAATCTCCATGCTGGCCTTGTCGGATTCGACCGTGATCAGGGATTGGTCGACGGTGATGGTGTCGCCCGGCTTGACCATCACTTCGATTACTTCCACTTCCTTGAAGTCGCCGATATTCGGGACCTTAACGTCAATAGTGCTCATCAGATCGTTCCTATCACAGCAGGGACTTGCGCAGGTCGGCCATGACATCGGCCAGGTAGGCGGAGAAGCGGGCGCCCATGGCGCCGTCGATGACGCGGTGGTCGTACGACAGCGACATCGGCAGCATCAGGCGCGGCTGGAATGCCTTGCCGTCCCAGACCGGCTTCATGGCCGACTTGGACAGGCCAAGGATCGCCACTTCCGGTGCGTTGATGATCGGCGTGAAGGCGGTGCCGCCGATGCCGCCCAGCGACGAGATGGTGAAGGTCGCGCCCTGCATGTCGGCCGGTTTGAGCTTGCCGTCGCGGGCCTGGCCGGACAGGTCGGCCATTTCGGTGGCGATCTGCGAGATCGATTTTTTATCGACGTCCTTGATGACCGGGACCATCAGGCCGTTCGGCGTGTCGGCAGCAAAACCGATGTTGTAGTACTGCTTGAGGATCAGGTTGGCGCCGGTGGCGTCGAGCGAGGCGTTAAAGGCCGGGAATTTCTTCAGGGCCGCGACGCTCGCCTTGATCACGAAGGCCAGCATGGTCAGCTTGACCGGCGACTTGGCCTTGGCCAGGGCGGCGTTCGAATCGACGCGGAACTGTTCGAGATCGGTGACGTCGGACTCGTCGAACTGCGTCACGTGCGGGATCATGACCCAGTTGCGGTGCAGGTTCGGGCCGCTGATCTTCTTGATGCGCGACAGCGGCAGCAGTTCGGTCGGACCGAATTTGCTGAAGTCGAGCGAAGGCCATGGCAGCAGGTCGAGACCGACGCCGGTGCCGCCGCCGGCAGGCTTGGCCGACGCTTCCGCGCCGCCGCCCGCCATGATGCCCTTGACGAAATTCTGCACGTCTTCCTGGGTGATGCGCGACTTCGGACCGGTGCCGGCCACGCGTCCGAGGTCAACCCCGAGTTCGCGGGCGAACTTGCGGATCGATGGCGAAGCGTGGGCCTTCGAGTTGGAGACGGCCGGTGCGGCTGGCGCCGCAGCCGGCGCTGGCGCCGCTGCGGCAGGAGCCGCTGCGGGCGCCGGTGCGGCGGCTGGTGCCGGAGCGGCAGCAGGTGCAGCTGCAGGTGCAGCCGCGGCCGCTGGTGCTGCGGCGGCCGGTGCGGCCGCTTCCGCGCCCTCGGTTTCGAGGATCAGCAGCAGCGAACCTTCGGCGACCTTGTCGCCGACCTTGATCTTCAATTCCTTGACCACGCCGGCGTGGCTGGACGGGATCTCCATGCTGGCCTTGTCCGACTCGACCGTGATCAGCGACTGGTCGACCTTGATGACGTCGCCCGGCTTGACCATCAGTTCGATGACTTCGACTTCCTTGAAGTCGCCGATATCCGGTACCTTGACTTCCACAATGCTCATAGCGTTAACTCCGTTCTTATTTGTGCTTTTTCGTTACAGCCTGGTTGATGACAATAGTCGCGCTATTTACAGGGTGACCGGATTAGGTTTGTTCGGATTGAGGCCGTACTTGGCGACCGCTTCGGCGACCACCGAGGCGGCGATCACGCCGTCGTCAGCCAGCGCCTTCAAGGAGGCGACCGCGATGTAGTAGCGATTCACTTCGAAGAACTCGCGCAGCTTGACGCGGCTGTCCGAGCGGCCGAAACCGTCGGTGCCGAGCACGGTGTAGTTGCGGCCCTTCGGCATGAAGGCGCGGATCTGCTCGGAGAACATGCGCACGTAGTCGGTGGTGGCGATGATCGGACCGGTCGTGTTTTGCAGCAGGCCGGTCACGTACGGCACGCGCTGTTCGGCGCTCGGGTTGACCAGGTTCCAGCGTTCGGCGTCCTGGCCTTCGCGGGCCACCAGGGTCAGCGACGGAGCGGACCAGATATCGGCGGCGATGCCGAAGTCTTTTTCCAGCAGTTCGGCGGCGAAAATCGATTCGCGCAGGATGGTGCCCGATCCGATCAGCTGGACGCGCTGCTTGGCGTCGGCTTTGCCTTCCTGCAGCAGGTACATGCCTTTCAGGATGCCTTCCTCGCTGCCCGGACGGATGCCTGGCTGCGGGTAGTTCTCGTTCATCAGGGTGATGTAGTAGAACACGTCTTCCTGGTTGGCGACCATGCGGCGCAGGCCGTCCTGGATGATGACCGCGACTTCGTGGGCGAAGGTCGGATCGTACGGCAGGCAGTTGGGAATCGCCGCCGCCAGCAGGTGGCTGTGGCCGTCTTCGTGCTGCAAGCCTTCGCCGTTCAGCGTCGTGCGGCCGGCGGTGCCGCCCATCAGGAAGCCGCGTGCGCGCATGTCGCCAGCGGCCCAGGCCAGGTCGCCGATACGCTGCATGCCGAACATCGAGTAGAAGGTGTAGAACGGGATCATGATGCGGTTGTTCGACGAGTACGAGGTCGCCGCTGCGATCCACGAGCTCATGCCGCCCGCTTCGTTGATGCCTTCCTGGAGGATCTGGCCGGCCTTGTCTTCGCGGTAGTACATCACCTGGTCCTTGTCGACCGGCTCGTACAACTGGCCCTGCTGGTTGAAGATGCCGATCTGGCGGAACAGGCCTTCCATGCCGAAGGTACGCGATTCGTCGACCAGGATAGGCACTACGCGCTGGCCCAGGTTCGGGTCGCGCAGCAGGGTCGAGATGATGCGCACGAACGACTGGGTGGTCGAGATTTCACGGCCTTCGGCGGTGGCGTCGAGCACGTTCTGGAAAGCCGACAGTTCAGGCACAGGCAGCTTTTCGTCGGCTTGCGGACGGCGCTGCGGCAGGTAGCCGCCGAGGGCTTTGCGGCGCTCGTGCAGGTAGACCATTTCGGGAGCGTCGTCGGCCGGCTTGAAGAAGGGGATGTCGGCCAGCTTGTCGTCGGGGATCGGGATGCCGAAGCGGTCGCGCATTTCGCGGATGGCTTCGTCGTCGAGCTTCTTGGTCTGGTGCGCGGTGTTGCGCGCTTCGCCGGACTTGCCCATGCCGAAGCCCTTGACGGTTTTCACCAGCAGGCAGGTCGGGCTGCCCTTGTTTTCCTGGGCGATCTTGAAGGCGGCGTAGATCT
>JBDSTZ010000407.1:0-38849 GCA_039927975.1 Massilia sp. | reverse complement strand
GTTTCCGGCGCTGGCGCGGCGGCTACTGGCGCAGCGGCGACCGGTGCCGGTTTTACGGCCTCGGTGCGGTCGACCACGGGCGCAGGCTGCGCCGGGGTGATCGTCTTGACCATGGCTTCCTGGCGCGGCTTGGCTTCTTCTTTCTGGCGCTTGCTGTACGCCATGTCGGTTTCGGCGCTTTCGGCCAGGTTGTAGCTCGCTTGCGCATCTTCCAGGCGCGGATCGTCGTGCTTGATGCGCTCGAGCTTGTAGTGCGGGGTGTCCAGATGCTTGTTCGGGATCAGGATCACGCTGATGCGGTGGCGGTTCTCGATTTTGAGCACTTCGCCGCGCTTTTCATTGAGCAGGAAGGCGGCGACGTCGACCGGCACCTGGACGTGGATGGTGGCCGAGTTTTCCTTCATCGCCTCTTCCTGGATGATGCGCAGGACTTGCAGGGCGGACGATTCGGTGTCGCGGATGTGGCCGGTGCCCGAGCAGCGCGGGCAGGTCACGTGGCTGCCTTCGGACAGCGACGGACGCAGGCGCTGGCGCGACAGTTCCATCAGGCCGAAGCGCGAAATCTTGCCCATCTGGACACGCGCGCGGTCGTGGTGCAGCGCGTCTTTCAGGCGGGTTTCCACCTCGCGCTGGTTCTTGGCCACTTCCATGTCGATGAAGTCGATCACGATCAGGCCGCCCAAGTCGCGCAGGCGCAGCTGGCGCGCCACTTCCTCGGCCGCCTCGCAGTTGGTGTTGAAGGCGGTCGTTTCGATGTCCGAGCCGCGGGTCGCGCGGGCCGAGTTGACGTCGACCGAGACCAGCGCCTCGGTATGGTCGATCACGATCGCGCCGCCCGATGGCAACGGCACGGTGCGCGAATACGCGGTTTCAATCTGGTGTTCGATCTGGAAGCGCGAAAACAGCGGCACGTCGTCGCTGTAACGCTTCACACGGTGCACCATGTCGGGCATCACGTGGCTCATGAACTGGTGGGCCTGCTCGTAGATATCGTCGGTATCGATCAGGATTTCGCCGATATCGGGCTGGAAGTAATCGCGGATGGCGCGGATCACCAGCGACGATTCCTGGTAAATCAGGAAAGCGCCATTGGCCGATTTGCCGGCGCCTTCGATTGCGCGCCACAGCTGCATCAGGTAATTCAGGTCCCACTGCAGTTCTTCGACGTTGCGGCCGATGCCGGCGGTGCGGGCGATGACCGACATGCCCTGCGGCAGATCGAGCTTGTCCATGGTTTCGCGCAGTTCCTGGCGCTCTTCGCCTTCGACCCGGCGCGAGACGCCGCCGCCGCGCGGGTTATTCGGCATCAGCACCAGATAGCGGCCGGCCAGCGAGACGAACGAGGTCAGGGCGGCGCCTTTGTTGCCGCGCTCTTCCTTTTCGACCTGGACCATGATTTCCTGGCCTTCGCGCAGCGCTTCCTTGACCGAGGCGGTGCGCACATCGACGCCCTCGCGGAAATAGGTGCGGGCGACTTCTTTAAAGGGCAGGAAACCGTGGCGGTCTTCGCCATAGCTGACAAAACACGCTTCGAGCGACGGCTCGATACGGGTGATGACGCCTTTGTAGATATTCGACTTGCGCTGTTCGCGGCCGGCCGTTTCGATATCGATGTCGATCAGTTTCTGACCGTCGACGATGGCTACGCGCAGCTCTTCTTGCTGCGTAGCGTTAAACAACATGCGTTTCATTTTTTATTAACTCCGCGGCCTGGTGGCCGTTCTGGTGCCGCTCGGTGACAAGCGGCGCAAGGTACAGGGATGTACGCGGAACAGGAATGGCGGAGGGTGGGTATGCCTTGACGTGCGCGTTCGCGACGCGAGTGGCGTCACGAACCGCAGCGGGGCGCGGTGAGGTCGATCGACATGCCGAGTGCACGCATCACCTGCAACTTCCCTGTCGCGGGCCGGTCAAAACCGGCGCACAGGAATAGCCAGGCGGTGAGCAATTCAACGAGCCAAACCGTAGCCAGCGAACATACGAGGACCGAACCAGGCGAGTGTCTCGCCGTGTAGTTCAAGCCTTCGGGATGAGGCTTACATCGGGTCGGGCGAAAACGACAAGCGTTATCGACGCCATCATCTGGCGAGCCGGCCACGGGAGCCGGCTTGCCAGTACTTATCCTTACGAATCCAAACAATCCTGATCGGCACTCATGCGCGCTATCCGATTACAACAACGGTGCAACCTTGACTCGCGCAGGAATGTGCGTACACGTTTTTTCCATCGAATTTGCAATTTGGCGAGGCCGATGGAGACGCCCCTGTGTAAAATATCGTTTTAATTCTTACACCAGCAGAGGTTTGACCGCCGCCTGTCGATTATATATACAAAATGAAGGACTTAGAGAGATTTCTGAGAAGACATAGCAAATGAAGATGCAAAATCATGTTGTTCCCCCTTCATCGCAGGCGCAGGGCCAGAAGGCTGGCCAGGCGGACGAGCAGGCCGATGGCCGACAGGCGCCGCAAGCCCAATTTGTCACAATCACCGAGGAAGAAGCCGGCCAGCGGATCGATAACTATCTGTTACGCGTCTGCAAAGGTGTACCAAAAAGCCATATATACCGCATTTTGCGCTCGGGCGAGGTGCGTGTAAATAAGGGACGCATCGATCAGCTGTACCGCCTGGCCGACGGCGACGTGGTGCGGATTCCGCCGGTGCGGGTGGCCGAGAAGTCGACCGCCGTGGTACCCGGCGCCGAATTCACCATCCTGTTCGAGGACGCCCAGCTGCTGGTGATCGACAAGCCGTGCGGGGTGGCGGTGCATGGCGGCTCGGGCGTGTCGTACGGCGTGATCGAGCAATTGCGCGCGGCGCGGCCGCAGGCCAAGTTCCTGGAACTGGTGCACCGACTCGACCGCGAGACTTCCGGCGTGCTGATGCTGGCCAAGAAGCGCACCGCGCTGACCAATCTGCACGAGCAGATGCGCGACGGCATCACCGACAAGCGCTACCTGACGATGGTGCAAGGCGACTGGCGCAATGCGCGCCAGCACGTCAAGCTGCCCCTGCATAAATACATCACGCCGGAAGGCGAGCGCCGGGTCTGCGTGCAAGCCGGCGGGATGGAATCGCATACCGTGTTCAGCCTGCTGCGCAAGTGGCCGAATTTCGCCCTGCTGGAAGCCGAGCTCAAGACCGGACGCACCCACCAGATCCGCGTGCATCTGGCTTCGTCGGGCTTTCCCATCCTGGGGGACGACAAATACGGCGATTTCGCCCTCAACCGGGTGTTGCTCAAGGCCGAGGAGGGGCGCGGCGCGCTCAAGCGGATGTTCCTGCACGCGCACCAGATCACCTTCACGCACCCCGACAGCGGCCAGCAAGTGACGATTAACGCACCGTTGCCGGCAGAGTGCGAGCGTTTCTTGGTAAGCTTGGGCAAGCCCGAGGGCAATCCAACGAATAAGGCGCCGCGTTGAACGCCGCGCACCGACAAACTTGAAGGAGCCGGCCGCTCATCAGCAGCCGGGAAAAATGGCAAGAAAGCAATTTGATCTGATCGTGTTCGATTGGGATGGCACGCTGATGGACAGTACCTCGACCATCGTCAAGTGCATCCAGGCGGCCGCCCGCGACCTTGGCCTGCCGCCGCCCCAGGACGAGGCGGCCTCGTATGTCATTGGCCTCGGCCTGCACGAGGCGATGCAGGCGGCGATGCCGAATATCGACCCGGCGCTGTATCCCAGGATGGTCGAGCGGTATCGCTTCCATTACTTGTCCAAACACCATGAACTGGTATTGTTCGACGGGGTAGCGGCCATGTTGAGCGAACTTTCCCAGGAGGGCTACTTCTTGGCGGTGGCGACCGGCAAGAGCCGGGTGGGGCTGAACACGGCCATGAACGCGGTCGGCCTGTTGACCCTGTTCGACGCCACGCGTTGCGCCGACGAGACCTTTTCCAAGCCGCATCCGGCCATGCTGCAGGAATTGACGCGCGAACTGGGCCAGGATTTGAAGCGCACCTTGATGATCGGCGACACCACGCATGACCTGATGATGGCCAACAATGCCGGCGCGGCAGGGGTGGCGGTCGAGTATGGCGCGCATCCGGTGTGTCAGCTAAATGCCTGCAATCCGCGCTATTCCGCGCGCAATGTCGCTGAATTGCACCAGTGGCTCAGCGAGAACGCGTAATGAGCGAGGCGCCGAGCGAAGCATTGCACGTGTGCGCCTCGGACGCCGTGGCCGAGGGCGGCAAGGGTGTGCGCTTCGGCGTGACCGCGTTCGGCCATCCGGCCACCGGCTTCGTGGTGCGCTACGACGGCAAGGTGTATGCCTACCTCAACCGTTGCGCCCACGTGCCGATCGAGCTCGACTGGAACGAGGGCGACTTCTTCGAATCGAGCGGTCTCTATCTGATGTGCGCGACGCATGGCGCCCTCTACGTGCCTGACAGCGGTTATTGCGCGGGCGGTCCGTGCAAGGGCGGCCGCCTGCGGCCCATCACAGTGCGCGAAGAACAAGGCCAGATCTACTGGCAGCCAGACGAGTTCGTCCGTCCGCCCGCTTGAGCGGGCGCGGCGGACACCCTATCACCCACCATGACAAGGCTATGAGCGAGACAACCAACAGCGAGCTTCCCGGCGACAGACCGAACATTCCGGCATCGATCCCCGGCTGGGAGCGCGAGACCCTGGAAAAGCTGGTGTTTGCCACCATCAGGGAGCAACGCGCGGCGCGCCGCTGGAGCATATTCTTCCGCCTTCTGATGCTGAGTCTGGCCTTTTTCGCGCTGTGGGCGTATTTCGATTTCAATTTCAGCGGCAAGGACATGGAAACGCTGGGCCGGCACACGGCCTTGATCGAAATCGACGGCGAGATCGACAGCGACGGCAGCGGCTCAGCCGACAGTGTGATTCCTTCGCTCGACAAGGCATTCGCCGATGCCGGTTCGGTGGCGATCGTCCTGCGCATCAACAGCCCGGGCGGCAGCCCGGTGCAGGCCGGCATGATCGTCGATGAAATCCTGCGCCTGCGGAAAGGCTATCCGGCCAAGCCGGTGTACGTGGTGGTTGATGAAATTTGCGCGTCGGGCGGGTATTACATCGCGGCGGCGGCCGACAAAATCTTCGTCAACAAGGCCAGCATCGTCGGCTCGATTGGCGTGCTGATGGACGGCTTCGGCTTTACCGGGACGATGGAAAAACTCGGCGTCGAGCGGCGCCTGCTGACAGCGGGGGAAAACAAGGGATTCATGGATCCTTTCAGTCCGCAAACCGAGAAGCACAAGGCGCATGCGCAGGCGATGCTCAATGAGATTCACCAGCAGTTCATCGGCGTGGTGCGGGCCGGGCGCGGCAAGCGGCTCAAGGAAACGCCGGAAATGTTTTCGGGCTTGTTCTGGAGCGGCGCGAAGGCCGTCGAGATGGGCCTGGCCGATGGCTTCGGCTCGGTCGACAGCGTCGCGCGCGAGGTCGTCAAGGCCGACGACATTGTCGATTACACGGCGCATGAAGGCTTGCCGGAACGGGTACTTAAAAAGTTCGGCGCGGCAGTCGGCGCGGGCGCGGTGAAGTCGGCGTACCACGGCGCCAAGCCCGCCTTGCGCTAATGATCACAATGAAAAATTGATCTGAAATTTTCCTTGTATGTTCGATCAGGTGTTCTATATTGGTCCCTGTAGTTCTTCCAAGGAGGGCAACATAAAAAAAGTCCAGTGTGCTGCTGTTATTTTTTGAAACGAACTACTTGCTGCATCGATGATGCGGCATTGAGAGAATTTATATTCCTCTATATTGTTCCGCTTGCGGGACATGAGAACGGCGGCGCAATGCCGCCGTTTTCGCGTCGGCTTGATTCGATGCGGTATCGTTCTGTTTATCGATGGCGGAAGAGCCAGGGCCGGTCAAATGCGCGGTGCGGCAGCAGGCTGCCAGCGGCGTAAAGTCGGCGTGGTCCACCAAGGGGCGCGCGGCGTGGCGCCCATCGGATACCGCGGGAATTCGAGGCGCGAGGCTCAATCGATGCAGGCATCGGCATGCGAGCCGTCGCTCGCCGTCGGCAACTGCGCGGTGCCGACGGCCGTCGCGGTGGCGTCAACGGCGGCGGTCTCGGTGAAGCCGCCGCGTTTGAGCCAGTGCTGGAAATGGTTCTGCACCTGGTCATACCAGCGGCCGCGCGCCGACACTGCATCGAAGGCATACACCGGGGCGTGCGCACCCAGGCTACCGTTGCTCCAGCGCGCGATGGCTAGCCGGGCCGACACCATGGCCGACTGTTCGAGCGCGACGCGGGCGTGTGCCTGAGCGGGAGTTTCAGGGGGGAGCTGCTGGTCTTGATCCTGCGCGCGTTCGATGGTCATGGTGTCCTCTTCGATGTTGTCGGGTTAATGTCCTACTGATCTGCCTCTTTTTCACTACAGTGATTAGGCCGATTCCTACTGAACTTTCAGTCTATCAATCGACGACCTAGCAAACTTGATCTGCGTCAAACGTCCATCCTGCGCATTCGCAAATTTCCCCATTGAAATTGCTAGGGAATTATGGCAACTAATGCTGACTTTCAGTCCGAGCGGGGTTCTGTTAAAGTGTCGGCCATGAGTAAACCGTCCCTTGATCGCATCCTCCAGTCACAAGGCTTCGGCACCCGCAAATACTGCCGCGCCTTGATCGAGGACGGCGACGTCCTGGTGAATGGCGAGATGCAGACCGATTACAAGGCCAGCCTGGAGACCGAGGGGCTGGTGCTGACAGTGTTCGACGAGCCCTGGCCTTACCGCGCGCAGCTGTATGTGGCGCTGCACAAGCCGGCCAACTTTGAATGTTCGCGCAAGCCGAGCCATCATCCCGGCGTGCTGACCTTGCTTCCTGAGCAATTTACCTGGCGGGAAGTGCAGCCGGTCGGGCGCCTCGATCATGACACGACCGGCATGCTGTTGATGTCGGACGACGGGCCCTTCATTCACGCGCAGTCCTCGCCCAAGCGGCATGTGCCGAAGATTTACCAGGCGACGACCGAGGCGCCGGTGACGCCGGCGCTGGTCGAGCAACTGCTGGCCGGCGTCAAGCTGCACGATGAACCGGCGCCGCTGGCGGCGGTCAGCTGCATCCAGCGCGGCGAGCATGCACTGGAAATCGTGCTCGAACAGGGCAAGTATCACCAGGTCAAGCGCATGCTGGCCGCGGCCGGCAATCATTGCAGCGCATTGCATCGCAGCGCCATTGGCAGCCTGACCCTCGACGCGCTGGGGATCGCCGAAGGCGAGTGGTGTTATCTCGATGAAGCCCAGCTGGCGCTGCTGGCGCCGGCCTGATTTTCTGCCGGAGCGTTCATGAAACTAGCGACGATCAAGGACGGGACGCGTGACGGCCAGTTGGCCGTGGTGGCGCGCGACCTCAAGACCGCGCATCTGGCCGACGGTATCGCGCCGACGCTGCAGGCGGCGCTCGACGACTGGGGTTTTATCAGTCCGCAGTTAAATACCCTGTATCAGCAGTTGAATGCGGGGCGGGTGGCGCGCGGGTTCGCGTTCGAGCCGGCCAATTGCATGGCGCCGCTGCCGAGGGCGTATCAGTGGGTCGATGGGTCGGCGTATGTGAATCATGTGGAGCTGGTGCGCAAGGCGCGCGGCGCCGAGATGCCGGCCTCGTTTTGGGAAGAGCCGCTGATGTACCAGGGCGGCAGTGATGATTTTCTCGGGCCTTGCGACGATATCGTGCTGGCGCACGAGGAGTGGGGTATCGATTTCGAGGCCGAGGTGGCGGTTATCACCGGCGATGTGGCGATGGGGTCGACGCCGGATCAGGCGTATCAGCAGATACGCTTGCTGATGCTGGTGAATGATGTGTCGCTGCGTAATCTGATTGCGCCGGAGCTGGCCAAGGGGTTCGGGTTTCTGCAGTCGAAGCCGGCGACCAGTTTTTCGCCGGTAGCGGTGACGCCGGACGAGCTGGGCGAAGCGTGGCGGGATGGCAAGGTGCATCTGCCGCTGCGGACCACCTGGAACGGCAAGCTGGTCGGGCAGCCGAACGCGGGCGAGGATATGGTATTCAATTTTCCGCAGTTGATTGCGCACTTGTGCAAGTCGCGCAATGCGCGGGCGGGGACGATCGTGGGCTCGGGGACCGTATCGAACAAGGATGCGATGCGGGGCTACTCGTGTATTGCGGAGAAACGCTGCCGGGAGCTGATCGCCGATGGTGTTGTCAGCACGCCGTTCATGCAGTTCGGAGACATGATCCGCATCGACATGCTCTGTGGGGCGGAGAAGTCTATCTTCGGTGCGATCGACCAAGTTATTGTGCAAGCTGGCGCGGGAAAACTTCCATAAGTCAGCGAGTCGAGATTGGCATCATCTCTGGCGCAGCGTGGTCGTTTCTCCTGCGGAATGGTCATAAGATTGTCCAAAAAACCTTTTTTTCGTATCATATTCGCGACTGCGACAGCTAGCCTTAATGGTAAAATCGCTGCCTGTTGCGAAAACTCAAGGTTTTGATCTGTAATTCTGGTTGTCCTCCGCCTTAGATCAATCGTTGGTGCTTGGGTCATGTTTTTGGAAGACCAGCACGCAAATCCGCGATCCACTGCTTCTTCGACTTGGCATTTCAAGACATTCGGGCGCAGAAGTTGACTGTCCGATACCTGCCGAAATAGTTAAACAAATCATAAAGAACGCATGAACAAGTATATCAATGTTGCCAAAAAATCAAGACGCGCGACTTTTGTCGCGGCTTTCGTTGGGTTGACGGTGCAATCGGCATTTGGACAGGGGTTTGGGCAAGTTCCGGACGTCCCGGTCGCCCAGCCGGAACCGGCGGCGGCATATGCGCCGGAGAGCGCCGGTGATCGGGGGCTGCCCAGCATCACGAGTGCCCGCTCGGATACGCGCGGCAACCAGTCTCCAGGCGTCGTTCGTCCGGCTCAGTTGAATAACGTGCGCGAAAGTAAGGATGGGAATCCAGGTAAAAAATCGTTCGCTACTTATGTGCAGACAGTGACGGGCGCGCCGTTGGAGCTGTTCGGTAAAAACCTGTTTACCGGGGTGCCGACAACATTCGCGCCATTCGATTCGGCCCAGGTTAACGGAGATTATGTGATCGGTACCGGCGACGAAATCCAGATCCGCGGTTGGGGGATGGTCAGTGTGGATGTCACCGCGACCGTTGACCGGAGTGGTGCAGTCTATATCCCTCGCGTTGGCTCGGTTAAAGTCGCGGGCGTTAAGTACCGCGACCTGCAGGGCCACCTGAAGCAAGCGATCGGGAAAAACTTCACCAATTTCGAGCTTACCGCGAGCATCTCCCAGACGCGTGCGCTGCAAATTTATGTAGTCGGTCATGCCGTAAGGCCCGGCACCTACACGCTCAACTCCATGAGTACATTGCTTAACGCCTTGTTCACTTCCGGCGGCCCCGATGCGTCCGGATCGATGCGCAGCATCCAGCTGAAACGTGGCGGTGCCACCGTGGCTACCTTCGACCTTTATGACATGTTGACCAAGGGCGACAAGAGCCGCGACGCGACGCTGCGCGACGGCGACGTAATTTATATTCCGGAGGTGGGACCGTTGGTTGCGCTCACCGGCAACGTAAAGACGCCGGCTATTTTTGAACTCAAGGGAGCCGCGTCGCTGGCGGACCTCGTGGGGTGGGCGGGCGGCGTCGATTCTGCCGCAGATCAAAAACAGATCATCGTCGAAAAAACCGTCGACAATATTTATCAGACCGTAGCTGACCTGGCCGCCGATAAAGGCGCGATGGATACGGTCCTGGCGGCGATTCCCGTCCGCCCAAGCGATGTGATCCGGGTGTTTGCGCCGGGTGCTGTTCCGGTCCAGGCCCAACTTCAAAACGAATATGTGCGCGTTTCGGGTGAGGTGAAAAAGAGCGGCGTATTCCAGATTCGCAAAGGCGAAACTTTGCGTGAGCTGATGTTCCGTCTCGGCGGCAGCAACGACGCCGGATATCTTTACGCGACCCAGCTCCGGCGCGAGTCGGTGCGTCGTTCGCAACAGCTCAAGCTGGACGAATTTGCCGATCGTTTCGAACGCGACGTAGAAAGCGCCGCGTCGGCGCGGCTGACGGGAACGACCGATAAGGATGCAATCGAGGTTCAGTCTGCCGAGGTCGAACGCCAGCGCCGCGTTGCGCAAAGGCTCAGGACAGTCAAGGCGGAAGGACGCATTGTGCTCGAGCTTGAAGACGGTAACGCACAGTTGAAAAACCTGCCAGACCTGCCCCTGCAGGACGGAGACAGCATTTACGTACCGCGTAAGCCCGGAACAGTGGAAGTTATAGGCTCGGTATTCCAGTCTAATTCCTTCATCTACAAACCGAGCCGCAACGTCAGGGACTATGTATTGTTGGCTGGTGGTGAGACGGTTTCCGCCGACAGCTCGGAGATGTATGTGATTCGTGCCGATGGTACCGCCAAAAGTGGCCGTAGCCGCAGCTGGTTCGGCGGAGTGGGCGGCGCTTTGGTGAATCCGGGCGATACTATTGTCGTGCCGGAGAAGATCGATCGGAGCAGCTTTCGGCAGAGTTTGAAAGAATGGACCGCAATCTTCTATCAGTTCGGATTGGGCGCGGCTGGGCTGAAAGTGCTGCAAAACTAAAAGGCCGCTGCGCGCACTGCGCACAATGCGTGAGTGCGGCGCAAGTCCGGGATCGAATTGAAAGCAAAAGATGTCTGAACAATTGGTAGGCAATACGCAAGCGCCTGAGAAGGCGCATCTGCTTGACTTGATGGTGGTATTGGCACAGCACAAGAGGCTGGTGATTGGCACGCCGCTGTTCACCGGCAGCGTGGCCTTGGCCATCAGCCTGCTCATGACGCCGATTTTTTCAAGCACGGCCAGGCTCATGCCGCCTCAGCAGCAGAGTTCCGGGGTGTCGGCCGTGCTGGGGCAACTCGGTAGCCTAGCCGGCGCCGCCGGCGGCATCGCCGGGGTGAAGAACCCGAGCGATCTGTATGTGGGCTTGCTCGAGAGCCGAACCATCGCGGACAACCTGATTAAGCGCTTCAACCTGAAAGCCCGGTACGAACAGGAAACCATGGACGGCACGCGCAAGCTGCTGGCCACCATCAGTGAAATCACGAGCGGCAAGAAAGACGGCTTCATTTCAATCAGCGTCACCGATAAAGACCCCAAGTTCGCCGCTGACCTGGCGAATGCCTATGCTGACGAGCTGATAAAGTTGACTCAGACCATGGCGATTACCGAAGCGTCGCAGCGCCGGGCGTTCTATGAGAAGCAGCTCAAAGAGGCCAAGGACCAGCTGGCGAATGCGGAGATCACGCTGCGCACGACCCAGGAGAAAACCGGCATGATTCAGCCGGCCGCACAGGTCGGCGCGATCATCTCGAGCGCAGCGCAGTTAAAGAGCGCGATTGCTGCGAAAGAAGTGCAGCTCGCTGCAATGCGCACTTACGCCACTGGTCAGAATCCGAACACCTTACGCGCCCAGGAGGAACTGCGCGGAATGCAGAGTCAGCTAGCGAAACTGGAATTGAGCAATGCCTCCGGGAGTGGAAACTTTATGGTTCCAACCGGGAAAATTCCAGAGGTCGGCGTCGAGTACGTCCGCAGCGCGCGTAACGTGAAATATTACGAAACAATATTCGAGTTATTAGCAAAACAGTTTGAACTGGCAAAGATCGATGAGGCGAAGGACTCGTCGTCGATCCAGTTGCTTGATCCCGCTATTCCGGCGGAGCGGAAATCAAAGCCAAGCCGCGCCATCATCACGCTGGCCGGCCTGATCGGTGGAGCACTGCTTGGGGTGATCTTGGCGATCATGCGCGCTTCTTACACCTCGACGCGCAACGATCCGGAAAACGCACAGCGCTGGCATCAGTTGTCGGCGGCCTGGAAACGGAAGCCGGGCCGCACCATCGGCTGATGCTGCGCGTGACGCTCACATCAGGGGGAACCGGTGTTCCGGCCTGGCTTGAAACGGCAGCTGCGATTTTTCATTGTGACGATTCTCATTTTTAAATACGAAAAACCTTATGTTAATTCCTGTAATCCTTTCAGGCGGCGCCGGAACCAGGTTATGGCCTGTTTCGCGAGAAGCGCACCCGAAACCGTTCATGAAGGTCGGCGGCGACAAATCCCTTCTGACGCAGGTGTACGAGCGCGCGCAGCTAGTTGCCGGAAACACGCCCCTGATTGTCACGAATAGCGATTACTATTTTCTTTCTGCTAACGAATTGCGCGGCCAGCGCCTGCAGCCGCACTACCTGCTCGAGCCGAAAGGACGCAACACCGCGCCGGCCGTCGCCATGGCAGCGCTGTGGGCCCGCCAGTTTGGCGATCCATGCCTGCTGGTCATGCCGGCCGATCATCTGATCAAGGACGTCGAGGCGTTTGCCGCTGCGGTAAAACACGCCGAATCGCTCGCCCGACAAGGGTCGCTGGTCCTGTTTGGGATCACCCCCACCGCTCCGGAGACCGGGTTCGGCTATATCGAAATGGGCGCCGGCCTTGAGCATGGCGCGCATGCCGTGCGCCGCTTCGTTGAGAAACCGGACTTCGCCACCGCCGAATCCTACGTCAACCAGGGTAACTATGTCTGGAACAGCGGCATGTTCTGTTTCCAGGCCAGCGCGATACTGGCGGCATTCGAAGAGCATGCGCCCGAACTGCTGCGCCGCGCCAAAGCGGTTTTCGAGGACAGCGGCGTCGATGGCGACCGCACACTATTGTCGTCCGGCTTCGCCGAGCTGGAAAACATCTCGATCGATGTCGCGGTAATGGAGCGGGCGCAGAATATCGCGGTAATACCGGGCGACATCGGCTGGAGCGACATCGGCTCGTGGAGCGCGGTTTCTGATGCATTGCAAGCGGACAGCAATGGCAACACGGCCGCGGCCCACAATATCGTTATCGACAGTACCAATGTGCACATTACAAACGATGAGCGGCTGGTCGCCGTCATCGGGCTCGATAACCTGCTCATCATCGATACCCCTGATGCTTTGCTGGTCGCCGATAAACGCAACAGCCAGGATGTGCGCGCGGTGGTCCAGCAACTGAAGCTTGCCGACAGCGATATCGTCAAATTGCATCGGACCGCGGCGCGTCCTTGGGGAACCTACACCGTACTCGAAGAGGGCGCCGGCTTCAAGATCAAGCGCATCGTGGTCAAGCCCGGGGCCTCGTTGTCGCTGCAAAAGCACCACCATCGCAGCGAGCACTGGGTGGTCGTCTCGGGCGCGGCCAACGTCACGGTCGACGACCAGGTAACGCTGGTCACGCCCAACCAGTCGACCTATATCCCGATCGGCGCCCGGCACCGTCTTGAAAATCCCGGCGTGACCGATTTGATCATGATAGAAGTTCAGTGCGGCAACTATCTGGGCGAGGACGATATCGTCCGATTCAGCGACAACTACGGCCGCGCATAAAGTTTTTACATCGCCATATGCCAATGGCTTGAACCTGGCGTCGCCCACCGCGCCCAGGATCGGTCTGCGGTCTCACCAATAAATTACTACTTAGAGATATTATGACAAAAGTTGCACTCATCACCGGGATTACAGGACAAGACGGATCGTATCTGGCGGAATTTTTGCTGGCCAAAGGGTATGAAGTGCACGGTATCAAACGCCGTGCGTCGCTGTTCAATACCGAGCGTATCGACCACATCTACCAAGACCCGCACACCCCGGATCCGCGCCTGGTGCTGCACTACGGCGATTTGACCGATTCGTCGAACCTGACCCGCATCCTGCAACAAGTCCAGCCGGACGAGGTGTACAACCTCGGCGCGATGAGCCACGTCGCGGTATCGTTTGAAGCGCCTGAATACACGGCTGATGTCGATGGCATGGGAACCTTGCGGCTGCTCGAAGCGATCCGCTTTCTCGGCCTGGAGAAAAAAACCCGCTTTTACCAGGCCTCGACTTCGGAGTTGTACGGTCTGGTGCAAGAGATCCCGCAGAAGGAAACCACGCCGTTTTATCCGCGCAGCCCGTATGCGGTCGCTAAACTGTATGCCTACTGGATCACCGTCAACTACCGCGAAGCGTACGGCATGTATGCGTGTAATGGCATCCTGTTCAACCACGAATCGCCACGCCGCGGCGAGACCTTCGTTACCCGCAAAATCACGCGCGCGCTTGCCAATATTTCGCAAGGTCTGGAACGCAGCCTTTACCTGGGCAATATGGACGCCTTGCGCGACTGGGGCCACGCCCGCGATTACGTCGAAATGCAATGGCTGATGCTGCAACAGGAAACACCGGCCGATTTCGTGATCGCCACCGGCGTGCAATATTCGGTGCGTCAGTTTGTCGAAATCGCGGCGCGCGAGCTGGGCATCGACATCGCCTGGCAGGGCGAGGGCGTCGAAGAGAAAGGCGTCATCTCGGCCATCACTGGCGACAAGGCGCCGGGCGCGACGGTTGGCCAGACCATCGTGGCGGTCGATCCCAAATACTTCCGTCCAACCGAAGTCGAAACACTGCTCGGCGATCCGACCAATGCGCGCGTCAAGCTGGGCTGGGTCCCGGCCACCCCGTTCGCCGAGATGGTGCGTGAAATGGTGCTGCACGACCTGGAGTCGGCGCGTCGCCACGTGCTGCTCAAATCGCATGGCTATAACGTCGCCATTTCGCTTGAACAATAACGAACCATACCGATGAAAACGACACAAAAACGCGTCTACGTCGCCGGGCACCGCGGCATGGTCGGCTCGGCCATCGTGCGCGCGCTGTCGCAACACAGCGATACCACGATCATCACCCGTACCCGGGCGAATCTCGACTTGCTCGACCAGGCGCAGGTCCGCGCTTTCTTTCAAAAAGAGCAGATCGACGAGGTTTACCTGGCAGCTGCAAGGGTAGGGGGAATTCACGCCAACAATACCTATCCGGCCGAGTTCATCTACGAGAACCTGATGGTCGAGGCGAACGTCATTCACCAGGCGTGGGCCGCCGGGGTGCAGAAGTTGTTGTTCCTCGGCTCGTCCTGCATCTACCCGCGCATGGCCGCGCAGCCGATCAAGGAGGAATATCTGCAGACCGGCAAGCTCGAGCCGACCAATGAGCCATACGCGGTCGCCAAGATCGCCGGCATCAAGCTGTGCGAAAGCTACAACCGCCAGTACGGCACCGATTACCGCAGCGTCATGCCGACCAACTTGTATGGCCCCGGCGACAACTACCATGCGGAAAACAGCCACGTTATCCCCGGTTTGATACGCCGTTTTCACGAAGCCAAGGTGAGCGGCGCCGAGAAGGTCGTGATCTGGGGAACCGGGACGCCCAAGCGCGAATTCCTGCACGTCGACGACATGGCGGCCGCCAGCGTCCATTTCATGCACCTCGACCGCGCCCTCTACCAGGCCCATACCGACCCGATGCAGTCGCATATCAACGTCGGTACCGGCATTGACGTGACCATCGGCGAACTGGCCGAGACGATCATGCGCACCGTCGGTTTCGAGGGGGAGCTCGGGTTCGATACCAGCAAGCCCGACGGCACGCCGCGCAAGCTGCTCGACGTTTCAGCGCTGGCAGCGATGGGATGGACTGCCCAGGTGGGACTGACCGCCGGCCTCAAGCAGACCTACGCCGACTTCCTGGCCGCCGCAAAGGCCTGAGCCTGGCTGCCGATCCAAACAAAACTGCCATTTCTGCCGGCCGGACCAGTCCGCATTGTAAAGACGATTAATGAGTACAACCCTTTCTCCGGAACGGACGAGCAACTACTTCAGGCAGATCAAGGGATCGTTCGTTTTCAAGGGCCTTGCCATTCTGGCGTCGTTTTTCGCGGTGCCCTTGTTGTTGCGGTACTTGGGCGCCGAACAGTTCGGGGTGTGGTCGACCATCCTGTCGGTCATGTCGTGGATCGTGTTTTTTGACTTGGGCATTGGCAATGGCTTGCGCAACAAGGTTGCCGAAGCGCTCGCCAAGGATGACGCTGCCCTGGCCTCGCGCTATATCTCGTCCGGCTATACCTTGATCGGCCTGATATCGCTGTGTTTGTTTGCGATTACCGTCTGCGCGAGCTTCTTTATTCCATGGCGCGTGGTGTTCAACACCAGCGGCGTGACCGAAGTCACGCTCAGGTCGACCGTCGTCATCGCGGCCTTTTTTATCTTGCTCAATTTTGCGCTGAGCCTGATCGCTCAAGTGCTGAACGCGGTGCAAAAAACGGCAGCGATCGTGTTCGGGCAGTTTTTCACCAATGCGCTGTCGCTGGGGCTGGTGTATTTGCTGACGCGTTCGGCGGACGCGTCGCTCATTTACCTGTCGGCGGCGTACGGCGGGGCGCTAGTTTCCGCCAATGTCCTGCTAAGCATCTGGTTTTACCGCAAGCGCGCCGATCTGATTCCTGCGCTTGCGCTCGATACAACGCATATCCGGCCACTGCTGTCCCTCGGGCTGCAGTTTTTCGCGATCCAGCTGGCCGTGCTGGTGATCTTCACGACCGATAAAATCCTCATCACCCAGTTGTTCGGGCCGCAGTATGTTGCGCAGTACGACGTGGTGTTCAAGCTGTTCGGCTGCATCACGATCGCCCAGACCATCGTGACCGCACCGCTCTGGTCTTCCTACACGGACGCCTACCACCGCGGTGACTTCGCCTGGATCCGCAACGCCTTGCATAAACAACTGAGGATATTCGGCGTGGTCGTGGGCGCGGTGGCGCTGCTGGCGGTCGCCGCAAAACCGATTATCGCCATCTGGATCGGGCGCGAGTTCGAGGTGTCGTCCGCGCTGGTCGGCAGCATGGCTGCGTTTATTGTCGTTTCGACCTGGAATAACATTTTCGCCTATTTTGTCAACGGCATTGGCGAAATCAAAGTGCAACTGTACACCGCGCTGGCCGCCATGGCGCTGAACATCCCGCTGGCGCTTTTCCTGGTAAAGGTGCTCGGGTTCGGGCTAAACGGGATAGTGCTGGCGACAACCGTGAGCCTGACGTTTGCGGCGGTTGTGCTGCCGCTGCAGGTACGGAAAATTGTCGCACGCGGCCTGCTGGAAGCGGCAAGCAGCAAGGCGTAGCGCGCCGCCGCCGCGACATGTTGCCGTGAGGCCGCGCTACCCGGCCCTGCTTCGCATTGGCGGGCGGCCGGCTCCAGTGCCGCTTACCGCTGGCTGCGCGCGTCCAGAACAAGAACGCGCACCTTATTTTTTACGAGCCATATGACATGAAAATAGCATTCGATTCGCAGATATTCACCATGCAGAAATATGGCGGCATCTCCCGCTACATTTCGAGCCTGGCCGCCGAACTGGAAGGGATGGACGGCGTAGAAGGCCGGATCGTGGCGCCTTTTTATATCAACGACTACTTGCGCAGGCTGCCAAAGCAGATCGTGTCAGGACAGCGGGTGCCGAAAATCCCGAAAATGGGGCTCGCCGTCCATATCAGCGGCCGCTGGCTGGCGCGCAGGAAAATCGCCCAACTGGCACCTGATATCGTGCATGAAACCTACTACACGCGGCGGGCGATGGCGCCGCGCAGTGCCCGTACCGTGGTGACGGTGTACGACATGATCCACGAGATATTTCCTGAACTGTATCCAGCGCGCGATAAAACCGCCGCCTTAAAGCGGGCCGCGGTGCTGCGCGCCGATCACGTGATTTGTATTTCCGAGAATACGCGGCGCGACCTGCTCAAATTCGTCCCTGTGGCGCCGGAAAAGGTGTCGGTCGTTTATCTCGGGGTCGACCAGCTCGCCGCGCCCGGTGCCAATGCGGCGCCGCCGCCAACCTCGATGGCATTGCCGTACCTGCTATTTGTCGGCGGGCGCGGCCATTATAAAAACTTCAATAACGTCCTGCGCGCTTACGCCGCTTCGGAATGGTTGAAGGACAATTTCCGGATCGTGTGCGTGGGCGGCGGAAAAATTGAAGCGGGCGAGCTGGACCTGATGCAGGAGCTTGGCATTCCGGTCGACCGGGTGGAGCAGGTGGAAGCCAATGACAATCTGCTTTCGCTGTATTACCGCAATGCGGGCGCGTTCATTTATCCCTCCAAGTATGAAGGTTTCGGCATTCCCCCCCTCGAAGCGATGTCCGCGCAGTGCGCGGTGCTCTGCAGCGACGCCAGCTCGATACCGGAAGTCGTGGGCGATGCGGGCGAATATTTTGACGCCGACAACATCGATGCGATCCGGGCGGCGATCGAGAATGTTCTCCGGCACAAGGAACGGCGCGACCAACTGATCGACAAGGGCAATGCGCGCTGCAAGGAATTTTCGTGGGCGCGTTGCGCATCAGAAACATTGGCAATTTACCGGGCGCTGACTTGATGCGCGCGCTGATTTGCGGGGTGAATGGCCAAGACGGGGCTTACCTGGCGGCGAGCTTGTTAAGCAAGGGCTACGAGGTGTGGGGAAGCTCGCGCGATGCCCAGGTTGCATCGCTGGCGAATTTCGATCGCCTCGGGATCGCTGAAAAGGTTCAGATGATTTCGATGGCGCCCACCGATTTTCGCAGCGTGCTGACAGCCTTGCATCGCAGCGAGCCCGACGAGGTGTATTTCCTCGCTGGCCAAAGTTCGGTCGGACTGTCTTTCGAGAAGCCTGCCGAAACATTGGAGAGCATCGTCACCGGCGCCTTGAACCTGCTGGAAGCGATTCGCTTTGGCGGAAAAGCGGTGAAGTTCTTCCATGCCAGTTCCGGCGAAAGCTTCGGCGACGCCGGCTCGCTGCCGGCCGACGAACGCACGCCGTTTCGTCCGCGCAGTCCTTACGCGGTGGCGAAAGCGTCGGCCCACTGGCTGGTCGCCAACTACCGCGAGGCGTACGGCCTGCATGCGTGCAGCGGCATCTTGTTCAACCATGAATCGCCGTTGCGCCCGACCCGCTTCGTGACCCGCAAAATCACCGCCGGGGTAAGCCGGATCGCCCAGGGTTCCGGCGAGAAGCTGCGGCTGGGACGCCTCGACATCGTGCGCGACTGGGGCTGGGCGCCCGAGTATGTCGAGGCGATGTGGCTGATGCTTCAGCAGGACACCCCCGACGATTTTGTGATCGCGACCGGCGAGGTGCACTCGCTGCAGGATTTCGTGTCGGCGGCTTTCGCGTCGCGCGGCCTGGACTGGCGCGATCACGTCGTTTCCGATCCCTCCTTTTATCGTCCAACCGACCTGGCATGGAGCCAGGGGAACCCGGCCAAGGCGTACCGGGTGCTGGGATGGCGCGCGCAGGTGCAGATGGGCGAGCTGGTCGGCAAATTGATGGCGGCCGAAGAGTGTTAAGATGCTGCCCTCGGCGGGTTTGTCCGCAAGAGGTCGCTGCCAGCAGACGTCACGTAATTGAACTTTCCTCCTACGAAGTTTGGAATAATTTGTAATGCAGGCCAAGATAAACCATCGCACATCGACAACGACCGCGCTGCTGCTCTTTATCGCGACCATCGTTTCCGTGTCGCCGCTCATCCACGCTTTTTCCCCGATCAAGGGGAACGTGATCTACGTTGTCGCCGTACTCGTGCTTCTGATCAGGAAATCCTGGTGGAGTGTGGCTTACGGTAAATATCTATTCTGGTGCCTGCTGGTCGAATTTTTTGCGTTGATTCCAACCTTGTATTGGCAACAACCGTTGATGTTCCTAATTCCCACCTACCTGCTGGTAAGCATACTTGCGGTGTCGGTCCTCGATAGCGAGGACGTGAAGGCCTTTGTCGACTTGGTGAGCGGGTTTCTGGTGTTAACGCTTGCCGGAGCGGTGATTGGCACGCTCTATGCCTACTTTGGAGGCGCGTCGCTGCTCGAGTTCTTGAATGCGGACGGCAGAGCGAACAATCTGTTTTTAACGACGTTGACAAATTCGCAGTTTCTTAACTATATTCGACCGTCCGGTGTTTTCGACGAGCCCGGGGCATTGTCGTTCGTGACTTGCTTTGTCGCGGCCCTGCGCCATGCCGCTGGTTGCAACAAACGCGTGACCTGGCTAATGCTGGGAATTGGATTCATCACCACCTCCGTGGCGCACCTTCTATATACGGTCATGCATGCGGCCCAAGAGTTCAAGGGGAACAAAAGAGCGGGAAAGTTCCTGCTAACGGCAGGCCTAATTGCGTTGGTATTGTGGCTGCTCGTACTATTTTTCCCGCCAATCCAGGATATTTTCTCCGTGCTGTTTCTAAGCCGTTTATCAGGAGACGATCTCGGCGATGACCGTGCCACAACGATGGAGAACGCTCTTCAATATCTTGACATGCGCTCTATCTTTTTTGGCCTCGATCCGCAATGTGCAGTCGGAATCGCAAATTGCGTAATCGACAAAGGCTACGCGAATTACGGTGACAATCCGCTGACCTTGCTGTTGCACTGGGGAATATTTCTCGCCTTCCCTTACTATTTATCGCTCACTTATTTTGCCGGGTTTGCGCTGCTGCGTCGCAATTTCATCATTGTCGGACTGACGATTTTGTTGTTGCAGCGTCCTTACACCATGTCATACGGCTACTCGTTATTCATCCTGTTAACCTCCCTGACGGTTCTGAATATATCCTTTCGGCCCTCACAAAAGGCCCCCGGCTCGAATACCAGCCGCCCATTGCCTGTTAGCCTCATCAAAGATGCTTAGACACCTATTGAATCTACTGTTGTGGATATTGCCGCCGTCGCGCTTGTTTTCGGTGCGCCGTCTGTGTCTCAGACTCGGCGGCGTCGAAATTGGAGACAACGCCTCCATTTGCGGCCGCGGCTGGGTGTATGGTCGGGGTAAGCTGACGATCGCTGCAAATACCTGGGTTAGCCCCGGGACCATTTTCTATACGCATGTAGAAGCGACCATCGAAATCGGCCGGAATTGCGACATTGGTCCGGCCGTCGAGTTCATCACCGGCGGTCATGTTATCGGTACCTCGGCACGCCGGGCCGGGACGGGCACCGCCCAATCCATCTCGATCGGTGAAGGGTGTTGGATTGGCGCCGGTGCGCGCATTCTGGGCGGCGTGACAATCGGTCATGGCGCGGTGGTGGCGGCCGGCGCGGTCGTGACACGCGACGTGGCGCCGAACGTGCTTGTAGCAGGAGTTCCCGCGGCGGTGAAGAGGATGTTGACAATTGAATAATTTATTTTACATATGTAATGCGCTCGATGATACGACTCGCCTCGAGCGCGGGATTGTGACGGACAGTCCGGCGGCGTCGCGCAAGATATTCATGATCTGCCAGGCGCTGCGCACTGCCGGGGTGCGCGCTACAGTGATCAGCCTGGGACGCGGACGCCAGGACGGGTCGGGCCGCTATTTTCATGCCAAGTCGGTGCGGATCAACGGTATCCGTGTTGTGTATTTGCCCTTCCTGCATCGGCCGATCCTGTCTGAATTGCTCTCGCTGGTGGCATTCATCCCGCTCATGTTCCGTCTCAGTTCAAGTCGCGGGGCCAAAGCGGCGCTGTTTTACAACCGGCTTCCGGTTTACGCTTTCGGCATCGCGTTGGCGCGGGTGCTTGGATTTGGAACCGTGTTGGACCTTGAGGACGGGGAAACCACGTTGGCGGCATCGTCGGTAGCCGGAATCAGGTCGCGCGCGCTGCGCTGGTACTTTGACGCGATGTGTAACAAAGGTGCGTTGCTGGCGTGCAGCGCGCTTGACGCCTTCACCAGCCTGAGACCGGTGCAATGCTGTTATGGGACGAGCGAGCCCAAGCAATTGCAGCGCGAGTGCAATCCGAGTCTCATTTCGGTGTTGCTGGGAGGGACCGTATCGCATGAGACCGGCGCACAATTATTGATCGATGCGATCCGACTACTGCGCGCGGAACAGCCGGCGTTCGCCGGGAAAATCCAATTCGACATTTCGGGCAAGGGCGACTGCATAGAACAGTTCGAAGCCTTGGGCGCGACGCAGGCCCGACCGGCAGTTGTCGTCCACGGGCGCCTGACTGACGATGAATACAGCGCGCTATTGAGGCGCACCACAGTTGGCCTGGCGCTCAAACCGAACGTGGGCGGACTCGCGTACACGACATTCCCGTCGAAAGTGATTGAATTTTCCAGTAATGGGATCCTGGTGGTCAGCACCGATATCAGCGATGTAAGAAAAGTCCTGCAGGGAGCTGCGCTTTACTTGTCGAGCGAGGATCCGCGCGAGTTGATCGAGCAGTTGCGCTGGATCGTAGAAAACCCCGACGAAGCGGGCCAGCTCGCGTTGCGAGGGGCGCAAGCGGCCGAGTCCACTTGCTCGCCGAAACTGGTCGGCCAGTCGCTTGCCGGATTTTTCTTTCCCGCGCCGGCCGGGAGGTCGCGGTGAAATTCGTCTCGTGGCATCCGGTCCTGACCGATCATCAATCGTTTACCGTTGCCGCCTTGGCGGAAGCGGCAGGTTCGGCGCCGACCATTTATGTCGCCAACATAACGCACGCAGAACGCCAGGCGCAAGGATGGGTTAGCAAGCATGCGCTGTCGCTCAGGCCGCAGCTGATCCCCAAACATGGATGGCTGTCATTTGCGCTCGGCGCGTTGCGCAAGCACCGCGACGCGGTGCATATTTTCAGCGGCCCTTTTGAGAACATCAAGCAGACTCTCACGCTGATCATGGCCTTGATGCTGGGGTTGCGTGTGTACCTGATCTCCGAACCCTATTCGTCGGCGCCCATCGGCCATCTGAATGACAAGCGGCCTTGGATTAACAGATTGAAGTCGAAACTCAGGCCGCTGCTATATTCAATGTACGGGTTGTTGCTGCGGCGGCGCCTGCGCGGGGTGTTCGCAATTTCGCCGCGCGCGGTGGCGCAGTATGCGCAAATCGGTATTCCCGCCGAGCGAATATTTCCGTTTGGATATTTCGTTCCTTATCAGGATACAGTGGACACCGCCACTGCTCCGGTGGCGGGGCCGGCGGCCACGCGGATCATATTCGTAGGGAGCTTGATCAAAACAAAAGGACTCGATCTGCTGATCACGGCAGTTGAACATATCAATAGCTGCGGTGGCGCGGTGACCATCGACGTGTACGGGCCGGGGGATACGCAAAACTTCCGATTCGATAACGAGAAGGTGCGCTACTGTGGGGTCATACCGTTCGGCTGCGCTCAGCGCCAGATCGCACAGTACGACATCCTCGTATTGCCAAGCCGGTACGACGGTTGGGGCGTGGTCGTGAATGAGGCCCTCATGGCCGGCGTACCCGTAGTGTGCAGCGGCCAGGTCGGGGCCGGCGCCGTGGTCGAAAAATGGAAATGCGGTGTTACCTTCGCCAGCGAAAATGTCGGCGATCTGGTCAGCAAGCTGCAACGGTCAATGATTCCGGAGAATTTGAGGAATATGCGCACGGCGGCAGTCACTGCCGGCGCGACCCTGCAGCCGATGGTGGCGGCGCAATATATGTTCGACATAATCGGCAAGGATGACGCAGATGGGGCACGAACGAAGCCGGAATGTCCTTGGTATGAGTGACCCGAATACCGCTGCAAGCGCCAAGCAAGGCCGCCCCGCAGTGCGGCTGCACATGACAAATATCGTTGGATTGGGCGCCGTGCGCCTGATGCAGTCGCTCTTGCCATCGCTGGTTGCCCAGCCCCAGTACTGGCTGGACGAGGTCTACCTTCCGAGCGCTGGTGAACTTGCCGATCTGCGCATATTTGACGCGGCGACAAGACGCTCGCCGTACAAGCGGGTTCTGCCGAATTCGCTCTCGCGCCTGCTCGAGTGCACGATTTTCGCCGGCGATTTTGACGGCGCGACACCGCTGCTGGTGTTCGGCGATATTCCGTTAAGGTGCTGCGGGGATCAAACGGTATTTGTCCAGACCACCTTGCTTTTGCGCCAGACGCGCACCGGACGGCGATTGGGTGCGGTTAAATACTGGATTGCCCGCTGGCTGTTCCAGCGAAATATGAAGTACGTGAAGAATTTCATTGTGCAGACCGGCGCGATGAAGGCGCAATTTATCGAAAGCTATCCGGAAGTGGCTGGCCGGGTGCACGTGATCGCGCAGCCGGCCCCCGGATGGCTGATTGACTCCGGCTTCAAGCGGGTGCGCGCCGAGCGGGCAGCGGGTGCGCGACTGACACTGTTCTATCCGGCGGCCGCGTATCCGCACAAGAATCACGCCCTGTTAAGCCGTATTCGGCCGGGCCAGGAGAGCGACTGGCCGGTGGCCGAACTGATATTGACCGTGCCCGCCGCCGGCCATCCGAATCCGCAGGCCGGCTGGATAAACTGTGTCGACCGGCTCGAGCCGGACGCGGTGATGCGGGCGTATCAACACGCCGATGCGCTGCTGTTCCTGTCGCTGTCGGAGAGCTTCGGCTTTCCGCTGGTGGAGGCGATGTGGATCGGCTTGCCGATTATCTGTCCCGAGCTTCCCTACGCGCGCGATTTGTGCGGCGACGGTGCGCGTTATTTCGACCCGGATGACATCGACTCTCTTCGGGCGGCGGTCGATGGCGTCCAGGCCAGCCTCGACGCGGGGTGGTGGCCGGACTGGTCACAGAATCTGAAGAAAATTCCCCGCAATTGGGACGAAGTGGCGTCCTCAATGCTGCACCTGGCAACCGGCGCGCCCGGCATGCCGCCCTGATGGACCACCACGCTCCGCCGGTAAAGGGCGTGATTGGTTCGGATTTACGTAAAGAAATTATTGTCGAGGTCGGGTAGAATGAAAGTGTCAGTCATAACGGTGTGTTTCAACAGCGAGAAAACGATTCGCGACACGATCGAATCGGTGCTATCGCAGGATTATCCCGACATCGAACATATCGTTGTCGACGGCGCCTCGTCCGATGCCACGGTCTCGATCCTGGGATCGTATCGCGGGCGGCTGGCGAAGATCATCAGTGAAAAGGATGCGGGAATCTACGACGCGATGAACAAGGGGCTCGTGGCGGCCACCGGCGACGTCGTCGGAATTCTCAATTCCGACGACTTCTACCATGACCGCAGCGTTATTTCGGCGGTAGTGGCGGCGTTTGACAGTTCGCCATCGCCCGACATGGTGTTCGGCGATGTCGACTTTGTCAGTGCGGGCAACTTGAGCGTCGTTCGCCGGCATTACTCGGCCGCGCATTTCCGGCCCTGGAAGCTGCGTTTCGGCTGGATGCCCCCACACCCCGGGACGTTCGTGAAGCGGCATCTGATTTTGAAAGCCGGGCTGTACAAGACTGAATTCAGGATAGCGGCCGACTACGAGATGTTCGTGCGCTGGTTGATGGTTAACAAGGCCAGTTACAAGTGGATCGACAAGGTATTGGTACGCATGCGCATGGGAGGTGCCAGCACCGCTGGTATTCGCAGCAGTATCTTGCTAAATCGCGAAATCGTCCATGCGTGCAGGATGAATAACATTCGCACCAACCTCGCGTTCGTATTATCCAAAATACCGTTTAAACTGATGGAAATGATCAGGCGGCCGTCGTGAACAGGATATTGATCACCGGCGCGAGCGGCCTGGTCGGCGCCGCGCTGAGCGCGCATTTGCAGAAAAGCGGTTGTGGTTTCGCCCCGCTGGCGCGCAGCATGCGGTCCGACGGCATGCCCGAATGGCGGATCGAAGGTCCAGCCAGGGCACTCATTCACGCTGCCGCGCGGGTCCACGTCATGCACGAAGTGGCGCGTGACCCGCTTATCGAGTTCCGCAAGGTGAACGTCGAAGGTACGCTTGAATTGGCACGCCAGGCGGCCCGGGCGAAAGTCAGGCGCTTCGTGTTTGTCAGCAGCGTCAAGGTGAACGGCGAGGCAACGACGGCAAAGCCGTTCGCGTCGGGCGACGTGCCGTCGCCGATGGACGCTTATGGTATTTCCAAACTGGAAGCGGAAAACGGCCTGTTCGACATCGCCAGGCAAACAGGAATGGACGTGGTCGTTGTGCGGCCACCGTTGATATACGGACCCGGGGTAAGGGCGAATTTCCTCAAATTGATGAAGCTGGTGAAGTCGGGCATTCCGTTGCCGTTGGGCGCAATTGATAACCGCCGCAGCATGCTGGCGATCGACAACCTGATCGATTTGCTGGTGCTGTGTACGCATCACCAGGCCGCGCCCGGACAGGTATTCATGGCGTCGGACGATAACGATGTGAGCACCGCGACGCTGCTGCGCATGCTCGCCAAAGCCATGCACAGGCGCGCATTACTGTTGCCGGTGCCGCCGGCGATTATCGCGGGCAGTGCCGCGTTGTTGGGCAAGTCTGCGGTGGCCGAGCGCTTGCTCGGTTCATTGCAAGTGGACGTGGCGCATACCAGGTCGACCCTGGATTGGTCACCCCGCGTGGGCATGGAGGAAGCGTTGCAAAATACGGTTTCACATTTTCTCGAGCATTTTTGATAGAGCGGTATGAAAAGAATTTTCGATCTCATGTTAGGACTGCTCGCACTCGCGCTGCTGGCGTTGCCGATCCTGGCGGTGGCGCTGGTGGTGATGATCACCTCTCCGGGGCCTGTCGTGTATTGGTCGGACCGGGTAGGCCGGCATAACAAGATTTTCAAAATGCCAAAGTTCCGCAGCATGCGTGTCGATACGCCTGCTGTCGCCACCCACCTGTTGGCCGATCCCCAGCGCTATCTCACACCGGTTGGCTCCTTCTTGCGTAAATCAAGCCTGGACGAACTGCCGCAGCTGTGGAGCATATTACGCGGCGACATGAGCTTCGTCGGGCCGCGCCCGGCGCTGTTCAACCAGGATGACCTGGTGGCGCTGCGCAGCAAACACGGCGTTGACACGGTCTTGCCGGGTTTGACGGGATGGGCCCAAGTCAATGGCCGAGATGAACTTCCGATTGCTGTGAAGGTCCGGTTGGACGCCGATTACGTGCTACGCCGGTCGTTATTATTGGACGTCAAAATAATCTTGCTCACAGTATTGAAAGTAGTGCGGCGTGATGGGATTACGCACTAACCCGCGGTCTGCGGGGGAATTGTGCAAATAATGGAGTTATATCTTGGTCACCAATTCCGCTTGATAGGGGGAATTGTGCATTGGCTCCCTCTCAGTTTTCCCAAAAAAAAGTCATGGCGAATAATAATAGCAGGTTGACCAGTATTCAAATATTGCGTGCTTTCGCCGCTGTATGGGTGGTCATTGCCCATGCGCTCGGATTGATCCGGCACCGAGAGCAACTTAACCCGGCGATCGCTATGATCGGGGGGTACGGCTGGTTGGGTGTCGATGTATTCTTCATTGTCTCGGGTTTTGTCATTTATTTTACCGTGCATGGTAAGAAAATAACCGCCGGCACTTTTTTTGCCCGGCGAGCAGAGCGTATTGTCCCGCCTTACCTTTTGTTGACCACGGCGCTATGTATATTGATGCTGGCGTTGCCGCAGTTTTTCGAGACTTTTCATTTTTCGATCGATCATTTGCTGCGGTCGGCAGCCTACCTGTCCTTTACTCGCTACGAGTATCCGCTCCTGTATGTAGGTTGGACCCTTGAGTACGAGATGCTTTTTTACTTGCTGGCGTCGTGCGCGCTGGCGTGCGGGGCGTTCCTTTTTACACGATTAACGGTGTGCCTTTGTATCCTGGTGCTGTTCGGCCTGGCGTTTGCGCATTCAGGTTACTCGTCGAAGCCGATCATATTCTTGACTGATCCGATATTGTTGGAGTTCTGCCTTGGTTTCCTTTGCGCTGCGCTCTTCTTGACGGGAACAATAAACTTGAAGGTCGCTGCGGTGATGCTTTTCACGCTCGTGATGGTGTATTGCAATAACCCGACGCATCGGGCGATTGTCGTCGGCTTGCCCAGTGTCGGATTGCTGGCCCTGTGCCTTCGTTTGGAACGTTATGTCAGTGTGCCCAGACTGCTGCGCAACACTCTGACGAGTATCGGGGACGCGTCATATTCCATCTATCTGATCCAGGTCTTTTCTTTGCCCCTGGCCGATAAACTGCAGGGATTTTTTCCAGAGGCAGTCGGACCGGCCGCTTTTTTGGTGCTGGCCACTGCATTTACCACCGGGCTCGGCTGGATATTCTTCCGTCAAGTCGAACGTCCAATGTTGGAGCTTATCCGAAAGGCGCGGGTGCGCCGAAGCGCGCCATTAGAAGAGTTGCGCGCCGAGTAAATATCGGGATGGATTATATGCGGCTCGCTCCTGTCACGACCTGAATGGCGCGGCGACCAAAGGGGCGCGGCGAGCAGGAATGTGCAACCACATGGCTGACACACTTTCCAACGGTTAAAGTGATTGCCCGATGGCGTGCGAAAGCGCGAGCGAAACGTGCAACTCGACTGGCGTGAGGCCCTTTGCGCGTGGCGGCGCGTGTTGCCGAACCGCGCGCGCGGCGCCGTGAATTGGCCAACAAGGAGGCCTTTCCAACAGAAGAATCAAGGTCTTTCTATCTCTGTTCTCGCTTTTACCCTTGCCTAATCTCGTGAATAATCTCTCCTGTCGTCCTGCTTGCCGATCTTGCGCGGTCGGGACGTAACAGGAGCAGCCAATGTCAGAAGACAGCGACGCAGAAAAGACCGAACCCGCGTCAGCCAAGCGCCTGGAGAACGCCCGTGAAGAAGGCGACGTTCCCCGCTCGCGCGAAGTGGCCACCTTCACCGTCCTGATGACCGCCGGCGTCGGCCTGTGGATGACCGGCGGCGCCCTGGTGGGCAAGCTCAAGGCCACCATGGTGTCCGGCATGGCGCTCGACCGTGAGCAAATCTTCAATTCCGACGTCCTGATCAACCGCATCGCCGTCGACATCGGCGCGATGATCCTGACCTGCCTGCCGCTGGCGCTGGCGATCATGGTCGTCGCTCTGGCCTCGCCGTTGCTGATCGGCGGCTGGCTGTTCAGTGCGAAAGCCTTCGTCCCCAATTTCGGCAAGCTCAACCCCGCCAAGGGCCTGGGCAACATGATTTCCACTAACGCCCTGGTCGAACTGCTCAAGGCCGTTGGCAAGACCATCGTGGTCGGCACCGTTGCCTGGCTGGTCGTGATGAGCCAGAAAGATGCCGTGCTCGGCCTGGCGGTCGAATCGGTGCGTTCGGGCAGCGCCCACATGATCGACATGCTGGCCACCGCCTTCCTCTTCATCGTCGGCGGCCTCGGACTGGTGGCGGCGATCGACGGCCCGTATCAGGTCTGGCACTACGCCAACAAGCTGAAGATGACGCGCCAGGAAGTGATCCAGGAGTCGAAAGAGTCGGACGGCAATCCTCAGGTCAAGGGCAAGATCCGCCAGATGCAGCGCGAAATGTCCAAGCGCCGCATGATGGCCGCCGTGCCGACCGCCGACGTGGTCGTCACCAACCCGACTCACTATGCCGTCGCGTTGAAGTACGCCGACGGCCAGGGCGGGGCGCCGCGCGTGGTCGCCAAGGGCAGCGACGAAGTGGCCGCCAAGATTCGCGAAATCGCCAAGGAAAACAATATCGCCCTGCTCGAAGCGCCGGCCCTGGCCCGCGCCTTGCACCAGCACACCGAAATCGACGACGAAATCCCGGAAGCGCTGTACTCGGCGGTGGCCGAAGTGCTGGCCTACGTCTTCCAGCTGCGCGCCTTCAACAAGGGTGGCGGCAGGTATCCGGACCGGCCAAGCAAATTGGCGGTGCCGCCCGAACTCGATCCGCACAACCCGCTATTCCAGAAAAAACCCGGTCAGCGCATCGACTCACGCAGCGACTCACCAAATGACGGAGCAACACCATGAACACGATGAACATGCCGGGATGGCTCAAGGGAATGGGCGGCAAGGGCGCCAATGCGCTGGCCGCGCCTATCATCATCATCCTGCTGCTGGCGATGATGATCCTGCCGCTGCCGGCCTTCGTGCTCGACGTCTTCTTCAGCTTCAACATCGCGCTGTCGGTGATCGTGCTGTTGACCAGCCTGTACACCGTCAAGCCGCTCGACTTCATGGCCTTCCCGACCATCCTGCTGGTGTCGACCATGCTGCGCCTGTCGCTCAACGTGGCCTCGACCCGCGTGGTGCTGACCGAGGGCCACACCGGCGGCGCGGCGGCCGGCAAGGTGATCGAAGCCTTCGGTCACTTCCTCATCGGCGGCAACTACACGGTCGGTATCGTCGTGTTTATCATCCTGACCATCATTAACTTCACCGTCGTCACGAAGGGCGCAGGCCGGATCGCCGAAGTCGGCGCCCGCTTCGCCCTCGACGCCATGCCGGGCAAGCAGATGGCGATCGACGCCGACCTCAACGCCGGCCTGATCGGCGAAGACGAGGCGCGCCGCCGCCGCACCGAAACCGCTCAGGAAGCCGAGTTCTACGGCGCCATGGACGGCGCCAGCAAGTACGTGCGCGGCGACGCGGTGGCCGGCATCATGGTGACCGTCATCAACATCATCGGCGGCCTGTTGGTCGGCATCCTGCAACACGACCTTCCCTTCGCCGGCGCGCTCAAGACCTACACCCTGCTGGCCATCGGCGACGGCCTGGTCGCGCAGATCCCCTCGCTGATCATCTCGACCGCGGCCGGTATCGTGGTCTCGCGCGTGGCCAGCGAGCAAGACATCGGCGCCCAGCTGGTCAACCAGCTGTTCGCCAAACCGCAAGTGCTGTACATCACCGCCGGCATCCTCGGCGGCATGGGCCTGATTCCCGGCATGCCGAACTTCGTGTTCCTGCTGCTGGCCGGCGCCCTGGCCGGTTCGGCCTACATGGTCAGCAAGCGCGCCAAGGCGCCGCCGCCGGTAGAAGAAGCCGCCGCCGCGCCGGCCGCCGCGCCCGAGCAGGAAGAGGCGAGCTGGCAGGACATCATGCCGGTCGACACGCTGGGCCTGGAAGTGGGCTACCGCCTGATTCCGCTGGTCGACAAGACCCAGGGCGGCGAGCTGCTCAAGCGCATCAAGGGCATCCGCAAGAAATTCGCCCAGGAAGTCGGCTTCCTGGCGCCGCCGGTGCACATCCGCGACAACCTGGAACTCAAGCCTTCGGCCTACCGCATCACGCTCAAGGGTGTGGAAGTGGGCAGCGGCGAAGCGCTCAACGGCCAGTTCCTGGCGATCAACCCGGGCATGGCCAGCGGTTCGCTGCCGGGCCTGGTGACCACCGATCCCGCCTTCGGCTTGCCAGCCACCTGGATCGACGCCGGACTGCGCGACGAGGCGCAAAGCATGGGCTACACCGTGGTCGATGCAGGCACGGTGGTGGCGACCCACCTTAACCATCTGATCACCACCCACGCCTCCGAACTGCTCGGCCGCGCCGAAGTCCAGGCGCTGCTCGACCACCTGGCCAAGGACGCGCCGAAGCTGGTCGAAGACCTGGTGCCGAAAGTGGTGTCGCTGTCGATCCTGCAGAAAGTGCTGCAAAACCTGCTGATCGAAGGCGTGCACATCCGTGACATGCGCTCGATCATCGAGACCTTGTCGGAGTACGCCATGCAGGTGCAAGACCCGAACGAGCTGACCGCGCTGGTGCGCATCGCGCTGGGCCGCGCGATCGTCCAGCAACTCTTCCCCGGCACCAACGAGTTGTCGGTGATGACGCTCGACAACCGCCTCGAGCGTTTGCTGATGCAGGCGCTCGGCGCCGGCGGCGACGGTACCGGCATCGAGCCGGGCCTGGCCGACACCATCGCCCAGCAGGCCGGCCACGCGGCCCAGCAGCAGGAGCAGATGGGCTTGACGCCGGTGCTGCTGGTGCCGGGACCGCTGCGCGCCTTGCTGTCGCGCTTCCTGCGCCGCGCGCTGCCGCAGTTAAAGGTGCTGTCGCATTCGGAAGTGCCGGAAACGAAGACGATCCGCGTGACCAGCCTAGTCGGCGCGCCGGGATGATGCGGCAATCAGCGGCCTCAAAGGCATTCTTCGACTGCGGCGGCGAGAAGCTTGGGGGCGCTCGGTGGGCTGACATGGCCAGCGGCAAAACAATGGAAGGGCCACATTGGTCCTTCCCTGCAGACAATTACTCCGCTCGTCTGCGCCAATGATACAGCGTTCGTTCGCGGCAAACGGGGAGCGTTCGCTTCCGGATTAATTGGTAATGCGGTGAGAACACGCTTTCAAAAACAGTCGCGTTTAATGCGGTCGGCGCCAGGCGCGCGGTTCCGCACAGTTCGCCGAATCGCAGATCCTGTGGTTCGATCCACTCGATCACGAGCGTTGGCGCGCCGAGCGCCAGAAACATTTGCAGAATCTGCTCCAGAGAGACGCGCTCGGTGACGAGCAAATGGTGCATCAGTCCAAGCGCCATGACGACCTCGAATTTCCCTTGGGCCCGATCGAGAAATGAACGAATTTCGCGATTCATCCAGCCCACTGCCGGTGTTGGCCTGCCAATATCGAGCAATACCGGGGTGATATCAGCCGGATGCTGGCGCAGCGCCGCGTATAGTAAGCTGAGGGCGCCATCATCGAAATCGACGGCGACCACCCGGTTACCCATGGCCGCCGCCAGTTTGCTGAATTCACCGGCGTTGCATCCGAGGTCGAGCACGCTGGCGCCAGGCGACGCTTCCAGTGCGCTGGCGATGAACGCATGCTTCACATCGATATCGGCATCAACGTAGTGATCGCGGCTCGTTTCATAGTTGCGCCACACCGATCGCATATGGCGCGTATCTGGCTTTACTGCCTCAATGTGGCGCTGCAATCGCTTGAACGTTCGTTCAAGCAGAAACTGGGCGAGTGCCGGCGATGATTGGTGTGTCGGTGCCTGGTGTGTCAGGGCGGCGCGTCCCTGCTTGACAAAAAATCGCGGCAAGGTCACCGTTTCCAGGGCAGGGCGACGTAGCGCACTGAGTCCGCTTAGCATCGGCCCCGCCTTTTCTGGCGGTACACCATCACGGTATAGCAAAAACAGCTTGGCGGGCTCGAACCGTAATTCCCGGTAGAGCAGCAATGGAATCACGAAGTGTCGGCAAAACTGGGCATAGGCATTCCAGATGCCCGAGACAGAAGCAGGCTCGAACGAGAGAATGTCGCAAAAAACCGGTTTGCCGTTATTGAACAGCACATTCCAGGCAGATCCATCTTTCAATTGCCAGCCATGGGCGAGCGCCGTGCGCGCCAGGCGTAAAGTGAGCGCGGCCGCGTCATACAGCTGCAACGCGGTAATTTCGTGCGGATAACATGGAAAGGCAAGCACTTCGTGTTCCAGCCAGACGAAGCTGCCCGCGTCGGCAAATCCGGGCGGTCCCGCCGTGATCCAGGTGGCGCGCGGAATCGTTCCCTCCTCAACCAAAGCCTGATACCAGGACGACTCCAGCAAAGTGCGCAGTTGCGCCACCTCGGCCGGCGCAACCGCCCGGTAAACCCGCCCGAACTCTTCGTAGACAAAGCCCGCAGGATCGCGCCAGGAGCGTACCCGTTCAGTCATCATGATTTTTTGGAGATACGGCCAAGCGCGGCAATACCAGCCTGCCGGCCCACCAATGCGCAAGATCGGACTGGGTATCTATCTTGTTATTTAGAAATTGATCGATCAGCGCGGCCGTATGAACGGTGCTGATCGGTGCGGCAATGCGCTGGCCATCGACTGCACCGACGCGCCAGGCAAGCCACGGCACTGGTCGATTTTCATCCGGACGCTGTTTCATCAGGCGGAAGCCATGATCGCCTGACACGATTAATAAAACATCCTGTTCACGGCTGACGTTACGCAGCTGCGCAATAATCTCCCCGAGCATTTCATCGGCGAGCCTTAGATTGACATCATATTGCACTTGCATGTCCGAAGATACCGCCTGATGAAAATGATCGGCCGCGTAATGGCTGGACAAATGGGGAACGTTGAGATGCAGAAAAGTAAGGGCGTCGTCGCGGCGGCCGATAAATGTCGGGACCAGTCGGTGCTGCTCGGCGGAAATGGCATACATCGGATCGTGCATCGTCAGGCGCAGGAGGGGCCACGGGGCCCAGTCGATCAAGCCTTGATACCATTCATAAAACGCCATGGGGTGTGCATCGCAACGCGCGGCGCTGGTGAATATCTGGCAGTAAGGCTGGTAGAAACCGAGGATGGAGAAACTGGAGTTCGACGCTGGCAAATGTGCGAAGACTGAATTTGATTCGGTAAAGGCGGTGGTGTCGTGACCGAGACCGCGTAACTGGTAATTGGCCGAACCCAAATAGCGCGCGCCCGCGGTCGGTCTGCCTAGCAGGAGCGAGGGGATGGAAGTTGCCGTCGCATCAGAAGGACTCTGTGCCTGGTCTGCCGATACGCCGAATTGTGCGAGCGCGCGGAAGTGCTTAAGTTGCGCGAGCGGCTGGCGTACTTGATCTCCCAGCACCAGCCTATAGTCGAGTTCGTCAAAAATGATCCACACTACCCTTCGGTGACGTTCCAGAGCGGACGACGTAAGTTGCCCAGAGGCTGGTGCAGGACGCGTGATCGGAATGCCTTTCTGCAGATCGGCAATATTCAAAACCGCGATGCAGAATAAGGAAAAACCCAACGCGGCGGCGAAGCGGGCAACGCGGGCGACGCCGGTTGGCCATCCCGAGGCGCGTAACGCCACATAGAATCCCAGCCAGCTCAGGCAAATTACAGTTGACTTGATCAGCCAGTCGGCATTGCGAGACCAGGGCGTCATGCTGATGGCGTCGATGATCTGGTTGAAGCTGCCACCACCAATGAAAATGATTCCGCGTAGTCCAATCAGCAGGAGTGCAGCCAAACCTGCGCAGATCATTGTACGTTTGGCGCGAAAGTGTGCGCGCGACAGGAACGCGCCGGCGGCACGCAATAGCAGGGTCACAATGAATACGGAGACGGCGGCCGGCAGCAAAACCGCGCGGCCCGGGGACGAGATGAAATACGCCTCAGCGGGCAGGCTTAGCTTGTAAAAAAATCCGGCGGAATATAGAAGCGCAATTCCGATTGCATTGAAGTAGGAAATGGGATTGCGTTGCGCTTGGCACTGCTCCTGATCGGAAAGCGCGCGTCTCCGTTCGAACCGATAGGTCACTTCGGTTCTGGCCTGCGCCGTTGTTTAAATGCCCGCCATTTTTCCTTGATAAATCCGAGCAATTGCGCCGGATGAGAAAGGTAAAAAATGACCGCACCGACGAACGCAAAAAGCATCTGAATAAAATACGCCCCGGTGCCCGGGTCAATATAAGCGAACGCCAGATTCGGAAGGAGCAGAAGATAAATCGTCACGCGAAGTTTTTTATGCATAAAAATGTTCTGTTGGGCTCTCAAGGTGGACCGCGCGGCGTCATTACAATTGTACTGGATCAAGACCGTACGCTAGCGGCGGCCCAACAGGCTTGCGGTGTTGCGGGAGGGGACGGAATGCAAGAGTCTAATCCAAATGGCGCGGTCAAACAAGTTTTTGCGCTCGTCTCAAGATTTCAATTTGGAATTTATAGATGGTGAAAGTGCAATGGTTCGCGAGTTGCCACATGGAAAGATGCGAGGGGATGCAGGGAATTGTTGCTAAAACTGGTCGCTGCAGTGAGGCCAGCGCTTGGCGCGGTAACTGCGGCTTGCCATTTTTATGTCTCTATTCTCATGCCAGCCACAGGCTCGCCCTGGTCGGTCCGGCTAGAGAGGCCGGTCCCGCGTCCTTGCTGCGGTCACGCCTTGATGATGGGGAAATAGCCCGGATTCCCCCCCTTTCTCCCCCGATGGTTTCCTACGTGCATCGTCAATAATGGTTCCTGTGAAATCGGCCTGCCCCTCATGTGAGCGCGCGGCCGGCAGGCCCCCAGGAGTTGCACGATGAACGTCAAAAAATTTACCGCACCGACCGCCCGTGAAGCCTTGCGCAAAGTGCGCGACGCGCTCGGTCCGGATGCCGTGATCCTGTCGAACCGCCCGGTCGATGGCGCCGTCGAGGTGCTGGCCCTGGCCAGCGACGACGTCGCCTCGATGTCGGCGCCCGCCGCCGACACCGAAATGGCCCAGCCCCGCCCGCACCTGAACATCGCCCCGGCGCCGGAAAGCTACGCCAACCGGCGCGCGCCGGCGCCCGCCGAAAGCGGCCTCGACATGGCGCAGATGACCAGCATGATGTCGGCCGCCATCGCCCACGCAAAGGAAAGCGCGACCGCAGAAATGTCCGGCATGATGAGCGAGATCCGCGCCATGCGCGGCCTGATGGAATCGCAGCTGGCCGCCATTTCCTGGGGCACCACCCAGCAGCGCGAGCCGGAAAAAGCCAACGTCCTGCGCGAGATGCTGGCGGCCGGTTTTTCGGCCAGCCTGTCGCGCTACCTGATCGAGAAACTGCCGTCCGGCAAAGACCACGCCGAATGCCTGCGCTGGATTAAAAACGTCCTGTGCCGCAACCTGACCACCATGGCCAACGAGGACGACATCCTGGAAAAGGGCGGCGTGTTCGCCCTGGTCGGCCCGACCGGCGTCGGCAAGACCACCAGCACCGCCAAACTGGCGGCGCGCTGCGTGATGCGCCACGGCCCGGAAAAACTGGCCCTGATCACCACCGACGCCTATCGTATCGGCGGCCACGAACAGCTGCGCATCTACGGCAAGATCCTCGGCGTGATGGTGCACTCGGTCAAGGACGAAGCCGACCTGCGCATCGCCCTCAAAGAATTGCGCAACAAGCACACCGTGCTGATCGACACGGTCGGCGTGTCGCAGCGCGACCAGATGGTCACCGAGCAGGTCGCCATGCTCAGCGAGACCGGCGCCGACGTCAAACGCCTGTTGTGCCTGAACGCCACCGCGACCAACGAAACCCTCAACGAAGTGGTGCGCGCCTACCAGGGCAGCGGCCTGGCCGGTTGCATCATGACCAAGCTCGACGAGGCCGCCTCGATCGGCAACGTGCTCGACGTGATGATCCGCCAGAAGCTCAACCTCTACTACATCTCGAATGGCCAGCGCGTGCCGGAAGACCTGCACCTGGCCGACCGCGCGATGCTGGTCGACCGCGCCTTCCGCCTCAAGCGCGAGGCCGCCGCCGGCCAGTATTCGGACGCCGAACTGCCGCTCCTGATGGCCGGCGCCACCAGCGCCAGCAACGACCGCAGCCTGCGCGAGGTGTCCCTTGGCTAATTTCGATTTCGACCAGGCCGAAGGCCTGCGGCGCATGCTGGCCGGCGCCAAGCCGCGCATCGTCACCTTCCTGTCCGCCACGCCCGAAGACGACAAGGGCGCCATGCTGGTCAACCTCGGCGCCTCGCTCGGACGCGCCGGCAACGACGTCGTCATCGTCGACGCCTGCGAATATGATTACGGCGTGGCCCAGCGCCTCGGCGTCGAGCGCACGGCCGGCCTGCTGCAGGTGGCGCGCCAGGAATGCGCGCTCAACCAGGTCATCAACCAGGTGCCGCAAGGCTTCGGCGTGGTCAACATGGCGCGCGGCCGGGTAGGGCGTCCCGCCGCCGACGACGCGCGCCGCCTGGCCAAGGCCTTCGACGTGCTGGTCAAGCAGAGCGGCATCGTCATCGTCGACGGCGAATTCGGCAGCGGCGACAGCTTTCCGGTGCCGATCATGGCCAGCGCCGAAATCGTCGTCCAGGTCTCGACCAGCGCCGCCTCGATCACCGCCGCTTACAGCCTGATCAAGCGCTTGTCGCAAGAACTTGGCCGCCGCCCGTTTGGAATTCTCGTCACCAACGCTTCCGAATCCGAGGCAAAGATGGTATACGATAATATGTGTTCCGCGGCAAGTCGGTATCTCGCGGTCCAGCTCGTCTCCATGGGGTCGGTGCCGGCCGATGAATACCTGCACCGCGCCGCGCGGCTTGGCCGCGCGGTGGTCGACGCCTTTCCGCTGGCCGGCGCCTCGGTGGCGTTTCGCCGCCTGGCCGGGCGCTTTGCGCTGGCGCCGCGTTCGCAACAGCAACAGCAACAGCAATACCAATAGCCGCTGGTCGGCACGGGAGGGACGTCCTATTTTGACGCATCATTCGACACACTCAATGGCATCCAGGCGTCTGGCGTAAGCTATGTATACGGTCAAAGGCAAAGCGGCAAAGGACCACTTACTGACGGAGCACATGCCGTTGGTGAAGCGTCTTGCCCACCACATGAAGGCCAAGCTGCCGCCCAGCGTCGAAGTCGACGACCTGGTGCAGGCCGGCATGATCGGCCTCCTGGACGCCATCAACCGCTACGAGGAAACCCAGGGCGCGCAGTTTGAAACCTACGCGGTGCTGCGCATCCGCGGCGCCATGCTCGACGAACTGCGCAACAGCGACTGGCTGCCGCGCTCGATGCGCCAGAACATGCGCAAGATCGAGGCGGCGATGAGCACGCTGCAGCAAAAGCTCGGCCATCCGCCCAGCGAGTCGGAAGTGGCGAAGATGCTCAAGCTCTCGCTGGCCGACTACCAGGACATGCTGTCCGACGGCGGCGGCCACCAGCTGGTCTATTACGAGGATTTCCACGACGGCGAGGGCAATGACAGCTTCCTCGACCGCTACGCCGTGGACGACGCCGATCCGCTGCGCAGCCTGATGGACGGCGACTTCCGCCAGGCCGTGATCGACGCCATCGACGTCTTGCCGCCGCGCGAGAAGTTGTTGATGGGCCTGTACTACGAGGAAGAATTGAACCTGAAGGAAATCGGCGCCGTGATGGGCGTCTCCGAATCACGCGTTTCGCAATTGCACACCCAGGCCGTGGCCCGGTTGCGCGCCACCTTGAGGGAGCAGGCATGGACTGGGCCAGCGTAGTAGGAATCGCCCTGGCCTTGTTCGGCCTGTTGGTCGGACACACCCTCGAAGGCGGCAAGTTCGCCTCGCTGGTGCAGCCGGCCGCCTTTGCCATCGTGGTGATCGGCACCGCCGGCGCGGTGCTGTTGCAGACCGAGGCGCCGACTTTTATGCGCGGCATCCGCATGCTGCGCTGGGTGTTCCAGCCGCCGCCCAACCAGCGCACGCGGATCGCGCGCGACATCGGCAACTGGGCCTTGCACGCGCGCCGTGACGGCTTGCTCTCGCTCGAACAATACATGCAGGGCACCAAGGACAAGTTTATCCAGAAGGGCTTGCGCCTGGTGGTCGACGGCATTCATCCGGACAAGCTGCGCAGCATCCTCAACGCCGAACTGACCGCCTACGAATTCGGCCAGCGCCAGGCCGCCCGCATCTGGGAATCGGCGGCCGGCTATTCGCCCACCA
>JBDSTZ010000406.1:0-11781 GCA_039927975.1 Massilia sp. | reverse complement strand
GCCTCGGTCCAGGCGCACTTTGCCGACAAGCCGGTGTTCGCCTCATGGGCGCCCGGTGTGCTGGGCGATTATCTCGACCATGGATTTGTCGACACCGCCGACGGCGTGCGGCTGCGCTTTGACCGCGACATCGAAACAGCGGTCTACAACGGCCTGCCGCACCACCTGGGTGAGGCGCTGGCAAAACCGTTTCCCGTGCCGGTCGGTTTCATCGGCGGCACCGAGTCGGTCGAACTGCGGCAAGTCTCCGCCGAGCCGTCCAGGCGCCTGGCCGGCAGGCACTTCAAGTGGATCAAGGGTGGGCATCTGTATCCGATGGAGTCGCCGCGCGAGGCCGCCGAGATGACGCGCGCGATGATCGCCGAGCTGCTGGCGGCGGCGTAAATACGCGACCGCAGCGGGCTTTTCGCGTAAAATCGCGGGAATTCTTCGCGCCTGGCGCGAGCTTCATCCCCACTTACCTTGGAATAGTCCACCGATGACAATCAAAAGCGACAAATGGATCCGCCGCACGGCGCTCGCCACCGGCATGATCGAACCGTTCGAGCCGAACCAGGTGCGCGAAATGGACGGCAAAAAGATCATTTCGTACGGCACCTCGTCATACGGCTACGATATCCGTTGCGCCGACGAGTTCAAGATTTTCACGAACATCAACAGCACCATCGTCGATCCGAAAAACTTCGATTCGAACTCCTTCGTCGACATCAAGAGCGATGTCTGTATCATCCCGCCGAACTCGTTCGCGCTGGCGCGCACCATCGAGTACTTCCGGATTCCGCGCAATGTGCTGACCGTTTGCCTCGGCAAATCGACCTACGCGCGCTGCGGCATCATCGTCAACGTGACGCCGTTCGAGCCTGAATGGGAAGGGTATGTGACGCTGGAGTTTTCCAACACCACGCCGCTGCCGGCCAAGATTTATGCCGGCGAAGGCTGCGCGCAGGTGCTGTTCTTTGAAAGCGATGAAGTGTGCGAAACTTCGTACAAGGATCGCGGCGGGAAGTACCAGGGGCAGCATGGCGTGACGCTGCCGAAGGCCTGACGTAATTTCTACGACTCGGTTTCAATACGCGGTTTCAAGCCGCAGCGCCGAGTCTCAGTTTCAAGTCTGAGTTTCAAGTACTCGCGCGGAGGCGGCCCATGTGCCGCCCCCGCGCCGATCATGCGGATCAGTTTCGCACGCAGTCCACAAAATACCCCCGCTTGCCATCCACCTCACGCTTGACCAGGCCGTGCACGTCGGTCTCGAAGCCGGGGAAGCGCTCGTTGAAGTCGCGCGCGAAGCGCAGGTAGTCGACGATGGTCTTGTTGAAGCGCTCGCCGGGGATGAGCAGCGGAATACCCGGCGGATAAGGCGTCAGCAGGATGGCGGTAATGCGTCCTTCCAGGTCTTCGATCGCGACCCGGTCGATTTCGCGGTGCGCCATCTTGGCGAACGCGTCGGACGGCTTCATGGCCGGGATCATGTCCGACAAATACATCTCGGTGGTCAGGCGCGCGACGTCGTACTGCTTGTAGAAGTCGTGGATCTGCTGGCACAAGTCGCGCAAACCCATTCCTTCGTAGCGCGGATTGGCCGCCGCGAACTCGGGCAGGATGCGCCACATCGGCTGGTTCTTGTCGTAGTCGTCCTTGAACTGCTGCAGAGCCGTGACCAGGGTGTTCCAGCGGCCCTTGGTGATCCCGATGGTGAACATGATGAAGAACGAGTACAGCCCGCACTTCTCGATGATCACGCCATGCTCGGCCAGGTACTTGGTGACGATCGAAGCCGGAATGCCGGACTCGCCGAAGCGGCCGTCAAGCGACAGGCCCGGCGTCACCACGGTGGCCTTGATCGGGTCGAGCATGTTGAAGCCCGGGGCCAGATTGCCGAAGCCGTGCCAGCTGTCCTCGGCGCGGATCATCCAGTCGTCCTGGGTGCCGATGCCTTCTTCCGAGAAGGTGTCCGGGCCCCACACCTTGAACCACCAGTCCTGGCCCCATTCCTCGTCGACCTTCTTCATGGCGCGGCGGAAGTCGAGCGCTTCGAAGATCGATTCCTCGACCAGCGCGGTGCCGCCCGGCGCCTCCATCATGGCGGCGGCGACGTCGCACGAGGCGATGATCGAATACTGCGGCGACGTCGAGGTGTGCATCAGGTAGGCTTCGTTGAAGGCGTCCTGGTCCAGCTTGACGGTCTGCGATTCGCGCACCAGCACCTGCGAGGCCTGCGACAGGCCGGCCAGCAGCTTGTGGGTCGACTGGGTCGAGAAGATCATCGACTCCTTGGCGCGCGGACGGTCCTTGCCGATGGCGTGCATGTTCTTGTAGAAGTCGTGGAAGGTCGCATGCGGCAGCCACGCTTCGTCGAAGTGCAGGGTGTCGATCTTACCGTCCAACATTTCGCGCAGGGTCTCGACGTTGTAGACCACGCCGTCGTAGGTTGACTGGGTGATCGTCAGGATGCGCGGCTTCTTGTTGACGGCTTCGCGCGCGAACGGATTCGCTTCGATCTTGCGGGCGATCGATTCGGGCGTGAATTCCTCCAGCGGGATCGGGCCGATGATGCCGAGGTGGTTCCGGGTCGGCATCAGGAAGACGGGAATCGCGCCGCACATGATGATCGAGTGCAGAATCGATTTGTGGCAGTTGCGGTCGACCACGACGATGTCGCCCGGCGCCACCGTCGAGTGCCAGACCATTTTGTTGGAGGTCGAGGTGCCGTTGGTGACGAAGTAGCAGTGGTCGGCGTTGAAGATGCGCGCGGCGTTGCGCTCGGACTTGGCGACCGGGCCGGTGTGGTCGAGCAGCTGGCCGAGTTCCTCGACGGCGTTGCAGACGTCGGCGCGCAGCATGTTCTCCCCGAAGAACTGGTGGAACATCTGACCGATCGGCGACTTGAGGAAGGCCACGCCGCCCGAGTGGCCGGGACAGTGCCAGGAGTAGGAGCCGTCGTTGGCGTAGTTGACCAGCGCGCGGAAGAACGGCGGCGCCAGGCTGTCGAGGTAGGACTTGGCTTCGCGGATGATGTGGCGGGCGACGAATTCGGGCGTGTCCTCGAACATGTGGATGAAGCCGTGCAGCTCGCGCAGGATGTCGTTGGGGATGTGGCGCGAGGTGCGCGTCTCGCCGTAGATGTAGATCGGGATGTCCGAGTTCTTGTGGCGGATCTCGGCGACAAAGGCGCGCAGGGCGGTCAGCGCGAAGTTGGTCTCCTCGACCGAGCCGCCGCCGAATTCCTCGTCGTCGATCGACAGCACGAAGGCCGAGGCGCGCGACTGCTGCTGGGCGAACTGGGACAGGTCGCCGTAGCTGGTCAGTCCGAGCACTTCCATGCCTTCCTTTTCCATGGCGGCGGCAAGCGCGCGAATACCGAGACCGGACGTGTTCTCAGAACGGAAATCCTCGTCGATGATGACGATGGGGAAGCGAAATTTCATGGACAGCTCCAAAGCGAAGCGCCGTGGAGGCAGTCCGCGCCAGGCTTGGCAGGACGCCGCTCACGGCACCGAAAAAATAAAGAAGCGGATTTTGGCAGAAATGTCCGCAACCATGTGAAAAACTTTTGCTAGCGTAGCCCGAAGCGGCTATTGCTGTCGCACACTACTGCTGCATGTTACTGTCCCACTGCTGTATGACCCTGCGGTGACGGCTTAGTGCCCGCCGCCGAGCAGGGCTCCGATCGGATCGATGTGCATCGCCGCGAAGGCGCCGAGCGCGATGCCGACCGCGGCGACGGCGTAGGCGCCGATCATCAGCCACTTCTTGCGCGTCAGGAGCGTGATAGCGGCCAGCGAAATGGCGATCTGCTCGGCGGTGGTGGCAAGCGCCCACTGGTGGTGGGTGTGCAGCGCGGTGTCGGACTTGTGGTTCCATTCGGCCGACGAAGCCTCGAATCTCTCGGCCTTCTTCTTGATGTCGGCCTTTTCAAGCTCGTAGCGCGCGACGTCGGCCTTGAAACGGGTGGGGTCGACACCCGGCAAGGTCATCGCCATCTCGGCCAGGTTCTGCTTGCCCGACTTGGCCTGGTAGTAGTTCCATGCGTTGGCCGCCTCGGTTTTGTCGATGGCGGCGTTATTCTTGTTCATCGCCGCTTCGTTCTGGGTGGCGCCGCCCTGGTAGCCGAACATGGCGCCGACGGTCGCCAGGATGGCGGTCATGACGGCGATGCGGTTGGAGAAGCTGTCGCTGCCGTGCGCCGCGTGTTCGACCGCGTGGTCGTGCGGGCCGTGTACGTGAAATCCGTGTTCTGACATGGGTTAGTTCGCTTTCACATAGGTGACGAAGGCGTAATCGAAGCCGTTCGCCTCCGAATGGTGGACTTCGCGCGCGACTTCGCGCCACTGCTGGCGGTCGATCGGCGGAAAGAAGGTGTCGCAGGCGAAGGCGTGGGCTATCTCGGTGACGATCATCCGGTCGGCCAGCGGCACCGCCTCGGTGAAGATCTGGGCGCCGCCGATGATGCAGGCGGGCGTGTCGCCGACCAGCGCGATGGCGGCGTCCAGCGAGGTTGCGGTGTCGACGCCGTCGTGGCGCCAGGCCGGGTTGCGGGTGACGACGATGTTGCGGCGGTTCGGCAGCGGGCGGCCGATCGAGTCGAAGGTCTTGCGGCCCATGATGATCGGATGGCCGGAGGTGACGCGCTTGAAGTGCGCCAGGTCTTCCGGCAGGCGCCAGGGCAGGGTGTTGTCGACGCCGATGCCGTTCTGGGCATCGATCGCCACCACCAGTGTCAGTGTCGGCGCGCTCATACGGCCACCGGCGCCTTGATGTGCGCGAGCGGCGCGTAGCCGGTGATCTCGAAGTCGTCGAACTTGTAGTCGAACAGCGAGTCGGGCTTGCGCTTGATGACCAGCTGCGGCAGCGCCTGCGGTTCGCGCGAGAGCTGCAATTCGACCTGTTCGAGGTGGTTGGTGTACAGGTGGCAGTCGCCGCCGGTCCAGACGAAGTCGCCCACTTCCAGGCCGGCCTGCTGGGCCATCATGTGGGTCAGCAGGGCGTAGGAGGCGATATTGAACGGCACGCCGAGGAAGATGTCGGCGCTGCGCTGGTACAGCTGGCAGGACAGCTTGCCGTCGGCGACGTAGAACTGGAACAGCGCGTGGCAGGGCGGCAGTTTCATGTTCGGCACGTCGGCCACGTTCCAGGCCGAGACCATCAGGCGGCGCGAATCGGGGGTGGCGCGGATCTGTTCGAGCACCTGGCTGATCTGGTCGATATGGCCGCCATCGGGCGTCGGCCAGTTGCGCCACTGGTAGCCGTAGATCGGGCCCAGGTTGCCGTCGGCGTCGGCCCAGTCGTCCCAGATCGAGACGCCGTTCTCTTTTAAATAGGCGATGTTGGTGGAGCCGGCGAGGAACCAGATCAGCTCATGGATGATCGATTTGAGATGCAGCTTCTTGGTCGTCACCAGCGGAAAACCGTCCTGCAGGTTGAAACGCATCTGGTAACCGAACACGGAACGGGTGCCGGTGCCGGTGCGGTCGGTCTTGACGGCGCCGTGGTCCCGCACGTGGCGCATGAAGTCGAGGTATTGGCGCATGGGTCAGAGTCGGTGAGGGCTGGGGTGAATGGGGGATTGTAGCAAAAGCCGTCAACCGCCGTTCCCGCGCCAGGCGGGAACGACGAGGCAGGGCGGCGATTGTCAGTGAGTCACGTGCACATGGTGAAACTGCAGCGCCGCTAGGTTGGCGTAAATGCCGCCCAGCGCCACCAGCGAGGCGTGGGTGCCGGCTTCGACGATCCGGCCGTCTTCCATCACGATGATGCGGTCGGCCCGCTGCACGGTGGCCAGGCGGTGCGCGATGATGATGGTAGTGCGGCCGACCATGGCCGCTTCGAGCGCGCTTTGCACCAGGCGTTCCGATTCCGCGTCGAGCGCGCTGGTGGCCTCGTCGAGCAGCAGCAGCGGGGGATTTTTCAGCAGCGCGCGGGCGATCGCGATGCGCTGCCGCTGGCCGCCGGAAAGGCGCACGCCGCGCTCGCCCAGGAACGATTTGTAACCCTGCGGCAGGCGTTCGATGAATTCGTGGGCGGCGGCCTGCTTGGCGGCGGCGATGACTTCCTCGTCGGTGGCGCCGGCGCGGCCGTAGCGGATGTTCTCCATCGCGTCGGCCGAGAAGATGACGGTATCTTGCGGCACGATGCCGATCGCGTCACGCAGGGTGTGCAGGTCGAGCTGGCGGATGTCGACGCCGTCGAGCGTGATGGTGCCCGATTGCGGATCGTAAAAGCGCAGGAACAGCTGGAACAGGGTGGTTTTGCCGGCGCCGGAAGGGCCGACCACGGCGACCGTCTCGCCGGGTTGGATCGCCAGCGACAGGTGCGACAGGGCGGCCGTGTCGGGCCGTGATGGGTAGGAAAAGCCCAGGTCCGTCAGCGCCAGCGCGGCGCCCGAGGCGGTGCGTGCCGGCAGCGGGACCGGCCGGGCCGGGTTCTGGATGTTCGAGCGCACCGCCAGCAGTTCGAGCAGGCGCTCGGTGGCGCCGGCGGCGCGCTGGGCTTCGCCCATGACCTCCGACAGCGCGCCGATCGAACCGGCCACGATCGAGGCGTACAGAATAAACTGACCGAGGTCGCCGCCCGTCATGGTGCCTTCGAGCACAGCGTGCGCGCCCAGCCAAAGCACGAAGACGATGGTGCCGAACACCAGCACGATGGCGACCATGGTCAGCAGCGCGCGCGCGCGGATGCGGCGCATCGCGGTGCCGAAGGCGCCTTCGACGGCCGAGCCGAAGCGCGTCGACTCGATTTTTTCATGGGTGAAGGCTTGCACGGTCGGCATGGCGTTGAGGATTTCGCCGGCCAGCGCCGAGGCGTCGGCGATGCGGTCCTGCGAGTCGCGCGAGAGGCGCCGCACGCGGCGGCCGAACAGCACGATCGGCACCACCACCAGCACCAGCAGGCCGAGGATGATCGCGGACAGCTTGGCGCTGGTCACGAACAGCATCACCAGGCCGCCGAGGAACAGCAGCACATTACGCAGCGCCATTGAGATGCTGGTGCCGACCACCGCCTGGATCAGGGTGGTGTCGGTGGTGATGCGCGAGAGGACTTCGCCGGTCCGGGTGGTCTCGAAAAACTCGGGGCTTTGCTGGACCACGTGGTGATACACGGCGCTGCGGATGTCGGCGGTGACGCGCTCGCCGAGCCATGAGACGGTGTAGAAGCGCGCGGCGGTGGCCAGGGCCAGCACGGTCGCCACGCCGAACAGCGCGAGGAAGGTGGCGTCGACGTGGGTGATGCTGCGCGCGCCGGCCGAGGCGCCGAAGCCCAGGTCGATCATCTGCTTGAAGGCGGCCGGAATGGCCAGGGTGGCGCCGGCGGCGACCACCAGCGCGATGCCGGCCAGGATGAACTGGCGGCGGTAGGGCCGCAGAAACGGGAACAAGCCCTTGAAAGCGGCCAGGCTGCCTTTGCGGTTTTGTTCCGAGGAAGTGCTGTTGGTGCCGGTGGTGCTGTTGGTCATCGTATCGCTGTTGTTGATGTTCTGTTCTAGTTAAAGCCGCATCGGCTGGCCATAGCCGGTCATTTCAAGGTAGCCGGCGCCGGCCGGCGCGCCGTCGCGCGAAATCGTCACCGCGCCTTCCCAATACACGGCGCCGGTCGAGCGCCGCGAATCGAGTTCCTGATCGTCCTGCAAGGGCTTGATCTGCCAGCGCGTGGACCCGGTGACCAGCAGGGTCGCAACGGGGTACACGGCATTGGTGCGGGGGGACTTCCAGTGCGCCTGCGGCGTGAAGTTGACCTGGTCCGGTTCGAACTGGGTGACTTTGCCGCTGCGCTCGCGCAGGGCCGCGTGCGCCCATAGTTTACCACCTTGTTTGCTTCTGATCTGGAAAGCCATCAGCGCCGAGCCGTCGTCAAGGTTGGCGCCGATCCAGTCCCAGCCCGAGGCGGCGGGGTCGAGCGCCTCGCTGGACCATTCGTGGTCAAACCATGCGCTGCCTTCGACCCTGGCGGCGGGCTGTCCGGCGCGCCCGGCGCTGCCGCTCACCTTGAGCTGCGGCTCGCTGTAGTAGTAGCTGGCGTTGGCCGCCGACGGCCCCTTGCGCGAGTAGCCGCCGGCGCCTTGCGGCATGACCGGCTGGCTGGGCGCGAGCGTGAGTTCGAGCGTCAGTTCCTTCGACTTGACGCTGACCGTGTATTGGCCGTTCGCGCCGCGCACCATGCGCCAGTCATCGAGCTTGATGTCGGTATTGCCAGGCTTCGCGTAGGCCAGGCCGAAGCCTTCGCGCGCGCTGCGCTGGTCGTGCACCAGTTTGCCGAGCGCGGGGTCGGACAGGGCGGCGTGGCCGATGACGAGCTGGCGCGGGGCGAAGGCGCTTGGATTGGCCGCGCCGGCGCCGGTCGCGCTGCGGAAAAAGGTGACCTGGAAGCCGAGCGGCTTGCCGTCGGCGGTCTTGAGCCAGCCGGTGACGTACCACCATTCGGTGCGAAAGGCCGGGTGGGCGCCGAAATCGGCCGGGAAGCTCAGCGCGCGGTCGGGCAGCACCGGGGCAAACGCGGGCGGCGCGGCGTGGCAGGCCAGGCCGAGCCACATACAGACGAACAAGAGCAGTCGCATCACCAATCCTCCCTGACCGCGCGAATCGGTCCACCCGAGAGCGCATAGCGGCCCGACACCAGCGCGGTCAGCACCGAGGCGCCCAGCAGCACGGCCGCCACGCTGGCGAGCAGGGCGCCGGGCAGGTGCAGCTGCATGGTCCAGTGGAAGGACTGCGGGTTGACCACGAAAACCAGAATCAGGCTGATGACCAGGCCGAGGACGAAGCCGCAGGCGACTCCGAGCACGGTGAGGGAGCCGCCTTCGAGCGCGAGGATGCGCAGGATCTGGCCGCGCGTGACGCCGACATGGCGCAGCATGCCGAATTCGCGCGCGCGCGCCAGGGTCTGGGCCGAGAAGGTGGCCGCCACGCCGGACATGCCGATGGCGATGGCGATCGCTTCAAGCAGGTAGGTGACGGCGAAACTGCGGTCGAAAATCTTGAGACTCATGGCGCGGATCTGGCCCGGCTGCGCCATGTCGAGCGCGGCGCCGAAAGGCAGCTTGCGTATGGCCTGTTCGACCTGGCCGGCTTCAACGCCTGGGCGCATCCACAGGGCGGCGTCGCTCGCTTCCTGGTCGCCGGTGAGTGCGCGGTAGTCGGCCAGCTCGATTTGCAGCGAGCCGTTCTGGTAGCTGTAGTCGCGCCACACGCCGGCGACAAAAAAGCTGTGCAGGCGGCCGTTGAGGGGAATCGTCAGATGCGCGCCAGGCTTGACGCGGTAGAGGTCGAGCATGGCTTCGGAGACCCACACCGGCATGGCGCCGGCCGGCGGCGCCAGCGATTCGCCGACCATCGCCAGGGTCTTGCCGGGATCGGCGACGTCGATCTGGCGCGCCAGCAGGTGCACCGGGGGGCGGCCGGCTTCGAGCGAGATCGGGCGGGTGCGCAGGAACTGGGCGCGCTCGACGCCTGGCAGGGCGCGCAGGGTCGCCTGTTCGGCCGGGCCGAGCGCACCGGTATTGCCGCCGTCGCCGGTGCGCACGTACAGGTCGGCCGGCAGCAGCTGGACCAGCCAGTCGTCGACCGAGACGCGAAAGCTCGAGACCATGATCGCCATCGCCACCATCAGGCTGAAACTGGCCAGCACCCCGCCCAGGGCGATGGCGGCCTGGCCGGAGGCATTGGCCAGCCGCGCCAGCGTGAGCGCGAGCACAGGGTGCTGGCGCGGCCGCGCCATCGCCAGCCGATTGAGGAATGCGAACAGGCTGGCGGCTACGCGCGGCATCATGCCGATGCCGCCGACCAGCAGCAGGGCGATCGCGAGGTAGCCGAACAGCGGCAACTCGAACACCGGCGGCGCCTTGACCATCAGGGCCGCCAGCGCCAGGCACAGGATCGACGGCCAGATGCGCGCCAGGCGCGAGAGCACGGCTTCGTCGTTGCCGGACTTGAGGGCCACGGCGGGCGCCGCGCGGGCCGCTTCGAGCGCCGGCGCCAGGCAACCGAGCAGGGCCACGCCGAGGCCGAGGGAAAAGAACACGGCGGCCGCCACCGGGGTAAATTGCAGGGCAGGCTGAACGCCTGAAAAATAGCCGGCCCCGAGGTCGCCGCCGAACAGGCGCAGCGCGGTGGCGGCAAAGGCGTAGCCGGCGCCGATGCCAAGCAGCGATCCAATCACGCCGAGGCTGGCGCCTTCAAGCAGGATCTGGCGCAGCAGCTGCCGGCGTTCGACGCCGAGCACGCGCAGCAGCGCGAACTGGCTGCGGCGGCGGATCACCGACAGCGCCTGGGTTGAAAACACCAGGAAGGCGCCGGTGAACAGGGCGACCAGCGCGAGCACCGTCAGGTTGACGCGGTAAGCGCGGCTGAGGCTATTGTTGCGGGCGTTTTGCGCTTCGTCGTTGGGCTGGCCGACGCTGAATCGACCGGGAAAATCGTGTTCGAGCTCACGCGTCAGGTCGCGCTGGAAGACGTCGCGGTTGACGCCGTCGGCCAGCTTGAGGTCGACGCGCGACAGGCTGCCCAGGCGATTGAAACGCCACTGGGCGGCGCCGATATCCATTACCCCGATGCGCTGGCCGGCGCGCGCCGCCAGCAGCCCGCCGGCCACGCGCAGATGGAGGTCGCCGGTGCCGACCCGCAGCGCGATGTCGCGGCCGGCCTCGGCGCCGAGCCACTGCATGGCGGCCGGCGACAGGAAGAGGGCGTCGTCGGCCAGCGTGTCGAGCCGTGCGTCGGTTGCCGGCACGCCGAGCAGGTCGGGGGTGATGGCGCCGGCGCGAAACGGGTCGATGCCGATCACCTTGAGGGAGCCGTGCCGGCCTGGCACCGGCGCCTCGAGTTCGAGCACGGGCGAGGCGAGCGCCACGCCGGGGTGCACCGCCAGGCGTGGATAGATGGCTTCGTCGAACAGCGGTTCACGCCCGCTGACCTGGATGTCGGCCTGGCCGGACAGGCCTTTGATCGCGGCGGAAAACTCGTTGAAGGCGGCGGCATTGATCAGGTGGATGGCGAAACCCATCGCCACGCCGACCGCGATGGCGACGATGGCCAGCAGCGCGCGCACGGGATGGGCGCGCGATTCGCCAAGCAGCAGCCAGCGCGACAGCAAGCGCGGCCCCGTCACAGCACTTTGCCGGGGTTCATGATGCCGAGCGGGTCGAGCGCCCCTTTGATGGCCCGCATCATGTTCAGTTCGACCGCCGACTTGTAGCGTTCCAGTTCTTCGCGCTTGAGGGCGCCGATGCCGTGTTCGGCCGAGATCGAGCCTTCGAAGGCGGCGACGCTGTCGTGCACGATGCGGTTGATGCCGTCCTGGTTGACCAGGAAGGCGTTGTGGTCGGCGCCCTCGGACGGCGCGACGTTGTAGTGCAGATTGCCGTCGCCGATATGGCCGAAGCAGACCACCTGGCAGCCGGGATAGGCGGCGGCCAGCTGCGTGTTGGTGGCGGCGATAAACTCGGGGATGCGCGAGATCGGCAGCGAGACGTCGTGCTTGATGTTCTTGCCGGCGGCCGCCTGCGCCATCGAGATGTGCTCGCGCATCTGCCACAGCTTGCGCGACTGGGCCAGCGTGGTGGCGACGATGGCGTCGTCGGCGAGCTCCTGGTCGAGCGCGGCGCCGATGGCCTGTTCGAGCAGGGCGATGGCGTGGCGCTCCGATTCGCTGCTCGACACTTCGAGCAGCACATACTGCGCGTGCGGCACGGCGAACGGCTGCGGCAGCGCCGGGAAATGCGTCGCCACCAGTTGCAGTGCGAAGTTCGACATCAGTTCGAACCCGGTCAGGCTGGCGCCGCACTGGTCC
>JBDSTZ010000405.1:0-5844 GCA_039927975.1 Massilia sp. | reverse complement strand
TGGCGATAGCGCTTCAATTCCTCGCCCAGCCAGGTGGCGCTGGGCACCGGCGCGGCGGCGCCGCAGCGCACTTGATAGGCCTTGCCGCTCACGCTGCTCTCGGTCGCGGCCAGCTTGATGAAGGCCTCGGCGCTGGGCAACTGATGGCGCTTGGCCAGGTAATCCGCCTTGTCCTGCAAGTGCGCGCGCGCGGTGGGCCCGGCGTACCAGCTGCCGTTGCGATTGAACTCGCAGCCGGACTTGGCCAGGTAGTCGAGCAGGTGGCTGATCTCAGCCTGCGGCGGGGCCGCGTGGGCAGCCGCGCTGAGCACTGCGGCGGACAGGAAGGCGAAGCAGGAACGTACAAACGTCATCGGGTAGTCCTTTGATAGAGCAGTGGCGCCAGTGTACGTTATCAGGACGGCGGCGCTTTCATCTGGCGGATCAGGCGCCAGCTCATCGCGCCGAGAATGAGCAGGCCAAGCAGCAGCACGCCCCACAGCATCAGCATGCGCTGGCGCGTGTCGCCGGACAGGCGGGCGGCTTCGGACACGGCGTCGGGCCGGGGCGCGGCGTGCTGCACCTGCAGCTCGCCCGGACTTGCCTGCTCCAACGCTTGCAGCTCGGCGTCGGAGAAACCGGGCGCCACCTGAGACAGCGGCTGGCGCGCCGACGCGGCCTGCTCGCGCCCGAACGCCAGGCGGTAAGGCGCGTGGCTGTTGGCCATGAAGATCAGCGTGGCCGGGGTCCAGGACAGGCGCAGTGAAGGCCGGGCAGCGGCGCCGCCGAGTGGACGCAGCACCCATTGCGGCGCATGGATGTCGCTCACGCTGACGTCGCCCGAGGCGCGCTGCCGGCCGCCCTGACTGAGCGAAAAGAAGGTGGCGCGCACGTTGGCGCGAAAGTCGAAAGTGGTCGGCGCCCCGGCCTGGCGGCGCGGCAGCTCGACGTACTGGCCGAGCGCCGCCGGCATGACGATATTCGGTTCGGTGAACTGCAGGCCGATCGATTGCACCGGAATGGCGGACGCGGACTGGTACACCAGGTCGCCGGCGAGCTTGCCGGGCGCAGGTGCGAGTACCAGTTGTTCGCGCTGGGGTGGCGCTTGCCTGTAGTCGGGCGCGTCGGCGACGATGGCGGCGAACTGGATCGGATTGCCCTCGTGCCAGCGCAGGCGCGCGTAACGCAAGCGCCGCGCCGAAAATTCGATGTGGTTGTTGGCCAGTGTGTCGACGTCGGCGTTGACCAGCCAGGTCAGCGAGGTGTAGGCCACGGTTTCCCACGCCTTCATGTCGTCGCTCACTTCCAGTTCGACCCGCGCGCTGTAGTTGGTGGCGCCGGGCGGCAGGGTGAAGGTGAGGGCGTCGATCGGCGGCGCGTCGGCGCGGCGCAGGTCGAGCACCAGTGCGCGCAGTTGCGCGGACGCCGGCTTGCCCGGCGCGCTGCGGGTCGTCACCGACAGCACCGCGCCGTCGGCCGAGGTGCGGATGTCGAGATTGGCGCCGGCCTGTTCGCGTCCGGTCTCGTCGCCGAACACAGGAAAGATCTTGACCGGCAGCTTGCGATAATTGGTCTGCGCCTGCGGCGCCGGTTGCGTCAGCGTGAACGGCAGCGGCACACCGCGCGCGTCGAACACCCGCAGGTCGTCAAGGCTGGCGCTGCGCGCGTGCAGGTAGACCGCCTGCGGCAGGCGCATCTGGGACAGCGCGTCCTTGCCGCTGACGGTCAGCGGCAGCAGGTGGGAATACTCGGCCGGGGTGTCCGCCGCCACGGCGCTCGCGCAGCCCAGCGCCATCAGCAGCGCCACCAGCATCGTGCCCGCGCGACGTTTCATCACATGCCTCATTGCCCGGCTCCTCGATCGGTCATGCGTCATGCCGCCGCCTGCGCGGTCGTTTCACTCTTTGACGGGAACGGCGCCAGGTAGCCGATCGCCACCATCAGCAGACCGACGCCGACGAAGGAAACGATGCGGCCCATGCTGGCGGCGTCCGACAGGTCGACCAGGAACAGCTTGGCCACCACCAGGGCCAGCAAGCCGCCGCCCGTGATCCAGCGGCTGCGTGCACCGCCGCTGGCGCCAAGTCGCATCAGCAGCAGCGCGGTCACGCTCCACACCAGGCACAGCATCGCCTGCACGAACTGCGAGGCGAACATGGCGCCGAAGCGGTAGTCGATGCCCAGGTAGTGCGAGGCCGAACGCAGCAGCATCAGATTGAACCACAGGTAGGCCAATACCGCGCCGGTCATCGGCACGCGTGCCAGTATTTGGCGGCGCGCCGCGTGCTCGCCGGTGTCGGCGACCATCATGCGGTAGCAGGCCACGCCGAGCAGCAGGGCGAACGCGCTGCTCAGGTCGAGCGGGTTCAGCACCGGCACGTAGGGCAACGGCGCCATCGCGCCGTTCTGGCGCAGGTTCCACAACACGGCCACCAGCAGCGCGCCGAGAGTCGCCGCCGGAATCAGGATCTGGCGGTACCAGCCGGCGATCGGCGCGACCGGCCAGCGTTCGGCGCTGCTGCGGCGGATCAGCCAGGCGACAACCAGCACCATGGCCCACGCCGGCAGGTAGTTGGCCCAGCTTCCGCTCACCACCCAGCCGCTGTCGGCCAGCAGTGCGCGCTGCGCCATGCTGCCGCCCAGCCAGCGCGAGATCAGCAGTTCACCGACCTTCCACAACATCAGCCAGGGGCCGGCGCTGCGCACCAGGTGCAGCAGGCGCAAGGGCCACTCGGCGATGCGCCAGCCGCTCGCCGGCCACAGGCGCAGCAGCGCCTCGCCGACGATCAGCACCGCCGCCAGCGCGCTCCATTCGAGCGCGGTGGGTAGGGTGTCGAGGACGAACAACAGCCACAGGGCCGCGCCGAGCGACAACACCAGCATGATCCAGTTGCTCACGCTGAGCCAGCGCAGTGCGTCCCAACGCAGGCGCCGCGCCAGCCAGGCGAAGGCAAGGGCGGATGCCGCCACGAACGACGCGTATATCGCGCTCCAGCCGGCGTCGGAAAAGTGGGCGCTCGTCGCCATTGCAAGGTAGCCCGACAGCGCGTTGAGGATTGGCCCGAACCACCAGAACGCTGACCATGCCAGCAAGGGGCGCGCGAAGTGCGGCGTTTCATTGTCGGCGTGGCGCTGCAACTGGTAGCTGCTGAAGCAGGCGCCAGCGCCGATCAGCAAGGCGCCCAGCAGCGGCCGTTCGGACAGGCTGGCCGGCGCGTTGAACCAGCCCCATTGCGTGACCGCGAGGTACAGCAGCTCGGCGCCGGCGACGACTTGCGCGGCCAGCGCGATCGAGCGCGCCATGGTCCATTGCAGGCGCGCGGCGATCACTGCCAGCAGCACCCCGACCGCCAGGCCGCTGGCGGCGAGCAGATTGGCCTGCGTGACGCCGCTCGTGCGCAGGAAGATTTCGGTCCAGGTGCCGGCCATCAGCCATATCGTCGCCAGCACCAGGAAGCTGGCGGCGAGCGGGAATACGGGTTCCCGGTCATCCACAAGCTGGCGCCTGAAATTGGTGGCCATGAAGAAGGCCGTGCCGGCCAGCAGCAGGAAGCCGAGCCACAGATTCGATTGCTGCGCCGCGACGGGATCGAGTCCGCTGATGGCGCCGATGAAGGAGAACCAGGCCCCCACTTGCACCAGCAGGCCGAACATCCAGGTCAGCGGCTGCTTCTGACGCAGCCCGATCCAAACCACGCCGGCGCCTTCGAGCGCCCAGGCGGCCGAGGTCCAGCGGCCATCGAGGGCGAACGGCAGCGCCAGGGTGCCGAACACGAGTCCCATCGCGAGGAAGGATTCGACCAGCATCTTGAAGCGGGTCCCATGGCGACGCCACAGCAGCAGCGCCAGCGCGGCGTAGAACATGCCGAAACCGAGCGCCGAGAATGCGTTGCCGAACTGCCGGTCCTTCATCAGGCCAAGCTGCAGGCCGAAAGCGACCAGCGGGGTGCCGAACACCAGGGTGGCGTCGACGTAGTTTTTCAGGCTGGAGTCCTGCCTGGCGGCGAACAGCAGGGCGATGGAGACGTAGTAGGCGAAGAACAGCAGCAGGAACAACTGGGTCGACAGATAGTCGGTGCCGGGCGCGTATTTGAGCACACCCCAGGCGGTGCCGATCACGAAGGTGAAGGCAAAGCCGAGCAGGTTCAGGGCGCGCCACGCGCGCTTGACGGCGATCGCCAGGATGCCGGCGTTGAGCAGCGCGTAATACGAAAAAAGGGCGATATGGCTGCCTTGTCCGGTCGAGGTGAGGATCGGCGAGACGAAGCCGCCGACGATGCCGAACACCGCCAGCCAGACCGCGTTTTGCAGCACCGACAGCAGGCAGGTGAAGGCGGTCAGGGCGAACAGCAGGCCGAAGGCCATGCTTGAGGGGATCAGGTGATACAGGCGGAAGGCGCCGAAGGTGACCAGCATCAGGATGCCGAGCGCGGCGCCTTGCACCGGCAGGCTGATGTCGCGCCGTCTCTCGCGGATGCGCCAGCCCCACAGCAGCAGGCCGATATCGGCGAGCACGATGCCGGCCAGGCGCAGTTCGATCGGCACGGTGACGCGTTCGGCCGCGTATTTGAGCAGGAAGCTCACGCCAATGAAGAGGATCAGCAGGCCCAGTTTGGCCACCGGGTTACCCTTGAACAGCCAGGTGGTGATGGCGCTGAACCCGGCCGTTGACGACGATGGGGCATAACGCGGTTCGGTCCACTGCTGTGGTTCTGGCTGTGGTTCTGACTGTGGTTCTGGCGGTGGTTCTGACTGTGGTTCTGACTGTGGCTCTGGCTTTGGCTGTAACCCGGGCTGCGGTCCCAGTTGCGGTTTCGGCTTCCATACTGGCGGCACCGGCGCGGGTGCCACACTGTGCCATTGCTGATCCGGCGGGGCGGCTGGCGCTGCCGGCACGGTTGGCGCGGGCGGCCTTGCCACTGGCGGCGCGGGCACGGTGGGCACCGCGTCGGGCGGGACCACCTCGCGCGGGACTGGCGCCTGCGCTGCCGGCACATGTTCGTCGCGCGAAACCGGCGCGGCCTTTTCCCGCGCGCTCCGCTCGGCCCCTTGCTGGATCAGCCAGTCGAGCGTGTTGCGCGCCGACTGCAGTTCGCGATCGAGTTTTGCGACCCGGCTGCGGGTCGAGAACAGCATAATAAACAACACCACGGCGACGCAGAACAGGATGAAATCCATCAGGATCCTTTCAAAAGTCCAGGGCGGACGCCGCAGAGTGTGCGCGTTTGAATGGATTGTAATATCAGAAAAGCAAAAGATTCATCATATAAAACCTGTAGTTTGGATAGGTGACACCTTAAAAAAATGTTTGATAAATACAGGCGAGTCATATAACATTCGCAATATAAAAATCATAACGAAGTCATCCTCGCTAGGGATTGTCAATGGGTTCGCTCAAAGCGCTGTTCACGCGCAGGCGCAGTTGCGACCGTTCGCAGGTCGCCGGCCGTGCTGCTGTCGTCATCGATCATGTCATTCACGACGTGGGTATCCACTCGCTCGTCAATGGCAAGTTTGTGCTCGACAAGTCATTCCGCCTGCGCTTTCACGGCGCCGCCAACGCGCCCGAACACGGTGTGATCGCCTCGGTGCGGGTCAGCACACTGGCCGAAGCGCAATTGCTCGAAGCCTCAGCCGAGCGCGCCGATCCACCCGCGCTCGACCTCCACAAGGATGGCTTGATCGATGCGGTGCTGCGCGAGTTCAGTTCGCAATCGCCGGCCTTTCGCGCCCTGCCTGCCGTCCGCTAGCAGGCTGCCGGCACGCCATGCCCTGCAAAAACAGGGCCGCCTGAAGTACACTCCTTTCCAGTACGACCATTATTGATGATCCACGCCGCGCGGCCAGCAGGCGCGCCGCGGCGCC
>JBDSTZ010000404.1:0-8477 GCA_039927975.1 Massilia sp. | reverse complement strand
ATTGCGGACAAGACATAGTGGACGAGAACAAGAAAGTTGAACGCCGTTTGCGCGAGCGTGCCGGCATCGCCATCGGGGCAATCGGCGCGCGCGCCCAGCGCAGTTACACCAAGCGGCAAACTTACCTGATGCAACAGCCACCCTGGAAACGGGTGCTGCTGCTGGCCCTGTGGAGTTTCACCGCGCTGCTGGCGCTGCTGCTGGTGTATGTGATCATCCTCATTCCGCTCACGCCGGGCATCAAGGATCTGCAGCAGGCCCGCACCGCGCGCGCCACATTGCTGGTGTCGAACGACGGCAAGGAATTGGCCAACTTCGACCAGGGCTTGCAGGAGCGCGTCAAGCTCAACCAGATTTCGAAGAATGTCGTCACCGCGCTGATCGCCACCGAGGATCACCGTTTCTACGAACACCACGGCATCGACTTCAAGCGCACGTTCGGCGCCATTTTCTACAGCTTGAAGGGCGACGCGCAGGGTGGCTCGACCATTACCCAGCAGCTGGCGCGGAATATGTTTCCGGAAGAGATAGGCCGCTCGCGCAATCTCAACCGCAAGCTCAAGGAGCTGATCACCGCGCTCAAGATCGAGCGCACCTTCACCAAGAACGAGATTCTTGAAGCCTACCTGAACACGGTGCCTTTCCTGTACAACACCTTTGGCATCGAGATGGCGGCTCGCACTTACTTCGACAAGCCGGCCTCCCAGCTCGACATCCTCGAAAGCGCGACCCTGGTTGGCATGCTCAAGGGCACCAACTACTACAATCCGGTGAACAATCCCGAGCGCTCGGTGGCGCGCCGCAACGTGGTGCTGGGGCAAATGGAAAAGCACGGTCTCATCGACGCCGCTCGGCTCAAGCAGCTCAAGAAGCGGCCGCTGCGGGTGCATTTCGCGCGCCAGGTCGACCACGGCAGCACCGATACCCACTTCACCGCCTATGTGCGCAAGTGGCTGATCCAGTGGGCCGACGAGAACGATTACGACTTGCAGCGCGACGGCCTGGTGGTCCACACCACGCTCGACTACGCCCTGCAACAGGCTGCCATGCGCGCGGTTGAACGCCAGGCCAACAAGCTGCAATCGATTGCCGATTCGGAATGGAGCCGTGCCGGCGGCGGCGCCGGCGCGGCGGGCGATAGCGAAGCACAGGACGGCGCGCCGCCGGTGGACCGTCCGGGTGGCGCCTTCGATTACTTCTGGCAATCGAAAGGCGCGATCGTCGATTCTTTCGTGCGCGAATCGGCCGAGTACCGCAAGGCCATCGATGGCGGCGAAGATGACAAGACTGCGCTCAAGCGCTTGAAGGCCAACAAAGCGTTCGTGTCGCAATTGCGCGCCGCCAAATTCCATCTCGAGGCCGGCTTCGTCGCCATGGAACCGGACACCGGCGACGTGAAAGCCTGGGTCGGCAGCCGCAATTTCCAGCGTGAACAGTTCGACCACGTGGTGCAATCGGCGCGCCAGCCAGGCTCGACCTTCAAGCCGGTGGTGTATGGCGCCGCGCTGGAAAAAGGCTTGTCGCCGGACCGCATGTACCGCGACGCCGTGCTTGGCATCAAGGCCGGCGATGGCACCGTCTGGCGTCCGACCGACATGCACGGCACCACCGGCAACCAGATGAGCATGCGCGACGGCCTGGTGTATTCAAAGAACACCATCACCGCGCAAGTGATGCAGGACGTCGGCTTGCCCGGCATCGTCAGTTTGGCCAAGGCGCTCGGCATCAACCAGAGCAAGCTGGCGCAAGTGCCGTCGCTGGCGCTCGGCACCAGCCCGGTCACGCTGCTCGAAATGGTCAACGCGTATGCGACCATCGCCGCCCAGGGCAGTTACCGCGCGCCGGTGTTCGTGCGCAGCATCACGGACCGCGACGGCAAGGTGATTGCCGAGTTCGGCAATGCGGCGCCGTCGCGCGCCATGTCGACCGAGAACGCCGTCACCCTGATCGACATGATGCGCGGCGTCGTCAATCGCGGCACCGGCACCGCCATACGCTATCGCTTCGGCATCAAGGCCGACGTGGCCGGCAAGACCGGCACCACGCAGAACAATGCCGACGGCTGGTTCATCCTCATGCATCCGAACCTGGTGGCCGGCGCCTGGGTCGGTTTCAACGACAACCGCGTGACCATGCGCAGCAATTATTGGGGGCAGGGCGGCCACAACGCGATCATGCTGGTGGGCGACTTCTTCAAGACGGCCATCGACAGTGGCAAGCTCGACACGACCGCGCAGTTCCCTGGCGCGCCGAGGCTGGCGCCGCCGCCGCAGAGCGAGCCGGAAGAAATCATCGAAGATCCGGGCGAGATGCAGGGCGCCGACGGGCAGCCGTTGCCGCCGCCGATGCCGGAGCGTGATCATCCATTGGCCGGCGACCGGGGCGAGCAGTTGCCGCCGCCGCCACCGCCGCCACCGATGGATGAGCAAGCCGGGCCGCCGCCGATGATCGAGATTCGTCCAGCGCCGCCGCCGCCGGAGCAGTTGTAAGCACCGCCGGTCGTCGCGCGTGATCGAGGTTCGTCCCGCGACCTCGCCGCCACCCGGGCAGATGTAAGCTCGGCGGCGGAGGCGCGCACGCGTGTGCCAGCGCAAACGGGCGCGCGCGGCGCCTTGGCATCATGTCGCCAGTGCATTCCACTGGAAGCTACGCCATGAATATTCTCCCCGATGCCGATGCCGATGCCGATGCCGATGCCGCGCCGGCGGTCAGCGTGCTGATGCCGACGTTCGCGCAAGCCCATTTCATCCGGCGGGCGCTGGCCAGCTTGCAGGCCCAGACGCTGGACAACTGGGAAGCCATCATCGTCGACGATGGCAGCCCGGACGATACGGCCGAGCTCGTGCAACCCTGGCTGGAGGACACGCGCATCCGCTATGTCCGGCTCGACGCCAACGGCGGGCTCGGCCATGCGCTGAACATCGCCCTCGGCTATGCCAGGGCGCCGCTGATCGCCTATCTGCCGAGCGACGACCTGTTCTACCGCGACCACCTGCGCACGCTGGCCGACTGCCTGGCCGACGAACGCGCGGTGCTCGCGGTGTCCGGCATGCGCCACCACTACAATCGCAGCGCGCCGGGAGAACTGGCCGGCGCTGGCCTGCAACTGGTGCAGTGCATGCATCGCCAGACCAGCCTGCGCTGGACCGAGCGAAGCGAACTTGAGTCCGACGATCTTGAACGCCTGTTCTGGTCGCGCCTGCGTGCCCGCGGCAATGTGATCGGCACCGGCCTGGTCCGCTGCGAGTGGGTCGACCATCCGCAGCAGCGCCACAAGCTGATGCGCGAGCCGGAGGGCGGCATCAATCCCTTTCGCCAATATTACGGCGTCACCACGCCGCTGCGTTTCCACAGCACCGCGGGCAACCCGATTGATGAAGTCGAGCAGTACCGCGATGCGCGCTTGCGACCTGACACCCCGCCGGCGCGCGACGGCCTTCACATTCTGTTGGTGGGCGAACTGGCCTACAACGCCGACCGCGTGCTCGCCCTGGAAGAGCGCGGCCACAGCCTGTCCGGCTTGTGGATGCGTTCGCCTTACTGGTACAACGCGGTCGGCCCGATGCCATTCGGCCATGTGCGCGAGCTGCCGGCCGATGACTGGCGCGAGGCACTGCGGCGTGATCCGCCCGATGTGATCTACGCCCAGCTGAACTGGCAGGCGGTGCCGTTCGCGCACGAGGTCATGCTGGCCGCCGACGGTATTCCCTTCGTCTGGCATTTCAAGGAAGGGCCCTTCATCTGCCTGGAGAAAGGCAGCTGGCCGCAACTGGTCGAGCTGACCGAGCGCGCCGACGGGCGTATCTTTTGCAGCGGCGAAATGCGCGACTGGTTCGATACCGTGGTCCCCGGCCTGTCGCAGCGCGGCCCCCGCCACGTGCTCGACGGCGACCTGCCGCGTCGCGCGTGGTTCGACGGCGCCATGTCGCCGCGCCTGTCGGCGACCGACGGCGAGCTCCACACCGTGGTGCCGGGCCGTCCCATCGGCCTGCATCCGCACACCGTGGCGGAACTGGCGGCCGAGAACATTCACCTGCATTTCTACGGCGACTTTACTCATGGCCAATGGCGTGAATGGATCGCCAAGGCCAGCACATTGGCCCCGCGCCATCTGCATCTGCACGGGCACGTCGACCAAGGCGACTGGCTTGCCGAATTTTCGCGTTACGACGCCGGCTGGCTGCACGCGTTTGCCAGCGACAACGGCGGCGAACTGCGTCGCGCCACCTGGGACGACCTCAATTTGCCGGCCCGCATGGCGACGCTGGCGGTCGCCGGCTTGCCCATGATTCAGCGAAATAACAGCGGCGCCATCGTCGCCACCCAGACGCTGGCGCGCCGGCTTGGCATTGGCATTTTCTACGACACGATCGCCGACCTCGGCGCGTCCCTGCGCGCGCCCGGCGCCCTGCAAGCGGCACGGCAACAAGTCTGGGAACACCGTGAGCAGTTCAGTTTCGATTATCATGTGAGCGATCTGGTCACGTTTTTCCGCACCGTCATCAGCCAGGCGGGGGAGGGGAAACGGCGCCGCAGGTAGCTGCCCCACGAACCGGACTCGTCTGTTACCATGTCGCTTTTTTTGGGCATGGAAATTGCTAGTAAAACGTTTATGACTTCGTCTCACCCAGCTCCACCCCTGCGCATCGTGGTCGTCAACACCGTGGTGACCGAGCACAGCGCTGACAGCCCCGGCATCGCCGAGCAGGTCAGGCGCGGCAACGCCTTGCGCATCGGCTTGCTCGAATCGGGCTACGACATCGTCGCCTCGCTGCCGGCCGACATGTTCCTGCCCGAGCGCATCGCCCAATTGCAGCCGGACATGATCATCATCGATGCCGAGTCGGACGCGCGCGACGTGCTCGAACACATCGTCATCGCCACCCGCGACGAGCGCCGTCCGATCATCCTGTTCACCGAGGACAAGACCACCAGCAGCATGGACGCGGCGATGGCGGCCGGCGTGTCGGCGTATATCGTCGACGGCCTGCGCGCCGAGCGGGTGTTGCCGGTATTGCAGGTCGCGCTCGCCCGGTTCCGGCAGGAACAGAAACTGCTTGCGGAGTTATCCGACACCAAGGGCAAGCTGGCGGACCGCAAAGTGATCGACCGCGCCAAGGGCTTGCTGATGTCGCATCACAAGCTGAGCGAGGAACAGGCGTATCAAAAGCTGCGCAGCATGGCGATGAACAAGAACTTGAAGCTGGCGGAAGTGGCGCAGCGTATTCTGGACGTGGAAGATCTGCTCGGCTGAGGCCGGCGGTATGGAGAGTGCATGGCTGGGCTGGATACACCGGGCGCCGTAGCAAGCGGCGCCCTCAAACTCGAAAAAACGACGGTCAAGGTCGGCTTTCTGCCGCTGACCGACTGCGCCTCGCTGGTCATGGCCTCGGTGCTGGGACTGGACGAGAAGCACGGCATCAAGATCGTCCTCAGCCGCGAGGCTTCTTGGTCGGCGATCCGCGATCAGCTCTGCAGCGGCGAGCTCGACGCGGCGCACGCGCTCTACGGCATGGTGATGAGCGTGCAGATGGGTATTGGCGCCCAGCAGCATCCGATGGCCGTGCTCATGAGCCTGTCGCAGAACGGCCAGGCGATCACGCTGTCACGCGAGCTGGTCACGCGCGGCGCGGTCGACGGCCCCTCGCTGGCGCTCTTGATGAAGCGCGAACAGCGTCAGCTCACCTTTGCCCAGACTTTCCCGACCGGCAATCACGCGATGTGGCTGTATTACTGGCTGGCCAGCGTGGGCATCGATCCGTATCGCGACGCGCGGGTGGTGACGGTGCCGCCGTCGCAGATGGTGGCCAATTTGAAGGCCGGCCACATCAACGGCTTTTGCGCCGGCGAGCCGTGGGGGCACCGGGCGCTGGCAGACGGGGTGGGCATTACCGCCACCACCAGCCAGCAGATCTGGCCCGAGCATCCGGGCAAGGTGCTGGCGGCCAGCGCGCGCTTCGTCGACGCCCATCCGAACACCAGCCGCGCGCTGGTGGCGGCGGTGCTCGAAGCGAGCCGCTGGATCGAGGCCTCGCAGGTGAACAAGCAGGCCATGACGGAGGCGATTTCCAGCCCGGCGTATGTGAATACCAGCGCGGACGTGATCGGGCCGCGCATCCTGGGGCAGTACCATGACGGCCTGGGCAACCAGTGGGTCGATTCGCACTGCCTCAAGTTCTACGACGAGGGGGCGGTCAATTTCCCGTATTTGTCGGACGCGATGTGGTTCATGACGCAGCACCGGCGTTGGGGCTTGCTCAAGGAAGATCCCGACTACCTGGCGGTGGCGACCGGCGTCAACCGGATCGGCCTGTATCGCGAGGCGGCTGAGCTGACCGGGACGCCGCTGCCGGCCGGCGTGATGCGCGCCTCGACCCTGATCGACGCGAAAGTGTGGGATGGCAGCGACCCTGCCGGGTATGCGGCCTCGTTCGCGATATCGCGGCGCTAGGAGATTGGCGAGGATAGGTCGCTTGGCCATTGCTTAGCCAAACTGCACTTCCATCGTTAGCGCCTACGCCGTCGTTCCCGCGCAGGCGGGAATCCCTACCGTCCCAAACATAATCGTTAACAGCAATGCCGTCATTCCCGTGGCTCGGGATGCATATGCGTTGCCGACCGGATGGCATGGATCCCCGCCTGCGCGGGGACGACGATTGATAAGGCGACAATTCCTGGCACCACCCCCGTGCTTCATTGCAGTGCATCATTTTCGCGCTCCCCCGCACCAGAATGATGCGGCGCACGTGTTTACCCGCCCGATTCCCCTCCCGTAGCCCTTCAAATCCCTGGCACGCCTCTTGCTGTAGCTAAGGTAACGGATCAATGGCGATCCAGGCAAAACACATACCGCTGATCTAACGACGGATTGGCAACAAGGACAACGGCGTCCGCTCAGCACGGTTTATCAATGAACCCTGCCGCGCGGACGCCTTTTTGTTTATACGGGACTCAAAATGGCCAAAGCTAACAGCATCAATCTCTTCTCCATGAGCACGCCGCAGATGCGCGCCTTCCACCTGACCTGGATGGCCTTCTTCGTCTGCTTCTTCGCCTGGTTCGCCTGCGCTCCCCTGATGCCTGTGATTAAAGGCGAATTCGGCCTGTCGATGGCGCAAATCGCCAACATCAACATCGCCGCCGTCGCCGTCACCATCCTGGTCCGCATGATCATCGGTCCGATGTGCGACCGCTACGGCCCGCGCAAGACCTACACCGCCTTGCTGCTGCTGGGCGCCATTCCCGTGTTCGGCGTGGCCGCCGCGCAAAGCTACGAAAGCTTCCTGATTTGCCGCCTCGCCATCGGCGCGGTCGGCGCCAGCTTCGTCATCACCCAGTACCACACCTCGGTCATGTTCGGACCGAAAGTGGTCGGCACCGCCAACGCGGTCGCCGCCGGCTGGGGCAACAGCGGTGGCGGCGCCACCCAGATGCTGATGCCGGTCCTGCTGAGCGCCATCGTGATGGCCGGCGTTTCCCAAGGCATGGGCTGGCGCCTCGCCCTGGTCGTGCCGGGCGTGATGATGCTGATCATGGCCGCCGTCTACTGGAAATACACCCAGGACTGCCCTGAAGGTAACTACAAGGAACTGCGCGCCGCCGGCAAGGAAGTCGAAGGCGGCAAAAAGGGCGGCCTGGCCATCTTCAAGGCGGCCAGCGCCAACTTCCGTGTCTGGCTGCTGTTCGTCACCTACGGCGCCTGCTTCGGCGTCGAGATCTTCATCCACAACGTCGCCGCCGTCTACTACACCGACCACTTCAACCTGACGCTCGGCCAGGCCGGCATGGCCGCTGGCAGCTTCGGTCTGCTGGCCCTGTTCGCCCGTGGCCTGGGTGGCTGGATTTCGGACCGCCGCGCCGGAGCGGGCACTCTGAACTCGCGCTTCACCGTGCTGTTCGTGATGATGATCGGCGAAGGCATCGGCCTGCTGTGGTTCGCCAACGCCTCAACCGTCACCTACGCCGTGATCGCCATGCTGGTGTTTGGCCTGTTCACCCACATGGCATGCGGCGCGACCTACGCGCTGGTGCCCTTCATCGACAACAAGGCGCTGGGCGGCGTGACGGGCATCATCGGCGCCGGCGGCAACGTGGGCGCGGTGGCGGCCGGCTTCCTGATGAAGGGCACCGGCGACATCCAGCAAACCCTCGGCATCCTGTCGGGCATGGTGCTGCTGTCGGCCCTCTGCGCCATCGCCGTACGCCTGACCGTCAGCGCCGATGCGGCGCCGGCCCCCGGCAACAACGCAATCGCTTAAGGAGATACAGCATGAAGATCATCGTCATCGGCCACGGCATGGTGGGCCACAAATTTCTGGAAACCCTGAGCGCCAACGCTGCCCAGTCGCTGGAGGTCACGGTGCTGTGCGAAGAGCCGCGCCCCGCCTACGACCGCGTGCACCTGTCCGAATTTTTCGCCGGCAAGTCGGCCGAGGACCTGTCGCTGGTGCCGCCCGGCTTCTTCGAGCGCGGCAACG
>JBDSTZ010000403.1:0-1706 GCA_039927975.1 Massilia sp. | reverse complement strand
CCAGTGCGACAAAGGCCAGCTGGATCTTCGGATCGTTGCGAAACAGCGTGGCCAGCTTGGCGGCGTCGTCGGGGAAGCCGTTGGGCAGCGGCGCGCCGCCGTCGGCCGGGTTCATCTCGCCCTTCATCGACGCTTCCATCACTTCCTTGTGGGCCTCCTTGCCGTCCTGGTAGGCGCGGCCGAAACGCGCGCTGCCGGCGTACATCTGATCAAAGGCGCTGCCCACCGCCGCCTTGTCGAGCACATTGGTCTTGCTCGCGCCGCTGGCCAGATTGATCGCCGACGAGGGGCCGGACAGGATGCGCGGCATGACCGGCCCGATGCTCAGTGCGCGGGTGGCCGAGGACGGCCCCGGCAGGGTGTTGACCAGCCGGTTCATCCAGCCGTCCGGCGTGCCCTTGCGGCCGGGCGTGGCCGATTCCATGTAGTCCTGGGCGTCGAAGTGCGAGCGGGTGCTGTCGGGCGAACCGCTGGCGTGGACAAAAGCGAGCTTCTTCTGCTGCCACAGCGGCTGCAGCGAGGCGAGCGCCGGGTGCAGGCCGAAATAGCCGTCGAGGTCGAGCGCGCCGCCCTCGACGCCGGGCAGGCCCAGGCCGATGGTCGGGCGCAGGCGCAGGTAGTTGGCGTCGCCGACCGGCGCGACCACGTTCAGGCCGTCGGCGGCGCCGCGCAGCATGACGACGATCAGCTTGCGGCCGAGCGGGTTGTCGGTGGTGGCGGCCCAGGCGTTGCGGCTGACGGGGACCACCAGGCTGGCGCCGAGCGCCAGCGTGTGCATAAAGTCTCTGCGTTTCATGGGGATACTCCGTCGGTTAGCGCTGCATGAAGTCGGGACTGCCGAGCAGCATGGCCGCGCGCAGTGGTTCGGGGCTGCCGTCGATGGCTTGCCGGGTGCGCGGCGAAATCGCCCCGCCCAGGGTGGCCTGCAGCTTGATGGCGTCGACCAGCAGCGGCGGCGCCTTGCGCGGTTTTTGCGGCTCGGCGGCCAGCGCGGCGTCGGCATTCATCGCGGCCATGCCATTCATGTCGGCCATGTCATTGTTCGCCTTCCTGGCGCCTTTGCCGTCCTCCCCCGCCAGCTCCTGGCGCAGCAGCTGCGGCCGGGTCATGTTCAGCGGCGGATTGGCCAGTTGCAGCCGGCCGTCGGCGAGCGCGCTGGCGAAGGTGATGCGGCGCGTGAGCGCGTCGGGATTCAACCAGGCGGCCTGGGTGTTCTTGTAGCCGTCCGGGGTCTGGCAGCCGTACAGCGGCATGCCCAGCTGCGCCATCATGCCGACCAGCGGGGCGACGTTGCGCACCGGCGTGGCGCTGGCGCGCGCGGCCGATATGACGAACTGGTAGGGCGTCTTGAACTTGGCGCCGACCGCCGCCGGCGACATGAATTCATCGCTGGCGAACAGGGTGCGCAGCACCGACTTGATGTCGCCCTTGCTGTCGATCCAGGTCTTGGCCATGCGCTCGACCAGCGCCGGCGGCGGCTCGTCCTGCACGAAGTACTGGGCCAGCTGGTAGCTCAGGTGGCGCGCGGTGTTCGGATGCACCGCCAGCACGTCGAGCGCCATCTCGCCCTCGCGCTGGCCGTTCTCGGCCACCTCGCGGCCGAGCCACTGCTTGCTGCCCTGGTCATGCCGCTTCGGATCGAACACGAAGGTCTGGTTGTCGCGCACCAGGTCGCGCGGGTTGTAGGTCCAGCCGGTCAGCATGCG
>JBDSTZ010000402.1:0-6179 GCA_039927975.1 Massilia sp. | reverse complement strand
ACGGATCGCGCGGGATAGCGCGCAGGAAGTACAGCATGCGCGGCTTGGCGCTGCGCTGGTCGGGCACGCCGGCCACCAGCATCTGCAGCGTGGCCGGATAGCCGCTGCCATCGAGCATGGCGCTGATGCGGCCCTCGCCGGCGGCGCGCTTGTACTCGTCGAGCGCGGTGCGGATATCGCGCAGCGCCAGGCGCAGTTCCTGTTCCTTCTGGCGCTGAACCGCCACCTGCGCCAGCGGCAGCGCGATGGTCGACAGCAGGCCGACGATGGCCAGCGTGACCATCAACTCGATCAGCGTGAAGCCGCGCGCGCGCATCGCTACTGCCCTGCCCTGTCGGCGGCTGCCGGCGCCGGCGCGGCCTGTGGCGCCGGCGGCGTCATCGTCACCGGCGCCTGCTGCTGCATCGCCGGCTGCGGCTGGCCCGGCGTGGCGTCGCGTCCGCGCAGGCTGGCATCGGTGCCGGCGTCGAATTCGACCTCGGCCCAGGCCACGCGCGGCTGGTTGCGCACCACGTGCGGCGTGATCGACAGCACGATCTCGGTCTTGGTGCGCTCGGTGCCCTTGACGCCGAACAGGCGGTCGAGCACCGGCAGCTGGCCGATGCCCGGCACCGCGCTGGCGCTGCGCTTGTCGTTGTCGCTGATGAGGCCCGCGAGCACCTGGTTTTCACCGTCGCGCAGGCGCAGCACCGTCATCGCGTTGCGCGCGCCGATGCGGTAGCCGTACGGTTGGTTATTGGTGTCGACGATGGTGCCGAGAATGCTCGACACTTCCAGATTGAGCTTGATCGAAATCTCGTCGTCAAGGTACACCACCGGTTCGGCTTCGAGCTTCAAGCCGACGTCGAGATAGTTCACCGATTGCGAGGTGACGCCGGTCGAAGTGACGTTCGACGAAATGCTCGGCACGCGCTCGCCGACCTTGATCAGCGCCTTCTCGCGGCTCTTGATGCGGATGCGCGGGTTGGCCAGCACGCTGACGTTGTCGCGGCTGACCGAGGCCGACAGCTTCATCGGATCGACCGCCGCCGCGATGCCGGCCGAATTGAGGTGGGCCAGGTCACGCAGCGTGAACGGACTGGTGGTGATGCTGCCGCTCGGGTCGACCCGCAGGTTCGGCAAGGGGCTCAGGCTGATACTCGACGGCCACTTCACGCCCAGCGATTCAAGGTCGCTGCGCTGCACTTCGAGGATCTCGACGTCGAGCATGACTTCGGGCTCCGCGACGTCGTGCAGCGCCACCAGCTTGGCGGCCATCTGGATCGTCTCGGGCGAGTCGCGCAGCACCAGCATATTGAGTTTTTCATCGACCACCAGGTCGCGCGTCTTGAGCAGGGTCTTGAGGCTGGCGGCGACCGCCTTGGCCTCGGCGTTGGCCAGCCTGAAGCTGCGGATCGACAGCTTCTGGTAGTCGCGCTGCTTGGCCTGGTCGTTGGGATAGACCAGGATCGTGTGGTCGTCGACCACGCGCTGCTCGAGCTGCACGCTGAGGAGCACATTGCGCAGCGCCAGTTCGAGCGTGGTGCCTTCGAGGTTGACGGTGACCTTCAGTTCGGCCGGCACGTCCTTGTCGAGCGTGAAGTTGATGCCCGAGGCGCGCGACATCGCCTCGAACACGGCGCGCACCGGGGCGTCGCGGAACTGCAGGTTGATGCGCTTCTGGAAAGCCTTGCCGAGCGCGCTGGGCGGCGCGGCCGGCGCCGGCTCGGCCAGCGTACGCAGCAGCGCGGCGCCCTCGCGGTGCTTCGGATACTGGGCCAGCAGCGCGCGCAAGGACGTGCGCGCCGCGTCAAGCTTTCCGGCCTCGTTCAGGGCGCTGGCCTCGGCGAACATCTGCGCCTGCTGGCGCGCGGCCGCCAGCGCGGCCAGGCCGACCATCGCCTGGTCGATCTGGCCGAGCGCGGCGACGCGCCGGTAGTTGGCCTGCGCCTCGTCCCAGGCCTGGCGCTGGAGGTCCTTGCCCGCTTGCGCCAGCAACTCGTTGGCGCGCTGGTTGCGCGCGCTGGCAAGCAACACGCGCGCCTCGATATTGCCAGGCGCGGCGGCGACCAGCGGTTCGAGCCGGGTGATCGCCTCGTCGAGCCGGCCCGCCTCGATCAGCGCGCGCGCCTCAAGAGTGCCGCCCTGCGGCATCGCCGAGCAGGCGCCGAGCGCGCCGAGAGACCAAGCCAACAACAGCCTACCTGCCATTCGATTCATTGTTCGACCCCGAAGCCAAGCCGGATGGACGCACCGGATTGATTGTCCCTGATATCCACCTCGTCCTGGCGCAGGGCCAGCACGCGATAGCGTTGATTGAGCACGGCGCCGGCGCGCGCCACCACCACCTCGCCCTGATGCGAAAGATAGGCTTCGCGCACGCCGTCTTCTTCCTTGAAACCCAATAAGGTGTAGGGGGACGGCGCTTCACCCTCACCCGCCGCCGGCGCTTTGGCCGCAACCGCCGCCGGCGTGGCGGCCGACGCAAACAGGTCGGGGATCACGTCGTCGGCAAACGCCGGCGAGGACGCCGGCGCCTCGCTCGGCGGCGCGGCCTGTGCGACGGTCGACGGCGCGCGCACGGTGCGCACCACCGGCTCGGCCAGGCCCGCGTCGGCGGCCGCTTGCGGCCTGTCGAACACGATCAGCAGCGCCAGCACGGCCAGCGCCGCCAGCATGGCGGTCATCCGCTTGTTCATCGGCGCCCTCCTTCGGCGGCCGGCACGTCCGGCGCGTACCACACCGAAAACAGCAGGCGCGCCTCGATCCGGCCGCCGGGTGCGCCCTTGTGCATGCCCAGTTCATCGACCGAGACCCCGGGGATCGCCTGGGCCGCGCGCAGGAAGCGGCGCAGCTGCACGTAGTTGCCGGTCGCCGGCAGCTGCACCTGCCAGCGCCCCACCCGGCCGGTTTCCTGGCGCCGGTAGTCAGCCTGGGAGATGCGCACGCCATGCTCGCCGGCCAGCGCGAACAAGCGTTGCAAGCCGTGGTCGGCCTGCGCGCTTCGCGGCAAGGGCGCGCGCGGCGCAGGCGCGGCCAAGGTCGGCGCTGGCGTTTCACGCGGCGCCTGGGCCGACAGCGCGGAGCGCAGTGCCGACTCCTGCGCGGGCACCCACCAGGCCCAGGCCGCCATCGCGCAGACCAGCAGCGCCAGCGCCGGCAGCAGCCACAAGCCGTGGCGCTGGGCCAGTACTTCGGCCTGCCAGCGCAGCTGTTTGAAGTCGGTCATTTCGCCCCCCGCTGTTCGGGCTCGGGCAGGCGGTATGGTCCGGCCAGCACCGCCTCGGCGTGAAAGTCGACGCCGCCCTCGGTGGCGACTTCATGGCGCAGTAGGCTCACGCGCAGGAATACGGGACTGCGGCGCAAGCCGGCCAGGTAGTCCTGGGCGGCGCCCAGGTCGGCGACGTGGGCCTGCAACTTGACGACGCCGCGTGCCAGGTCGGGCTCGAACGATTGCAGCACGGCCGGTGGCGCCGCCTCGAAAGCGCGGAACACGCCCTCCCACGGGATCGCGCGCAGCATGCTGGCCTGGTGCAGCAGCGCCTCGTCCTCGGCGCCCAGGCGCGCGGCACTCTTGATCATGCGGGCGCTGCGTTCACGCGCCGCCTCGTGTTCGAGCTGCGCGGCACGCGCTTGCGCGGTGGCGCCGCGCAAGGTCAGCCCGCGCTGGAGCGCCAGCGCGCCACTCACCAGCGCAACCAGCAAGAGCAGCGCGGCGATGCGCGTGGCCGGCATAGACCAGTCCCAGCGCCAGGCGCCGGGCGCGTCGGCGAAGTCGATATGGAAGGGTTTCATGCGGCCTCCAGCGCGGTCCAGCCGGCGATTGCCCGACCGCTGCAAAAGCGCGCGGCGGGCATGGCCGCGCCGAGGCGAGCAAGTTCCAGCGCCAGCAAGCCGTCAAGATCGTCACCGCGCTGCTGGCGCACCAGCCGCAGTTGCCCCTCGTGCCAATACAGGAGGTTGAACATGCCGTCGTCGGCGCCGCACCACAGGCCGGTGGCCGGCAGCGTGGCGCAGTGGCGGTTCCAGCTGCGCAGCGTGGCCGGCGCCAGGCGCGCCAGGCGGAATCCGGCCAAGGCCTGCTCGAGTGCGCGCGGCACCGCGCAGGCCAGCATCGGGGCGCCGGCCTGCCAGTCGGCGCGCAGTAGCCAGTCGGCCGGCGGCTGGCCGTACAACGCTTCGAAACGGGCGTCGAGCAGCAGTCGGCTGTCGCGCAGGCCCGACACGCCGACCGGCGTCTCGAACAGGAAGTAGCGGCTCCAGCAATCGACCAGGCGCACGTCGAGGCGCGTGCCCGGCGCCAGCTTTTGCGCCAGTTCGGCCGCCAGCGCCGGCCAGTCGCCAGCCGCCGCCGCGAGCGGCGTCCCGGCCAGGACATTGCCCGCGCCGCCCAGGTGCAGTGCGATTGGCTCAGCCGGCCAGCGTGACACGCCGCACCTCCTCGAGTGTCGTTTCGCCGCGCGCGACCAGCGCCAGCGCGTCGTCGAACAGGCTGCGCATGCCACCGGCGCGGGCTTTTTCCTTGATCTGCCGAAGCGGACGACGCTCGACCACGAGTTCGGCCAGGGCGTCGTCGAGCACCAGGATTTCGGCGACCGCGCGGCGGCCCTTGTAGCCGGTGGCGCGGCACTCGCCGCAGCCGGTGCCGCGCTCGAAGCGGTAATCGGCCACCGCCGCGCGGGTCAGGCCGCTGCGCGCCAGTTCCTCGTCGTCGGGAACGTAGGGCGCACAGCAATGGCGGCACGACAGGCGCACCAGGCGCTGGGCGATCACGCCGTTGAGCGCCGAGACGAAGGAATACGGGTCGATGCCCATGTGGGCGAAGCGGCCGAAGACGTCGAACACATTATTGGCGTGCACGGTCGACAGGACCAGGTGGCCGGTCAGCGCCGACTGCACCGCGATTTCGCCGGTTTCCTTGTCGCGGATTTCGCCCACCATGATGATGTCGGGGTCGTGCCGCAGGATCGAGCGCAGGCCGCGCGCGAACGACAGGCCCTTCTTGTCGTTGACCGGGATTTGCAGGATGCCCGGCAGCTGGTACTCGACCGGGTCTTCAATGGTGATGATCTTTTCGTGGCCGCTGTTGATCTCGGCGATGGCGCCGTACAGGGTGGTGGTTTTGCCGGAGCCGGTCGGCCCGGTCACCAGCACCATGCCGTAGGGCTCGGACACCAGGCGGCGCATGGTGGCCAGGTGGTCGGCGGCGAAACCGGACGAGTCGAGCGTCAGGCTGCCGTGCGCGCTGATCATCGACTGCTTGTCGAGAATCCGGATCACCGCGTCTTCGCCGTGCACACTCGGCATGATCGAGACGCGCAGGTCGATTTCGCGGCCCTGGGCCTCGACCCGGAAGCTGCCGTCCTGCGGCACGCGGCGCTCGGCGATGTCGAGTTCGGCCAGCACCTTGATGCGCGAGATGGCTTGCTCGGCCAGCGCGGTGCCGGCAACCTGCGCGGCCTGACCGAGCACGCCGTCGATGCGGTATTTGGTCAGCATGCCGGCCGGCGTGCTCTCGAAATGGATGTCCGAGACGCCCGACTTGAGGGCGTCGTACAGGGTCGAGTTGACCAGCTTGACGGCCGGGCTGCCGGCCTCGCCGAGCGAGGCGTAGTTGACGCTTTCGACCAGCCGGCCCGCGTCGCCGTCGGCGCCCGGCTCGCTCACCAGCGCGTCGATCGAGCGCACCGATTCCTCCTGCTTGGACAGGTAGGCGTGGATGTCGGCCGGCAGCGCCAGGCGCCAGCGCACCGGCGCGTGGGCCAGCGTCTCGGCCCACACCTGCAAGTCCTGGGCGTAGGGATTGGCGAGCACGCCGATCAGGGCTGCGCCCGGCGCGTAGGCGCCGCGCAGCAGCACGCACTGGCGCTGCTGGGCGCGCGCCAGCGGCAGGCGGTCGAAGGCCGGCGCCAGCGCCAGCATCTCGGCCACCCCGATGGTGGCCAGGCTGAACACCTCGGCCGCCTCGGCCAATAAGGTGCGCGGTTCGCGCTGGGTCAGCGCTTCGAGTTCGGCGAAGAAGGCGCGGCCCGATTGCTGGGCGTTGCGCTGGGCCGCGTGCAGGGTATCGCGCATCAGTTCAAGGTCCCGGCGAGGTCGAAGATCGGCATGTAGAGCAGCACCACGATGACGCCGATGACGATGCCGATCGCCGCCATCAGCACCGGCTCGAAGGTCTTGCTGAATTTTTCGATCCACAG
>JBDSTZ010000401.1:0-5054 GCA_039927975.1 Massilia sp. | reverse complement strand
TTGCGCTTCTCCCATGGTGCTACTCGCTTTCGTCGTGAAGGGCAGGCGGCGCCGGCGGCGTGCCCAGCGCCAGCGTGAAGACAAAGGCGGCGCCGCCGCCAGGCGCGTTGCCGGCGCTGATGGCGCCGCCGTGCGCCTCGATGATCGCGCGGCAGATCGCCAGGCCGAGACCGACGCCAGGAATCGGCGACTCGCGCTCGCCGCGCGTGAATTTGTCGAACAGGGCTTCTTCGCGGCCGGCCGGCAAGCCCGGGCCGTTGTCGCTCACCGTCACCTGCAAATGGGTTTCGCCCACGTCGGCGGCAACCGTGATGCAGGCGTCCCGCTGCGTGTACTTGCCGGCGTTTTCAAACAGGTTGCACAGCACCCGCTCGATCAGCACCGCGTCGTAGCGCACCAGCGGCAGCGAAGGCGCGAGCTGGGTCTGGATGCGGCGCCCGCCGAGTTGAAGGCGGCTGGCGCGCAGCGCGCTGCCGACCACTTCCTCGAAGGTTTGCCACTGCAGATTGAGCCTGACATGGCCGGCCTGCATGCGCGCCATGTCGAGCAGGTTCGAGACCATCGTGCTCATGCGCACCGCCTCGTCGCGCAGCGCCCCGGCCAGCTCGCGCTGCTGGTCCGCCAGCGGCGGCTTGGACAGCATCAGCGACTCCGACAGGCCGACCAGCGACGTCAGTGGCGTGCGGATGTCGTGCGACAGCGCCGACAGCAGCGAATTGCGCAGCCGCTCGGAAGCCATGCTCACTTCGACCTCCTGCGCCACCTCGACGTAGTGCACCCGTTCGAGCGCGATCGCGGCCAGCGCGGCGAAGGTGTCGAGCTGCTTGCGCTGCTCGGGGATCAGCATCGAGCCGCCACGTTCGGGCCAGATCACCAGCACCCCGCGCGTGCGCATCGGCGCCACCAGCGGCAGGTAGAAGAAGCCGTTCGACGGCATGGTGTCGGTGCCGCTGCCGGCCGGCGTGGCGTTGTCGTAGGCCCACTGGGCCAGCCCCAGGTCAAGCACGCTCATGACCGGCACGCCGGGACGGCCGGCGCCTGCCGGATAGTGCAGGCGCGACGCCGCGTCGGGCAGTAGCAGCGTGGCGTGCGCGCGGAAGGTGCGGGCGATAAAGTCGCGTGTGATCTCGTACACCTGTTCGGTGAGCAGGGTGCCGGACAGCGCGCGGGCGAATTCGTACAGCGCGCGCGAGCGCGATTCGCGGTGCTGGGCCACCCGCGCCTGGTAGCGCAGGCCGGCCGTCAGGCTGCCGGTGATCAGGCCGACCGCCAGCATCACGAGAAAAGTGATGGCGTATTCGAGGTCGCGCGCGGCGAACGAAAAATGGGGTGCGGCCAGCATCAGCGCGGCGACGCCGACCAGGGTGGCGACCACCGAAGCTTCGCGGCCGAGGCGCACCGACACCAGCACCACCGTCAGCAGGAACAGCATGGCGATATTGGCCAGCTCGAAGTAAGGCAGCAGCGGCAGCGTGAGGAGCGCGGTCAGCACACTGGCGCCGGCGGCAAGCAGATAGTGTTTGCGGCGTGAGGGCGCCGGCTCTAGTTCGCGCGGGGCCGGGGCGCCGTCGGTGTTGGCCACGGTGACCAGTTCAAGCTGCGGCGCCAGGCGCGCCAGTCGGTCGGCATGCGAGGCACGCCACGGCGCCGGCCAGCGTGGCATGGCGCGGCGTCCGACGACGACGCGGCCGAGCGACTGTTCGCGCGCGTAGTCTGCCAGCATGGCGCCGATGTCGCCGCCGGCCAGCACGGCGGTCAACGCGCCCAGGCTATGCGCCAGTTGCAGTGTTTCGAGAATGCGCTGGCGTTCGGCGGCGTGCAGGCGTTGCAGACGCGGCGTCTCGACATACACGGCATGCCATGGCCGGCCCGCGGCCAGGGCGGCGGCGCGCCGCACCAGCGCTTCGCCGTCCTGCGGACCGACGCAGGCGAGCAGGCCGCCGGCTGCGGGAGAGGTGTGGGCCGTCAATGGCGCCGGCTGGGGCAGGGAGGCTGTCATGTGCTGGCGATTGTGCTACATCCACCCGAGGCCGAAGCCGTGCGGCCAGCATTTTTACGCTTTGTTTACAGGCCCCAACCTAGTCTTTACGACATTTTTAGACCGCTTTCCCTATCCTCGATCTGGTCACAACAGAAACGGAAAGCGGTTCATGAATACAGTCAGAATGCGTGAAGTTTTACTCGGCAAGCGACTCGACCCGATGAAGGCGGAAACGCGCCACTCGCTGGCGCTGGTGGCCTTCCTGGCCTGGGTGGGCCTGGGCGCCGACGGCCTGTCCTCGTCGGCGTACGGGCCGGAGGAAGCGTTCAAGGCGCTCGGCGCCCACACCCACTTTGGCCTCTACCTGGCGATCGCCACCGCCGCCACGGTCTTCATCATCGCGCTGGCCTACAACCAGGTGGTCGAGCTGTTCCCCAGCGGCGGCGGGGGCTACCGCATCGCCACCAGCCTGCTCGGACCGCACGCCGGCCTGACCTCGGGCGCCGCGCTGATCGTCGACTACGTGCTGACGATCGCCATTTCGGTGGCCGGCGGGGTCGACGCGCTGTTCTCGCTTATGCCGCTCGGCGCACAAGGCTACAAGCTCGGGACGGAGGTGGCGGTGGTGGTGGCGCTGTTGTGGATGAACCTGCGCGGCGCCAAGGAGTCGATCAAGATCCTGCTGCCGATCTTCATGGGCTTCGTCGTCACCCACCTGGTGCTGATCGTGTACGGCATCCTGGCGCATGCCGGCGCGATACCGGCGCTGCTGCCCGACACGCTGGCCGAAACACATTCACTGGCCGGCCAGACCTCGTGGGTCTTCACCATCGCCCTGCTGCTCAAGGCGTATTCGCTGGGCGGCGGCACCTATACCGGCATCGAGGCGGTGTCGAACAACGTCAATTCGCTGGCCGAGCCGCGCATGCGCACCGGTAAACTGACCATGCTCTACATGGCCTGCAGCCTGGCCTTCACCGCCGCCGGCATCATCCTGCTCTACTTGCTGTGGGACGCGCATCCGGTCGAAGGCCAGACCTTGAACGCGGTGGTGTTCAAGTCGATCCTGTCGCACATGGGGCTGACCGGCGGCAGCCTGACGGCGACGCTGTCGCTCACGCTCGCCTGCGAGGCAGGCCTGCTGCTGGTGGCAGCCAACACGGGCTTTCTGGGCGGCCCGTCGGTGCTGGCGAACATGGCGGCCGACTCCTGGGTGCCGCACAAATTCCGCTACCTGTCGACCCGCCTGGTGACGCAGAACGGCGTGCTGCTGATGGCCGCCGCCTGCTTTGCGGCGCTGCTGTGGACCGCCGGTAAAGTCGACGTGCTGGTCGTCCTGTACAGCATCAACGTGTTCCTCACCTTCAGCCTGTCGCTGGCGGGGCTGTGCTGCTACTGGGTGAAGAACCGCCACCTGCCAGGCTGGCGCGGCCGTCTGCTGCTGTCGGCGACCGGGCTGCTGGTCACTTCCAGCATCCTGGTGGTCACCGTGATCGAGAAGTTCTTCGAGGGCGGCTGGGTCACGGTGGTGATTACCTGTGGCGTGATCGGCCTGTGCCTCGCGGTGCGCGCGCACTACCGCATGACCAAGACCCGCATCGGCATGGTCGACCAGGTGTTTGCCGGCCAGCCGTTCGGCCCGTGGCAGGGAGCGACGGAACCGGAGCCGGACGCGCAGACGGCGGTGTTCATCGTCGGTAGTTCGCGCGGCGGCGGCTTGCATGCGCTGCTGTGGGTGCTGCGGATGTTCCCCAACCACTTTAGGAACTTCATTTTTGTGAGTGCGCGCACGGTCGATTCCCATGCTTACGGCGGCGACGAGCAGATCGCCACCCTGCGCGCCGAGGCCGAGACGACCTTGAAGTTCTTCGTCGATTTTTGCCACAGCCATGGCATGCCCGCAGCCTCGCGCCTGCGCTTCGGCGTCGACGCGGTGGACGACGTGACGGCGCTGTGCCAGGACGTCAGCGAAGATTTTCCGAATGCGATTTTCTTCACCAGCAAACTGATTTTCGCGCAGGACAACTGGCTCACGCGGCTGCTGCACAACCAGGCAGCGCTGGCGATTCAGCGCAGGCTGCATTTCGACGGGTTGCAGATGGTGATTTTGCCGATGAAGGTGTAAGGAATTCCAGCCCCGTTATGTCCGTCTTAAGTTCGGCCGTGCTCCTGGATGGGAAACTCGGGGCACGTCGCGCTCAGGATTGCGTCGCGCCAGCCCACGCGTTCGACAGATCCAGGTGTCCGGCATCGTCGATCTTCGCCAGGATGTAGATTGGATCGGCATCGTTGATCCAGAGGTTCATCAATCGATTCGATGCAATCCAGAGGATTGAATGCCACTGTTCGATACCGGATGCGATTGCTGCCTTGTTCGCCAGGAGCCAGCGGACGTTTTCATCGTCCTTCGCCGACCATGGCCGGTAGATCTGGCCATTTCGCAGTCGCGATTGCATGAGTTTTGCCGCTTCCCAGGCTTCCCAATCCTCCCAGATTTCCAGTCTCCCTTGATCGGCACGACCAATCTCGGCGAAATAGGCGTCGCGATGCACGTCGCTGGATGGGAACTGGGCATAACCGAGTATCTGGCCGATGGCATTCGTTGGCGCGGCGCTCAATCCCGCCAGCAGCGTGTCGATGTCACCGTCCGGAGCAGCGATTTCAAGCTCGCGCATGAAGCGCATATTTTCTGTCGGAAGACTCAGACCCGGCTCACATCGGATGCTGACGGCATCGAGCGGTTTGACGTTTTCATCGGCGAATGCGACGGGACCATCAGGCAGCGCAATCGTGCTCAGGGGTGTGCCAGCGGCAGTGACGGCCAGGCGTAGCTCGATCGGTGCATAGGATGATTCGATGGCCCCGGCGAAAATCGACAGCAGGCCAGCTGATGGCAGCAGCGGCGAGCCGCTGGCGACCGCAACATCTTCAAGGTTGATCTGACCATAAAAGGTGAGGAGGCCGCCGCTTTTCGATCTTGGCCAACTGGCGCCGCTTGCCAGATCGGGCAAGCCGCCGAGCCGGGAGCTTCCGACGACGGCCGGCGCGCTCACGCCTTGCGGCAGGATGTGGA
>JBDSTZ010000400.1:0-1662 GCA_039927975.1 Massilia sp. | reverse complement strand
GGTGGGCACCAGCAGCGCGGCGATGACCGTGGCGGCCAAGGTCAATGGCGACACGATCACCAAGCAACTGCAGGTGACGATCAACAAGGACCAGCGCAAATTGCTGGCGGCCGAAACCGGGGTGGCGTTCTCGTCCACGCCGAGCTGGTCGCGCCTGAGCCGCACCATCAAGATCAGCGACAATTTCGGTCTCGACGGCGCCTGGAGCGCGAGCAGCAACAAGTCGTGGCTGAGCGTGACGGCCAGCGGCCGCACCGCGGGCGGCGCCGGCACCCTGAGCCTGAGCGCCAACCCCGCTTCGCTGCCGCTCAACCAGATCAGCTACGCCACCGTGACCTTGAGCTCCACTGAAGATGGCGTGACCGCGCCGGAAACCATCCAGGTCGCCTTGTGGAAAGGCAGTGTCACGCCGACCGCGCAAGCGAAGGCGGCGCTGCATTACACGACCCTGGTCGCCGATCCGATCCGTCCACTGGTCTACGTGCACGACAGCGCCAGCTCGCTGGACGTCTACAACATCTACACCGGCGCCAAAGTGGCCACCATCGCCTCGCTCGGCGCCTCGCTGGCGGGCATGACGGTGAGCCCGAACGGCGACACCCTGTACGTGTTCGACACGGCCAACCGCACCATCGTGCTGCTCGACCTGGCCACGCTGAGCAAGACCGGCAGCTGGGCGATGCCGGTGATGGCGACCGCGTCGTCGCGCATGGTGGCGATGCATCCGAACGGCGTGAATGTCGTCCTGACGAACGGTAACGGCAGCTTCCTGGCGCCGACCGGCGCCTTGCTCGGCGCCAGTTTTTCCACCGGCGAGATGGCGGCCAGCGGCGACGGCCGGCGCCTGTTCAGCGACGGCGGCAGCGCCTACAGCATCGACTTCACGGCGATCAATGGCGGCACCCTGCTGGCGTCGCGTTACGCGACCCTGTATAGCGGCAGCAGCGGCGACATCGCTTCCAACCTGGACGGCAGCCGCTTCTACACTACCGGCAATTACACCTCGCGTTGCAGCATCATGAGCGGCGACAACGCCAGCCAGATCGGCAACCTGCCAGGGGGCGACAATTCTTATTATCCGATCAATGTCGAGGTCGCCAGCGACGGCCGGGTGTTCTGCGGCAACAGTAACTATTACGGCGTGGCCGATGTGTGGGTCCACCGCGCCGATGGCACCTTGCAAACGACGTTCAAATTGAGCGGCACTGGCAGGACCCTGCTGGCGCGGCAGATGGTGATCTCGGGCGACGCGCTGATGGTGGCGGGCCTGACCGACGAGCCGTCGCTGGTGTTCACGCCGGTCGGCCCGTAATTTCAGCCGTTGCCGCCGCTGCCGCGTGCAGTGGCGAGCGCCAAGGCCAGGTCTGCGGACCTGGCCTTTTTCTTTGGCGCAGGCCATTCCTGCCGCCCGCCGCCGTACCCGCGCGGCAAGTTTTTTCCGCTTGCGTCCGCCCCGCCCCCCAATTTCCCGCTATTATTCCGCGTATGAATGCCGACCCCCATGAAATCCAGAAGTTCAGTGACCTGGCCCACCGCTGGTGGGACCCCACGTCCGAGTTCCGCCCCCTGCACGACATCAATCCGCTGCGGCTGGAATGGATCAACGCGCGCGCGCCGCTGGCCGGCAAGAAGGTGATCGACATCGGCTGCGGCGGCGGCATC
>JBDSTZ010000399.1:0-2816 GCA_039927975.1 Massilia sp. | reverse complement strand
GAAATGGCGGTGGTCGTCGGCGCCGAAGGTGGTGGCGCGGTTCATTTTGCCGCTCAGCATGCCGCTGGCGAGCGGCAGGCGGACGATGATGCCGACGCCTTTTTCCAATGCGGCCGGCAGCAGCGATTCGAGCGGCTTCTGGCGGAAGATATTGAAGATGATCTGCAGCGAGGTCAGGCCCTCCTGTTCGAGGCAGAGCAAGCCCTCCTCGACCGTTTCAACGCTGGCGCCGAAACGCGCGATGAGGCCTTCGTCGCGCAGTTCGCGCAGCCAGTCGAACACGTGGCCGGCGCGCAGCACCTCGGGCGGCACGCAGTGCAGCTGGGTCAGGTCGAGCCGTTCGACGCCGAGCCGGTCGAGCGAGCGCAACGTGGCCGTGCGCAGGCTGTCGCGGGTGTAGCCGGACGGGTAGATGGCGCCGCGTCCGAGCTTGGTGGCGGTGAAGACGTCATCGTGGCGCTGGAGGAACTGGCCGATCGAGCGCTCGCTGGCGCCGTCGCCGTAGACGTCGGCGGTGTCGATGAAGCGCACGCCATCACGGTAGGCCTGTTCAAGAATTTGCTGGGCGACGTCGTTGTCCCAGGGTTTGCCCCAGCCGCCGCCGAGCTGCCAGCAGCCCAGGCCAATTTCCGGTACTTCCAGGCCGTCGTGGCCGAATCGTCGTGTTTGCATAGTATGTATGTATCCCTCAAGCCGCACCGCCGGTGCCATCGACGGCATGATAACCCGGCCACTGAACTATCGCGTTCGCGCACGCTCGAACAGGGACCATGGTGAGCGCGACTTTTCGCTTTTATGCCGAGCTGAACGACTTCCTGGCGCCGGCGCGGCGCGGCCGGGCGTTCGCCTGCGTGTGCGCGCGCGCGGCCACCACCAAGCACATGATCGAGGCGCTCGGCCCGCCGCACACTGAAGTGGCGCTGGTGCTGGTCAATGGCGAGGCAAGCGGGCTCGACCGCATCCTGCGCGAGGGCGACCGGGTCGCGGTGTATCCGCGCTTTGCCCGCCTCAATCCGGGACCATTGCGGGCGGCGCTGGCGCCGATGGCGCCGCGCACAGCGTCGCGCTTCGTCGCCGACGCCCACCTGGGCGCGCTGGCGCGCATGCTGCGGATGGCCGGCTTCGACACGGTGTACCGCAACGACATCGGCGACGACGAGATCGCGGCGCTGGCGGCCGATGGCGAGCGGGCGGCGCTGACGCGCGACCGCGACCTGCTCAAGCGGCGCGAGGTGGTGGCGGGCGCCTACGTGCGGGCCTTGAAGCCGGCGGCGCAGTTTGCCGAAATGGTCGAGCGCTTCGATCTGCGCGCGCGCTTTGCACCGTTCACGCTGTGCCTGCATTGCAACGCGCCGCTGCGGGTGGTGGCCAAGGCCGAGGTGAGCGAGCGCCTGCCGCCGATGGTGCGCGCCGGCCAGCACGAATTCTCACACTGCGAACGCTGCGGGCGGGTGTTCTGGAAAGGCTCGCACTGGGAGCACATGCGCCTGTCGCTGGGGGCCGCGTGAGGCCGCGCGGCCGGCGGCGGTCACAGGGGCCACAGGGTCACACGGTCACACGGTCACAGGGTCACAAGAAGCGGTCGAGAATCCGGCGCGTGTGACGGTCGATGGTGAACATGTCGCGCACCAGGAAATGGATGCCGTGGCTGTCGGCCACCAGCAGCGAGGTGGCGCCGATGCGACGGATATCCTCTTCGGCCTTGAGGACGAATTCGGTGTCGCCGCGGTCGGTCTTGACGTACCAGGTGCAGGGCGTGGCGTAGCTGCTCACATCGCTCACGTGCAGGATCTCGGGCATGAATTCGCGCCCTTCGAGTTCGCCGCGCACCAGCGTGGCGATCGGCGCCGGCAGCGTGGCCAGGTCGTCGATCCACGCCACCTCCTGGCCGTCGCCCAGCACCAGCGAGATGCCCTGCTCGGGCGACTGGATCGGAAACGCCCGCACCGGCGAGACGGCCGGGTGGACGACGCCGTCGGCCGTGGTCAGATTGAGCTTGCCGAAGCTGTCGCGCTCCAGCGTAAAAGTCGTTGTCGCCATATCAGTTGTCCTTGTCGCCGTCGTCCAGATCGGTGTCGACGTTGCGCGCCTGCGCTTCGTACAGGCGGAAATACGCGCCCTCTTTCGCCATCAGCGCGTCGTGGCTGCCTTCTTCGACCACCACGCCGCGGTCGAGCACGACCAGGCGGTCGGCCCGGTGCAGGGTCGACAGGCGGTGCGCGATGGCGATGGTGGTGCGGCCCTGCACCAGGTTGTCGAGCGCCTTCTGGATTTCCTTTTCGGTCTCGGAGTCGACCGAGGAGGTGGCCTCGTCCATGATCAGGATGCGCGGGTCGATCAGCAGCGCGCGGGCGATCGAGATGCGCTGGCGCTCGCCGCCCGACAGGCCCTGGCCGCGCTCGCCGACCATCGAGTCGTAGCCCTGCGGCAGGCGCAGGATGAATTCGTGGGCGTGGGCGGCGCGCGCCGAGGCGATGATTTCCTCGCGCGTGGCGCCCGGCTTGCCGTAGGCGATGTTCTCGGCGATGGTGCCGAAGAACAGGAAAGGCTCTTGCAGCACCAGGCCGATATTGCGGCGGTAGTCGGACACCGCGAAGGAGCGGATGTCGACGCCGTCGAGCAGAATCGCGCCTTCCGACACGTCGTAGAAGCGGCAGATCAGGTTGACCAGGGTGCTCTTGCCGGAGCCGCTGTGGCCGACCAGGCCGATCATTTCGCCGGGCTGGATGTCCAGATCGAGATTTCGAATGACGGCCCGTGATCCATAGCGAAAGCCAATGCCCTGCAATTCGATGCGGCCCCGCAAGCCATCGGCC
>JBDSTZ010000398.1:0-22856 GCA_039927975.1 Massilia sp. | reverse complement strand
CCATCGCCTCGATCTTGACGATCGCCGCGTCGATGTTCTTTTCCTGCGTCTGGTGCGTCAGGATGATGATGTCGAGACGCGTCTCGCCCTCGGCCGGCTCCTTCTGCAGCACGGCGTCGATCGAGATACGCGCGTCGGCCAGGATGCGGGTCAGGTCGGCCATCACGCCCAGCTGGTCCTTCACGTACACGCGCATGTAGTAGCTGGTCGTGATCTCCGACATCGGCAAGATCTCGACGTCGGTCATCTGGTTCGGCTGGAACGCCAGGTGCGGGACCCGGAATTCCGGGCTGGCCGTGGCCAGGCGCGTGATGTCGACCAGGTCGGCGATCACCGACGAGGCGGTCGGCTCGGCGCCGGCGCCGCGGCCCGAGTACAGCGAGGCGCCGACGGCGTCGCCGTGCACCAGCACCGCGTTCATCGCGCCTTCGACGTTGGCGATCAGGCGCTTGTTCGGAATCAGGGTCGGGTGCACGCGCAGCTCGATGCCTTCGACGCCGTTCACCACGGCGCGCTTGGTGATGCCAAGCAGCTTGATGCGATAGCCCAGCTGCTCGGCGTAGCGGATGTCGATCGCTTCGAGCTTGCTGATGCCCTCGACGTGGGCTTTGTCGAACTGCACCGGGATGCCGAAGGCGATGGCCGACATGATGGTCAGCTTGTGGGCGGCGTCGACACCTTCGATGTCGAAGGTCGGATCGGCTTCGGCGTAGCCCAGCTCCTGCGCCTGTTTCAGCACGGTGGCGAAATCGAGGCCCTTGTCGCGCATTTCCGACAGGATGAAGTTGGTGGTGCCGTTGATAATGCCTGCCACCGATTCGATGCGGTTGGCGGTCAAGCCTTCGCGCAGCGCCTTGATGATCGGGATGCCGCCGGCCACCGCCGCCTCGAACGCGACCATCACGCCCTTGGCCTGGGCCGCCGCGAAGATCTCGTTGCCGTGCAGCGCCAGCAGTGCCTTGTTGGCGGTGACGACGTGCTTGCCGTTGGCGATCGCCTGCATCACCAGTTCGTAGGCCAGCTCGTAGCCGCCAATGAGTTCGATGACGATGTCGATGTCGGGGCTGTTGACGATCTCGAATGGATCGGCGACGACTTCGCATTCGCCGCGCGTGCGCTGGGCCGCGCGTTCGAGATTACGCGCCGAGACCATGGTGATCTCGATACCGCGCCCGGCGCGCCGGCGAATCTCCGGCTGGTTGCGTTTCAAGACGTTGAACGTGCCTTCACCGACGGTGCCGATGCCTAACAAGCCTACTTTGATCGATTTCATTTTCTTGGTTCTTCGCTGTTCTGTTCTTTACACTAAAACGGGTTGGGTCATCCGCGCCCGTGGCGCCGGCGGTAGCCGTCGAGGAAGCGCGCGATGCGTCCGCACGCATCGGTCAGGTCGTCGGTATTGGGCAGGAACACCAGCCGGAAGTGGTCCGGCGCGCTCCAGTTGAAGCCCGTGCCCTGCACGATCAGCACCTTCTCTTCCGACAGCAGTTCGAGCGCGAACTGCTGGTCGTCGGCGATCGGATACATCTGCGGATCGAGTTTCGGGAACATGTACAGCGCCGCCTTCGGCTTGACGCAGGTGACGCCCGGGATCTCGGTCAGCAGCTTGTGCGCCAGGTCGCGCTGGCGCGCCAGCCGGCCGCCCGGCGCCACCAGTTCGGCGATGCTCTGGTGGCCGCCCAGCGCGGTCTGGATCGCGAACTGGCCCGGCGCGTTGGCGCACAGGCGCATCGAGGCGAGGATGTTCAAGCCGTCGATGTAGTCCTTGGCGTGGCGCTTCTCGCCCGACAGCACCATCCAGCCGGCGCGGTAGCCGCACGAGCGGTAGTTCTTCGACAGGCCGTTCAAGGTCACGAACAGCACGTCCTCGGCCAGCGAGGCGATCGATTCGTGCTCGTTGCCGTCGTAGAGCGTCTCGTCGTAGATCTCGTCGGCGTAGATGATCAGCTGGTGCTGGCGCGCCAGTTCGACGATCTCGAGCAGCACGTCGCGCGAATACAGCGCGCCGGTCGGGTTGTTCGGGTTGATGACGACGATGGCGCGGGTGTTCGGCGTGATCTTGCGGCGCATGTCGTCGATGTCGGGCATCCAGCCGGCCTGCTCGTCGCAGACGTAGTGCACCGGATTGCCGCCCGACAGACTGACGGCGGCGGTCCACAGCGGATAGTCGGGCGCCGGCACCAGCACTTCGTCGCCGTTGTTGAGCAGGCCGTTCATGGCCATCACGATCAGTTCGGAGGCGCCGTTGCCCAAGTAGATATCGTCGATCTTGACACCGGCGATCTGCTTTTCCTGGGTGTAGTGCATGATCGCCTTGCGCGGCGCGAACATGCCTTTCGAATCGGTGTAGCCGGCCGCGCCGTGCATATTGCGGATCATGTCGTGCACGATCTCGTCGGGCGGATCGAAGCCGAACACCGCCAGGTTGCCGATGTTGAGCTTGATGATCTTGTGGCCGTCCTCTTCCATCTGACGGGCACGCTCCATGGCCGGTCCGCGAATTTCATAGCAGACGTCGTCGAGCTTGTTCGATTTTAAAATCGGTCGCAAAATTATTCCCTGTCCAAGGCGCGCGTGTATGTTGCAGTGCGAAAAATAACCATTCTGCCGAAAGCGCCCGAATTAATCAACCGGCAGCATGTCCAAATTGGGGCGGAACACGGCTAAAACGACGCCGTTCGCCCTCTTTTGAGGCGCAATGACGGTCGATTCGTCCGATCAGGACGGTGCCGGCGGCGCCGTGCGCGGGCCGCAGGCTTGCCAATGGCTCGCGATTTACCCCCGTTTGTGGCATGCTAACGCCCGCTCCCACCACAATGACCAGCGCCATTCGCGTGTTCCGACTGCCATGAAGCTCCATTCCAGCCCAACCCAACAATACCAGACCGTGACCGGCTACGACGACACCGGCGTCGAGATCAACGCCGCGCGCTTCAACTACAGCCTGCTGGTGATGCCAGAAACGCCGCCGCGGCCGTGGGACGTGCCCAGCTTCGACGCGCTCACCGCCGAGCATTTCGCCCTGATCGAGCAAGACCTGCCCGACGTCGTCATCCTCGGCACCGGCGAGCGCCAGCGTTTCGTCCACCCGCGCCTGCTCACCGCCCTGTCGGCGCGCCGGGTCGGCGTCGAATGCATGGACAACAAGGCGGCCTGCCGCACCTACAACATCCTGATGGGCGAAGGCCGCAAGGTCACCCTGGCGCTGATCCTCGGCGCGGGCGCGGCATGAGCCAGCGCCAGGACGTCGACGGCGCCGCGCTGCACCTGAACGACCTGCACGAGTCGCCCCGGTTCGTCTGGACGCTGCTGGCGCTGTTCGCCATTGTCTGGCTGTGCATGCTGGGCGTACGCACCCTGGTGCCGCCCGACGAGGGCCGCTACGCCGAGATGGCGCGCGAGATGTTCGCCAGCGGCGACTGGATCACCACCCGCCTGAACGGCATCAAATACTTCGAGAAGCCGCCCCTGCAGACCTGGATGAACGCACTCTCGTTCGCCGTGTTCGGCGTCGGCGAGTGGCAGGCGCGCCTGTGGACCGGCCTGTGCGGCCTGGGCGGCGTGATCCTGACCGGCTACACCGGCGCCAAGGTGTTCGGCCGGCGCGCCGGCCTGTACGCTGCGCTGGTGCTCGGCTCTTCCTTCTACTGGGTCGCTTGCGGCCAGATCGATTCGCTCGACATGGGCTTGTCGGGCATGATGACGATCGCCCTGTGCGGCCTGCTGCTGGGCCAGCGCGACGGCGCGCCGGCCGCCGAACAGCGCAACTGGATGCTGGTGTGCTGGGCCGGCATGGCGCTGGCGGTGCTGTCCAAGGGCCTGATCGGCCTGGTGCTGCCGGGCGCCGTGCTGGTGCTCTACACCCTCTTCACGCGCGACTGGGCGCTGTGGGCCCGCCTGCACCTGGTCAAGGGCCTGCTGCTGTTCGCCGCCATCGCCGTGCCCTGGTTCGTGCTGGTGGCGCAGGCCAATCCGGAGCAGCCGCACTTCTTCTTCATCCACGAACACTGGGACCGCTTCTTCCTCAAGACCCACCACCGCGAAGGCGCCTGGTACTACTTCCTGGTGATCCTGCTGCCCTTCATCGTGCCCTGGCTGGGCATGCTGCCATCGAGCCTGGCGATGGGCGCGCGGCGCGAAGAAGGCCGCTTCAGGCCGCGCCTGATGCTGCTGATCTGGGCGGTGTTCATTATTGCCTTCTTCACCAAGTCGAGTTCCAAGCTGCCCGGCTATATCCTGCCGATCTTCCCGGCGCTGGCGCTGTTGATCGCGGTGAACCTCGAACATGGCAGCCGCCGCACCCGCATGTTCGCCGCCGGCCTGGCCAGCGCGATCGGCGCGGCGCTGCTGGCCTACGTCCCCTTCATCACCAAGCTCAAGCACCACGAGGGCGAGCTGGCGCTGCTGCAGGCGATCCAGCCCTGGGTGCTGGCGGCCGGCTTCGTCGGCCTGGTCGGCGGCGCCCTGGCGCTGCTGTACGCGCGCCAGATGAAGCGCGACCTGACGGTGGTGGTGCTGGCGATCGCCGGCTTCGGCATGAGCGAACTGCTGCTGACCGGTTTCGAGCCTTACGGCGCGGCGCGCGCCGGCATCGGGTTCGTCAAGCCGATCAAGGCTGAACTCAAGCCCGACACCAGGATCTACTCGGTCGGCACCTATGAACAGTCGCTCACCTTCTACCTGGGCCGCACCGTGACGCTGGTCGCCTACACCGACGAATTTTCCTTCGGCCTGCAACAGCAGCCGGAACTGGGCATCCCCACCGTGGCGGCGTTTGTCGACCAGTGGCGGCGCGACGCCGGCGCCGGCGTGCGCGACATCGCCATCGTCAGCCCCGAGATCTACCAGAACCTCCAACAACAAGGCGTGCCGATGCGGCTGATCGCGCAGGACGCGCGCCGCACCGTGATCGCCAACGACCCCGCCCCATGAATCTATCGACCTTCGCTTTCATCATTACCGGCGTGCTGCTCAATGCCGCCGCCCAGCTGCTGCTCAAGGCCGGCACCAACGCCATGGGCGGGGCGATCCACCTGACCGCCGACAACTGGTTCGCCACCGGGATCAAGGTGGCGACCCAGCTGCCGATCCTGGCCGGCCTGGCCTGCTACGCCGTCTCGCTGGTGGTGTGGATCATCGGCCTGTCGCGCACCGACGTGACGATCGCCTACCCGATGCTCTCGCTCGGCTACGTGGTCAGCGCCTTCGGCGCCTGGATATTCCTGGGGGAAATCGTCTCGCCCCAGCGCATGCTGGCCATCGCCGTCATCATGGTCGGCGTGGTCTTGTTGGCGCGGACTTGATTGTAAGGCTGATAAAATATGCGCTGGTCCGCTGTGGGCCGGCGTTCGCGCCGGCGTGCCCGCGCTGACGCCAGGCCGCCATACCATCGCGCGCGGCCCGGCGGTCCCGGTACGCACCGCCCACGCGCCGCAAAATAATTACTAACGAGAAACCAATGACTGCTGCCCTGCCCTTTTTGCCGTTTTCCAAGCCAAGCATCGACGAGGACACCATCGCCGCCGTCGGCGAAGTGCTGCGCTCCGGCTGGCTGACCAATGGCGGCCCCAAGGCGGGCGCCTTCGAGCAAGCGCTGTCGGAATACTTCGGCGGGCGCCCGGTGCGCTGCTTCAATTCCGGCACCTGCACCATGGAGATCGCCCTGCGCATCGCCGGCATTGGCCCTGGCGACGAAGTGATCACCACGCCGATCTCCTGGGTCGCCACCGCCAACGTCATCCTCGCGGTCGGCGCCACCCCGGTGTTCGCCGACATCGATCCGGCCACCCGCAATATCGACCTCGACAAGCTGGAAGCGGCCATCACGCCGCGCACCCGCGCCATCATCCCGGTCTACCTGGCCGGCCTGCCGGTCGACATGGACCGGCTGTACGCGATCGCCGACAAGCACCAGCTGCGAGTGGTCGAGGACGCGGCCCAGGCCTTCGGCTCGACCTGGAAGGGCAAGCGCATCGGCGCCTTTGGCGACTTCGTCTCGTTCAGCTTCCAGGTCAACAAGAACCTGACCACCGGCGAAGGCGGCTGCCTGGTCATGAACACGCCGGAGGAAGCCGCGCTGGCCGAAAAATACCGCTTGCAGGGCGTCACCCGTGGCGGGGTCGACCAGATCGACGTCGATGTGCTGGGCGGTAAATACAATATGACCGACATCGCCGCCGCGATCGGCCTGGGCCAACTGAAAACCATCGACGCCGTCAACGCCCACCGGCGCCGTCTGGCCGAGTGCTATTTCGACGCGTTCGGGCCGGACTTCGAGGCGCAGACCGGGGCCCAGCTGCCGTTGGCGGCGTTCGACACCTCGAACTGGCACCTGTTCCAGATCATCCTGCCCGACCGCGGCCCCACCACCCGCGCCGACTTCATGACGCGCCTGAAGGCCGAGTTCAATATCGGCACCGGCTTCCACTACGCGGCGATCCATTTGTTTACCCTGTACCGCGAACGCGGCTTCAAGGAAGGCATGTTCCCCATCTCGGAAAAAATCGGCCGCCTGACGGTCACCCTGCCGCTGTTCTACGCCATGACGACCGACGACGTCGCGCGCGTGGTGGCGGCGGTCAAACAGGTGCTGGCGAAATGAGCGTCACCGCCATCAAGCCCGAACTGTCGGTCGTCATCCCGATCTACAACGAGGAAGCCGGCCTGGCCGCGCTGTTCGCCCGCCTGTACCCGGCGCTCGACAAGATGGGCATCGCCTACGAGATCGTGTTCGTCAACGACGGCAGCCGCGACAGCTCGGTGTCGATCCTGGCCGAGCAGTTCCGCACCCGCCCGGACGTCACCCGCGTGGTGCTCTTCAACGGTAACTACGGCCAGCACATGGCGATCCTGGCCGGCTTCGAGGCCACCCGCGGCGACATCGTCGTCACGCTCGACGCCGACCTGCAAAACCCGCCCGAGGAAATCCACAAGCTGGTCGCCAAGATGCGCGAAGGCTTCGACTACGTGGGCTCGATCCGCCGCAAGCGCCAGGATTCGGCCTGGCGCACGATCGCCTCGAAAGCCATGAACCGTCTGCGCGAGAAGATCACCAGCATCAAGATCACCGACCAGGGCAATATGCTGCGCGCCTACGGCCGCAACGTGATCGACCTGGTCAACCAGTGCGGCGAGGTGAACACCTTCGTGCCGGCGCTGGCCTATAAATTCTCGCGCAAGCCGACCGAGATCATCGTCGAGCACGAGGAACGCGCGGCCGGCGAATCGAAGTATTCGCTGTATAGCCTGATCCGCCTGAACTTCGACCTGGTGACCGGCTTCTCGCTGGTGCCGCTGCAGATATTTTCGATGCTCGGCATGATGCTCTCGGCGCTGTCGGCGCTGCTGGTGCTGGTGCTGCTGTTTCGCCGCTTCTTCATCGGCGCCGAGGCCGAGGGCGTGTTCACCCTGTTCGCCATCGCCTTCTTCTTCATGGGCGTGATCCTGTTCGGCATCGGCCTGGTGGGCGAGTACGTCGGCCGCATCTTCCAGCAAGTGCGGGCGCGGCCGCGCTACGTGGTGCAGACCATCTTGCAGCACACCCCGGGCAAGGACGAGGCGCTCGACCGCGCCATCGAAAAACGCCAGGTGGGCCGATGACGGCGGCAGTGGCGACGGGACTGTCGACGGGACTGGCGGCGACGACCGGCAAGCGGGCGGTCGTTTTCGCCTATCACAACGTCGGGGTGCGCTGCCTCAAGGTGCTGCTGGCCGGCGGCGTCGACATCGCCCTGGTGCTCACCCACGAGGACAGCGCCACCGAAAACATCTGGTTCGAATCGGTCATTTCGCTGTGCGAGGCCGAGGGCATCCCCTACCTAACGCCGGCCGACGCGAAGTCGCCGGAGCTGGCCGCACGCGTCGCCGCGGCCCGTCCCGACCTGATGTTCAGCTTTTACTACCGCCACATGCTGCCGGCCGAACTGCTGGCGATCGCGCCGGCCTTCAATATGCACGGCTCGCTGCTGCCGCAGTTTCGCGGCCGCGCGCCGGTCAACTGGGCGGTGCTGCACGGCGCGCTTGAAACCGGCGCCACCCTGCACGAAATGACGGTCAAGCCGGACGCCGGCGCCATCGTCGCCCAGAGCGCGGTGCCAATCCTGCCCGACGACACCGCCTTTGAAGTGTTCGGCAAGGTCACCGTGGCGGCCGAGCAAGCCCTGTGGCAGGTGCTGCCGGCCCTGCTGGACGGCAGCGCGGCGCGCCGCCCCAACGACCTGAGCCAGGGCGGCTACTTCGGCGGACGCAAGCCGGAGGACGGCCGCATCGACTGGTCGCAGCCGGCCAGCCAGGTCTACAATCTGCACCGCGCGGTGGCGCCGCCCTACCCCGGCGCCTTCACCGAATTGAACGGCCACACCTATGTTATCGAACGAGCAAGGTTATATCGCGAACCGAGCACAAGTTTGCCTCCGGGCTTGGCTGTAGTGGATAATCACATCTTTGGCGTATGCGGCGACGGCCGCATGCTGGCCATTGGCGCCCTGCTGGAAGACGGCGTGGCGATCAGCCCCGCGCAGTTGCAACAGCGCCTGGCAACCGCCGCCGCACCATAACGAACAGATCACCATCTAGAGACCACACATGAAAAAAGTCCTCATCCTCGGCGTCAACGGCTTCATCGGCCACCACCTGTCCAAGCGCATCCTGGAAACGACCGACTGGCACGTCTATGGCATGGACATGCAGTCGGACCGCATCAAGGACGTGCTCGAGAACGAGGCGTACAAGTCGCGCATGCACTTTTTCGAAGGCGACATCACCATCAACAAGGAATGGGTCGAGTACCACGTCAAGAAGTGCGACGTGATCCTGCCGCTGGTGGCGATCGCGACGCCGTCGACCTACGTCAAGCAGCCGCTGCGCGTGTTCGAGCTCGACTTTGAAGCGAACCTGCCGATCGTCCGCTCGGCCGCCAAGTACGGCAAGCACCTGGTGTTCCCGTCGACCTCGGAAGTGTATGGCATGTGCCACGACGAGGAATTCGATCCGGAGCAGTCCGAACTGATCTGCGGCCCGATCAACAAGCCGCGCTGGATCTATTCCTGCGCCAAGCAGCTGATGGACCGCGTGATCTGGGGCTACGGCATGGAAGGCTTGAACTTCACCCTGTTCCGTCCGTTCAACTGGATCGGCGCCGGCCTCGATTCGATCCACACCGCGAAAGAAGGTTCTTCGCGCGTGGTGACCCAGTTCTTCGGCCACATCGTGCGCGGCGAAAACATCTCGCTGGTCGACGGCGGCGCCCAGAAGCGCGCCTTCACCTACATCGACGACGGCATCGACGCGCTCATGCGCATCATCGACAACAAGGATGGCGCCGCTTCCGGCAAGATCTACAACATCGGCAACCCGGTCAACAATTATTCGATCCGCGACCTGGCCACCATGATGATCGACCTGGCCGCCGAGTACCCGGAATACGCCGACGGCGCCAAGCAGGTCAAGATCGTCGAGACCACCTCGGGCGCCTACTACGGCACCGGCTACCAGGACGTGCAGAACCGCGTGCCGAAAATCACCAACACCTGCGAAGAGCTGGGCTGGAAGCCGACCGTCTCGATGGCCGATTCGTTGCGCAATATTTTCGACGCCTACCGCAGCCAGGTCGCTGAAGCCAAAGCATTGATGGATTGAACGCTTGACTGACACGCTCCCCGCCAGCACGCCGCTGCTGGTTCTCAAGATCGACGTCGACACCTATCGCGGCACGCGCGAAGGGGTGCCGAACCTGGTGCGCATGCTCAGCGAGCATGGCGCCCACGCCACCTTCCTGTTTTCGCTGGGTCCGGACCATACCGGCTGGGCCCTGCGGCGCGCCTTCCGTCCCGGCTTCTTCCAGAAAGTCTCGCGCACCTCGGTGCTCGAACACTACGGCTTCAAGACGCTGATGTACGGGGTGCTGCTGCCGGCGCCCGACATCGGCCGCAAATGCATGGCCGAACTGCGCGCGGTGGCCGCGGCCGGCTTCGAGTGCGGCATCCACACCTGGGACCACGTGGTGTGGCAGGACAATGTGCGGCACGCCGATTCAGCCTGGACCTCGGAAACCATGCGCCACGCCGAGCAGCGCTTTCGCGCGGTGTTCGGCGCGGCCCCGCCGACCCACGGCGCGGCCGGCTGGCAGATGAACGAGGTCGCTTTCCGCGAGCACGACGCAGCCGGCTACGCCTACGCTTCCGACGGCCGCGCGCTGCTGCGCCAGAACGGCGCGCTGCAAGACCCGGCGGCCGGCCCCTACCGCATCAGCGGCAGCGCCTGCCTGCAAATGCCGACCACCCTGCCAACCCTGGACGAACTGCTGGGGCGCGAAGTCGACGGCGTAACGATCACCACCGACAACATCGCCGAGCATTTGCTCAAGCTGACCGCCGACGGCCCGCGCGACCATGTCTATACGCTGCACGCCGAACTTGAAGGGCAAAAACTCGCCCCCATATTCGAGAAGCTGTTAAATGGCTGGAAGGCGCAGGGCTACCAACTGGCCTCGATGGCCGATTATTACGACAAGCTCAAGGGCCAGGATTTGCCGTCCTACCCGATCACCTGGGGCGAAGTGCCCGGCCGTTCGGGTCAGCTGATCGTTCAGGACACCATGCTGTAAGCGACGCATCCGCGTCCCCTGTTGCGCCACCGGGGTAAGAAGTTGGCGCCGATGCATCCTCCAGGAGAATCCCTGTGGCTGAAAGCCAACCCGCTGCACCCGTTTCCAACTTCTCCGGCGCCATGACCAGTGGCAAAACCTTCGCCCTGGCCGACCGTCCGGCGCGCTACACCGTGCTGTACTTCTACCCCAAGGACAACACCCCGGGCTGCACCACCGAAAGCATCGCCTTTCGCGAAGCGCATCCTGAGTTCGTCGCCGCGCAGACCGAGATCTACGGCATCAGCCGCGATTCGCTGCGCTCGCACGAAAACTTCAAATCGAAGCTGGGCCTGCCGTTCGAGCTCATTTCCGACCCCGACGAAGCGATCTGCGCGCAGTTTGGCGTCATGAAAATGAAGATGATGTATGGCAAGCAGGCGCGGGGGATCGAGCGCAGTACGTTTATCATTGACGCTGATGGGCGATTGGTGAAAGAATGGCGTGGAGTGAAGGTACAAAGTCACGTCGATGAAGTGCTGGAATTCATCAAGAACGCGCCTTGAGTACCAGGCGCGTCATGGTTAACCTGCTGTCCAACCAAGATTGCATCCGTCTATTTTGAGTCACCGCGTTTCCTTCTTGCATCATGTCCAACTGGCGGCCCGCCACTCCGGCTACCTGAGCCGGCCTTACCCGCAACGCTCCCCTGTAGTTCGCTCACGCGATCCCTCCAGCCGCATCGACGCCGTCGCCGCCAGCACCTTCGCGTGTCCGGCCGCCTCGGGCTACCTCGTGAACTTTTTTTAGATTGAGACACTGATGCCACTGCCAAAGCTCCCCACCAAGCCAGCCGCCCTGCTGCTGGCCAAAGATTATCCCAAGGCCGACCGCAGCAAGCCGTCGGTGCGCATCGTGCCGCCGGCCGCCGCACCGCTCGATCCGGTCGAAGACATCATTGCCGGCAAGGCCGTGGCGGCGCCGAAAGCGCGCACTGCCAAGGCCAAGGCGGTGACGGCGGAGGCGCCAGTTTTGGCGCCTGCATTGGCGCCCGTGCCGGCACCGGCCGCAGCGCCCGCGCCGGTCAAGGCCAAGGCGCCGTCCGGGCGTGCGCGCGAGAGCGAACCCGTGGCGCCGGTGGCGGCCAGGAAACCGGCCGAGTCGGGCAGCAAGTCGAACGCCAGCCGCCAGGCCGACAAGGCCGGCTCGCTCAAGATGTTCGTGCTCGACACCAACGTGCTGATGCATGATCCGACTTCCCTGTTCCGCTTCGAGGAACACGACGTCTATCTGCCGATGATGACGTTGGAGGAACTCGACGACCATAAAAAAGGCATGTCCGAAGTCGCGCGTAACGCCCGCCAGGTCTCGCGCACGCTAGACGCGCTGGTCGGCAATATCGACGATGGCGCGATCGAATCGGGCATTCCGCTGTCCAAGCTGGGCAACAAGGATGCCAAGGGCCGCCTGTTCTTCCAGACCCGTCTGCAAAACGGTCCGACCCTGCCGGAAGGTCTGCCGGTCGGCAAGGCCGACAACCAGATCCTCGGCGTGGTACGCAACCTGGAAGCCGAATTGCCGGGCCGCGCCATCGTGCTGGTGTCGAAAGACATCAACATGCGCATCAAGGCGCGCGCGCTGGGCTTGCCGGCTGAAGATTACTTCAACGACCATGTGCTGGAAGACACCGACCTGCTCTACTCGGGCATCGTGCAACTGCCGGACGACTTCTGGAACAAGAACGGCAAGGACATGGAGTCCTGGCAGGAAAACAAGAATGGCACCTCGGCCACCTTCTACCGCGTGACCGGCCCGACCATTCCAAGCTTGCTGGTGAACCAATTCGTCTACCTCGAACCGAAAAATGGCGAGGCGCCGTTCTACGGCCAGGTCAAGCAGCTCAACGGCAAGACCGCAGTCTTGCAAACCCTGCGCGACTTTAGCCACAGCAAGAACAACGTGTGGGGCGTGACCGCCCGCAACCGCGAGCAGAACTTCGCCCTGAACCTGTTGATGAATCCGGAGTGCGACTTCGTCACCCTGCTCGGCCAGGCCGGCACCGGCAAGACCCTGCTGGCATTGGCGGCGGGCCTGGCGCAGGTGCTCGAAACCAAGCTCTACAACGAGATCATCGTCACCCGCGTGACGGTGCCCGTGGGCGAGGATATCGGCTTCCTGCCGGGCACCGAGGAAGAGAAGATGTCGCCGTGGATGGGCGCCTTCGACGACAACCTCGAAGTGCTCAACAAGTCCGATTCGGACGGCGGCGAATGGGGCCGTGCTGCGACCCAGGACCTGATCCGCTCGCGCATCAAGATCAAGTCGCTCAACTTCATGCGCGGCCGCACGTTTGTGAACAAGTTCCTGATCATCGACGAGGCGCAGAACTTGACGCCGAAGCAGCTCAAGACCCTGGTCACGCGCGCCGGTCCCGGCACCAAGATCCTGTGCCTTGGCAACATCGCGCAGATCGACACGCCTTACCTGACCGAAGGGTCGAGCGGCCTGACCTACGTGGTCGACCGCTTCAAGGGCTGGTCGCACAGCGGCCACGTCACGCTGGCGCGCGGCGAGCGTTCGCGCCTGGCCGATCACGCTAGCGAAGTCTTGTAAAAAAACCGCTGGCGTTTCGGCGCCGGTTGCAACAAAAAAACCCTGGGGGCCGTGCGCCATCCAGGGTTTTTTTTCGCGCCGCCCACGCGACACCGCCGCAGCGCCAGTTTCGCGTTCCGCGCAGTCGGGCGTGGCCGGCGACGGCAGGGAAACCAGCCAGGCTTGGAATTTCTTCCATAAAGCCGTGTCCAAGAAGTCAGGATGCTATGTCGATGATTCGCTCAGTCGGCGCTTCCTTGTCTGGCAACGCTGACTTGAAGGAGCTCGCCATGTGGATCCGACTGTTTTTCATTCTGCTGTGTTCGGTCGTCGCGTCTTGCCAGGCCCGGTCGAGTTCTTACGAATTCAAATTCACCGGTTTCGAGCGCTACATCGATGATGAAAATCTCGGGTTCGACTCAAGGTTGTCGCTGTCCGGTTTTTTTGAAGCCAGCGACAATAACGGTAACCACGCGCTGGAACTGGCGGAGGTAAGGCGATTTAACTGGCAGGGCGATGAGTACGAAGCCAATAGCTGGGCCCACTTGGGATGTCCGTACAACTATTGTCAGCTCGAACGATTTTCTTACAAGCCCGGCAGTGGCGAGCTTCAATTTGCCACCCGTTGGAACTATTCCGACGAAAACGGCGTCTCGTTCAGTTCCGGCGCCACCACCACCGGCCAGTACGACTATCGTTACGACTACACCGGCGGTCCTGCTGGCCGCATTGCGTCCTTGGACTGGACCGACCGGACCAGGCTCATCATTTCGCCGCCGGTACCCGAACCCAGCGCAGCTGCGCTGATGCTGGCAGGTTGCTTGCTCATCACCTGGAAGCGCCGGTCGGGCAGGCGCAAGACAGGGCCCCCGTTTCATCGGCCGGCGGCTACTTTTGCATAATCGTGATCTGCCCGTCCGTTTCGAGAAAGGCGCACTTCATGTCTTCGAGCTTGCAATCGGCCTCGCGCAGGGCTTCCTCGAAGTCCGATTCGCCGACCCGGCATTTCTTCATCACGTCCTTGAACATCTTGCCGTCGCGGCCGATCAGTTCGGGCGTGCCTTCGATGATGTCGCTGATCTTGCGGCTGCGCGCCGTGACATAGCCGACCGACAGGTTCAGCACGATCATCGTGCTCGCCAGGATCAAGCCGCCCAGCACCGACTGGTCGCCGCCGCTCAGTCCGTTGGACACGCATTCGCTCAGCAGCATCACCACCAGCAGGTCGAAGGGGGTGAACTGGCCCACCGTGCGTTTGCCGCCCACCCGCACCATCATCAGCAGCACGCAATAGACGATGACGGCGCGGACGATAAATTCCCACCACGGTAAATCCAGCTCGAACATGGCAACGCTCTCGTCAAGGTATCGATGCCATTTTTATACCGCGAAGCGCGGCACAATGCCCACACTTTTGCCCTGCCGCCAGCAGGTCCAACGGTTCGGAGGTCCGTTACGCGATGGTAAGCGCGCGACTCTTGCCGGCCTTGGCGAGCGGCTTGCGCGGCGCCGGCGCCGGCTGCGCCTCGCGCGACAACTTGAACACACTGACCACCTGGGCGAGCTCGCTGGCCTGGTTCTGCAGCGCCTCGGCGTTGGCGGCGGCTTCCTCGACCAGCGCGGCGTTTTGCTGGGTCACCATGTCCATTTCCGAAATGGCCTGGTTGACCTGCTCAATGCCGCTGTTCTGCTCCTGGTTGGCCATCGCTATCTCCGCCATGATGTCGGTCACCCGCTTGACGCTGTCGACCACTTCGTCCATGGTGCTGCCGGCCTGGCTCACCAGTTGACTGCCCTGATCGACCGAATCGACCGAATCGCCGATCAGCGCCTTGATCTCCTTGGCCGCCGTGGCGGAACGTTGGGCCAGGTTGCGCACCTCGGTGGCCACCACCGCGAAGCCGCGGCCCTGCTCGCCCGCCCGGGCCGCCTCCACCGCCGCGTTCAGCGCCAGGATGTTGGTCTGGAAAGCGATGCCGTCGATCACGCCGATGATGTCGACGATCTTGCGCGACGAAGCGTTGATCGCACCCATCGTGTCGATCACGCGGGCCACCACGGCGCGTCCCTTGATGGCCACTTCCGAGGCCGACACCACCATCTCGCTGGCGTGGCGGACATGCTCGCCATTTTCGCGCACGGTGGCGGTAATCTCTTCCATCGAGGATGCGGTCTCCTCCAGCGCGCCGGCCTGTTGCTCGGTGCGGGTCGACAAGTCCAGGTTGCCGGTGGCGATCTGGGTGGAGGCGCTGGCGATGGCGTCGGTGCCCCCGCGCACCCGGCCGACGATGTTCTGCAGGCTGGCGTTCATTGCCTGCAAGGCGCGCAGCAGATCGCCGGTTTCGTCGGCGGCGCCGGTGTCGAACTGGCTGGTCAAATCGCCTGCGGCAACGGTTTGCGCGACTTGCAAGGCGTGGTTCAGCGGCCGCACGATCGAGCGCGTCAGCAGGTAACCGATGGCCGCGGCCAGCAAGATTGCCGCCACGGCCATGGCACTCATGATCGTTCTGGCGCTGTCGGCCAGCGCATCGGCCTCGCGCGAAAACTCTTCCATGCCGCGCGCCTGGGTGTCGGCAAACGCTTCGATGGCGCCCACGTAGACGCCCTGCGCGGGAATGATCTCCTCGATCAGGTAAGTGCGCGCGGCGTCGCTCTTCTTCTCCTTGATCAGCGCGATCATGCGGCTCTCGCGCTCAAGGTACGCGCTGCGCGCGACCAGCACGGCTTGCAAGGCCGCCTTGCCCCGCTCGGTGTGAATGATCACTTTCAGCTTGTCGAGAGCGCTCGCGATGAGCGGGGCCGCGCTGGCAAGCTTGCCCAGCTCGCGGCCGGTGATCTCCTCGTCGGCGGCAATGATTGCGGTGCGCAAGGCGCGCGCCTGCCGGTTGAATTCGTTTTCAATGGTGTGGGCCAGCGCGACCTTGACGTAGCGGTCGTGCACGATCACATCGGTGGCGGCGTCGACCGCGTTCAGGCGAATGATGCCGAGGACGGCGAGCATGACCAGCAGGGCGATCACGACGCCGAAACCAAGACCGAGGCGGACACCGATTCGGGTGTTTTTAAGGAGGTTCATCGTAGTTTCTCGGGTTGTCGATGCACAGTGCCTGACATCGTGATTGAACAGGAGCGCATGGGGCGCGGTTGGCCGACGACTGAAACTAGGGGTTCCGAGGGCCGCGGAACAGCATAATTTCCAGTGTATATTTCATGTTAATGAACTACAACGACATTCTCACGAAATCTCACCTATTTTGAACAATTGCCCGCCTAGGCCGAGGTCGAGCTCGAGGTCGACCCGGCCTGCTTCGGGACCGGGTCCGGCGCGCCGTCGCGCAAGGGGATCGCGCGTTGCTGGCGGCGGATGCCGAGGCTCACCAGATTGGCCACGCCTATGCTGGCCAACACGCCGATCAGGCAGAGGCCGAACAAGGTCAGTACCGCCTGCACGACGTGTTGGCGTGCCGCGTCGGCATGCTCTTCCACCAGGTGCCGCTGCAACTGCAGCATCGCTTCCAGCTGGCGTTGCAACTGGTCGAGCGTGGGCAGGGTCTGCTCGTTCATCAGGGTCGCGGCCTGGCCGCGCTTGTCGGCCGACAGCAACGTGATGACTTCGCTGAACGAGGCGACATAAGCGGCGCGGGTGCGGCGAATCGCGGCCATCATGTGCTTTTCGCGCTCCGACTCGGCAATCCGGTCGAGCATGGCGAGTTTTTCGGTGATGATTTGCTTGTTGGTCTCGATCGCCAGCTGGGTCTGGGCGATCTTGTCCTTGTCGGTGATGAGGAATAATTCGAGCACGCGGCGCGCGTTGGCCCGCGTCAGCGCGTTGACCGCGTGGGCGGCCTCGGCCTTGTCCCAGCCCTGGTCGATGATCCGCCCGTTCGCACTGTCGAGCGAAGACAGCTGCCCCAGGCCCAGCGCGATCAAGAGGGCCGTGATCACGAGCACGGCGCCGCAGACGCCCCAGAAAAGCGGGCGCGGTCCGGTTCGCAAGCTCGACAGCTTCATACCGTGCTCTCCAGCGGCTGGTCAAGGTCGGGGCCGACGTTGATCCACAGTCATGGAAATAGTAACAAAGAATGCCACCCGCATGCGACGGGACGGTGGATTTGAACCGCGCGCGCCACAAAAAAATGCCGCTCGGCCTGGGCGGAGCGGCATGCTGTACGGCGGGTGTTGCTATCACATCACATGGTGACCCACCCACCAGGCGATCGCCGCCATGAAGGCCGAGGCGGGGATGGTGAAGATCCAGGCCCAGACGATATTGCCGGCCACGCCCCAGCGCACCGCCGACATCTTCTGCGACGAGCCGACGCCGACGATGGCGCCGGTGATGGTGTGGGTGGTCGACACCGGCACGCCGAGGGCGGTGGCGGTAAACAGGGTGATGGCGCCGCCGGTTTCGGCGCAAAAGCCGCCGACCGGCTTGAGCTTGGTGATCTTCTGGCCCATGGTCTTGACGATGCGCCAGCCGCCGAACAGGGTGCCGAAGCTGATCGCCGTGTAGCACGAGATGATCACCCACATCGGAGGCGTGGCCTCGCCCTTGGTCGAGACGCCGGCGGCGATCAGCAGCATCCAGATGATGCCGATGGTCTTCTGGGCGTCGTTGCCGCCGTGGCCGAGGCTATACGCGGCGGCCGAGAACAGTTGTGCGCGGCGGAACCAGGTGTCGACACGGCGCGGGGTCGAGCGCACGAACACCCACGACACCAGCAGCATCATGATCGAGCCGAGGATGAAGCCGAGCAGTGGCGAGACGACGATGAAGATCACGGTCTTGAGCAGGCCGCCGCCAACCAGCGCGCCGGTGCCCGACTTGGCCACCGCGGCGCCGACCAGGCCGCCGATCAGGGCGTGCGAGGACGACGACGGAATCCCGTAGTACCAGGTGATCGCGTTCCAGATAATGGCGCCAACCAGCGCGCCAAAAATCACGTACTGGTCGACCACGGCCGGATCGATGGTGCCCTTGCCGACCGTCGAGGCGACGTGAAGGCCGACCACGAAAATGGCGATGAAGTTGAAGATCGCCGCCATCGCCACCGCCGACTGCGGTTTCAGCACGCCGGTCGAGACGACCGTGGCGATCGCGTTGGCGGCGTCGTGGAAGCCGTTCATGAAGTCGAAAATCAGCGCCAGCCCGACCAGCATGGCGAGCACCCAGAAGCTCATGTGAAGAGTTTGCATGTAGACGGATCCCGCTTACGCGTTTTCGACGATGATGCCTTCGATGATGTTGGCAACATCCTCGCAGCGGTCGGTGACAGTTTCCAGGATCTCGTAGATGGCTTTCATCTTGATCAGGTTGCGCACGTCCGGCTCGTCGCGGAACAGTTTCGACATCGCGGCGCGCATCACGTGGTCGGCGTCCGATTCGAGGCGGTCGATCTCTTCGCAGATGGCGACGATCTTGCGCGAGTTGTCCATATTGTGCAGCAGGCCGACGGCTTGCTGGACCTTCTCGCAGCAGGCCAGGCACAGTTCGGCCAGGCGCTTGGCTTCCGGCGTGACCGCCTTCAAGTCGTACAGCGAGACGGTTTGGGCGGCGTCCTCCATCAGGTCGAGGATGTCGTCCATGCGGGTGATCAGCTTGTGGATGTCGTCGCGGTCGATCGGCGTGATGAAGGTCTTGTGCAGCATGTCGACCGTGGCGTAGGTAATCTTGTCGGCTTGCTTCTCGATGCCTTCGATCGCGTGGGTGCGATTTTCGAGGTCGTCGAAGTTGGTCATCAGGCCAACCATTTCATGCGCACCCTTCACGCACAGGGCGGCGTGCTGGTTGAACAGGTCAAAGAACTTGCCCTCGGTGGGCATCAAGCGTCCAAACATTGTATTCTCCGTTAGATCATATTGAGACTGCTGGGCGGCGCACACGCACTGCCCGTCTTGTTGCTGCTCGACCGGCACGTAGCTTCGGCGCCGCGTCGATCAATCGCCCTGGTAGGTCGCCAGGTTGCCGCTGTAATTACCGAATTTGGTGTACTGGCCGATCCAGGTCAGGCGAATCGCGCCGATCGGACCGTTACGCTGCTTGCCGATGATGATCTCGGCGGTGCCCTTGTCGGGCGAGTCCGGATTGTAGACCTCGTCGCGATACAGGAAAATAATCACGTCGGCGTCCTGCTCGATAGCGCCCGATTCGCGCAAGTCGGACATGATCGGCCGCTTGTTGGGGCGTTGTTCGAGCGAGCGGTTCAGCTGCGACAGGGCGATCACCGGGCAATGCAATTCCTTCGCCAGGCCTTTCAAGCCGCGCGAAATCTCGGAAATCTCGGCGGTGCGGTTGTCGCCCGCTTTCGAGCCGGTCATCAGCTGCAGGTAGTCGACCACGATCAGGCCGAGCTTGCCGCACTGGCGCGACAGGCGGCGCGCGCGGGCGCGCAATTCGATCGGATTCAAGCCCGGCGTCTCGTCGATGTAGAGCTGGGCGTCGTTCATCTTCTGAATCGCGTGGGTCAGGCGCGGCCAGTCCTCGTCGTTGAGGCGGCCGGTGCGCAGGCGGTGCTGGTCGAGCTGGCCGACCGAGCCGAGCATACGCATGGCCAGCTGGGCGCCGCCCATCTCCATCGAGAACACCGCCACCGGCAAGCCGGCCTCGATGGCCACGTTCTCGCCGATGTTGATCGAGAACGCGGTCTTGCCCATCGACGGACGGCCGGCGACGATCACCAGGTCGCCCGGCTGCAGGCCGGAAGTCATGCGGTCGAGGTCGATGAAGCCGGTCGGCACGCCGGTGATTTCGCTCTGGTTGTCGCGGCTGTAGAGTTCGTCGATGCGCTCGACCACCTGGGTCAGCAGCGGCTGCACCGCCACCCAGCCCTGGGCGCCGCGCGCGCCCTGCTCGGCGATCGCGAAGATCTTCGACTCGGCCTCGTCAAGCATCTCCTTGACTTCCTTGCCCTGCGGGTTGAAGGCGTTGCCGGAGATTTCGTCGGCGACAGTGATCAGTTTGCGCAGGATGCCGCGGTCGCGCACGATCTCGGCGTAGCGGCGGATGTTGGCCGCCGACGGCGTGTTTTGCGCCATCGCGTTCAGGTATTGCAGGCCGCCGACGTCGTCGGCCTTGCCGAGCTGGCTGACCGCCTCGTACACGGTGATCACGTCGGCCGCCTTGCCGGCGTTGATCAGACGCACCAGCTGCTCGAAGATGATGCGGTGGTCGTAGCGGTAGAAATCATCGGCGTGCATGAAGTCGGCGATCCGGTCCCAGGCCGCGTTATCACGCAGCAAACCACCAATCACAGACTGCTCTGCTTCGATGGAATGGGGTGGAATGCGAAGGGATTCGACTTGCGGATCGGAGGGGGCGTTCATGGCGCGAATTATACCCGTTCCGGGTCTGCAAGCGGAAATACTTGCCGGAAATTGACGTAAAAAAGCCGGGCGAACCCGGCTTTTTCGTGCAGTATGCGCTCACATGGTGAACGCCGTATGCGTGTATTGCTTAGGCAGCTTCGCCGACCACAGCCACGGTGATGTCGACCACGACATCGGTGTGCAGGGCAACCGACACGGCGTGATCGCCGGTGGTTTTCAGCGGGCCGTTAGGCATGCGCACGGCAGCCTTTTCAACCGCGAAACCTTGCTTCGTCAGCGCTTCAGCGATGTCGAAGTTGGTGACCGAACCGAACAGACGGCCATCGACGCCCGCTTTTTGCGAGATCGTGATGGTCATGCCGCTCAGCTTGTCGCCTTGGGCTTGCGATGCGGCCAGCTTGGCGGCGGCAGCTTTTTCCAGTTCAGCGCGCTTGACTTCGAATTCAGCGACGGCGGCAGCGGTAGCGCGGCGGGCCTTGCGTTGCGGGATCAGGAAGTTACGGGCGTAGCCGTCTTTGACCTTGACCACATCGCCCAGGTTGCCGACGTTAACAACTTTTTCCAACAGAATGATTTGCATATTTTTCTCCAGGTGTCTGCCAGCGATTAAGCGTGGTGCAGATCGGTGTAAGGCAACAGCGCGAGGTAGCGGGCGCGCTTGATAGCGGTGTCAACCTGGCGCTGGTAGTGCGCCTTGGTACCGGTCAGGCGTGCTGGCATGATCTTGCCGTTTTCCTGGACGAAGTCTTTCAGGGTGTCGACGTCTTTGTAGTCGACCTGCTCGACGTTTGCGGCGGTGAAGCGGCAGAATTTCTTACGCTTGAACAGTGGGTTCTGTTGTTTGCGCTTTTCTTTCAGCTTGAGCTTGTTCTTGTCGAATTTTTTACCGAATGCCATGTGAGGCTCCTATCTAAAAATGTGCGTTCGCGTCAGGCGGCGGCACGAAAATCAATGATGTGAAACACCAGGGCTTTGCTGTTGCGGTTCTTCTTGGCCAGGAAGCCGGTGAACTCGTGCGCTGCGCCTAATTCGGCCCGGGCAAACCTGCCTGAAATCTCGCCCGCGGCGAACGCGGTGATCTCAAAGGCGACCTGCCTGGCAATCCCTGCTTCTTCCTGCTGCGAACTGTGCGACAGGATGGCGGACACGATGGGCACGCCGGCCGGGGTATAGCGCAAAACATCGCGCTCCAGAATTACTGCGACAAACTGAAGTTGATTCACTTCGTCCGGTTCACTGTTTCTGAATCAGGAATTACGCTGCTGCGGCTACCGGTGCTGCTGCCGCTGGAGCCGAAGCTTCCGAACGGTGGCTCTTGGCTGCGTCTTCGCGTTGTACCGACTTCATCATTGGCGATGGCGTCGTTTCGGCCTTCTTCAGCTTGACGGTCAGGTGACGCAGCACGGCATCATTGAATTTGAACGCGGTTTCGAGTTCCACGAGGGTCTCGTTGTCGCATTCGATGTTCAGGCAGATGTAGTGCGCTTTAGGCAGCTTCTGGATCGAGTAAGCCATCTGACGACGGCCCCAGTCTTCAACGCGATGAATGTTACCGCCGCGTGCAGTGACGCTGGCTTTGTAACGTTCGATCATCGCCGGGACTTGCTCGCTTTGGTCCGGGTGGACGATAAAAACGATTTCATAATGACGCATGCATAACTCCTTAGGGACGTTTAAACAAATGCCCACCTCGGCGTCAAGACGAGTGTGGGAAGGGAAAGCCGGCAATTATAGCGTGGATTGCGGTGGGCTGGCAATGGGGGACGGTGGAAATGCTGGCAAGACTGTGGTTCCGGTTGAGCCGTGGCCGTCGAGCACGCTAAGACGCCACCACAGCTATTTCGCACAAAAACAACGATATTCCTTGCGTTGAACGAAATACTGTACAAAAATACAGTCTGTTCATACAACCAGCACCGCACCCATGCTCAAGCTCACCGCACGGCAAGAACAAATCCTGAACCTGATCAGGGACGCGATCGAGAACACCGGTTTCCCGCCCACGCGCGCCGAGATCGCCAGCGAACTCGGTTTCAAATCGGCCAACGCGGCCGAGGAACACCTGCAAGCCCTGGCCCGCAAGGGCGCGATCGAAATTTCGCCCGGCACCTCGCGCGGCATCCGCCTGGTCGGCGCCCCGCTCGAGGCCATGCCGCCGCCCACCCTGATGATGTCGCTGCCGCTGGTCGGCCGTGTCGCCGCCGGTGCGCCCATCCTCGCGCTCGAACATGTCGAGACGACCTACAGCGTCGACCCGGCGATGTTTTCGTCGAAGCCGGACTTCCTGCTCAAGGTGAAGGGCTGGTCGATGCGCGACGCCGGCATCATGGACGGCGACCTGCTGGCCGTGAAAAAA